>NZ_CP166840.1:1982500-2162500 GCF_041346925.1 Agaribacterium sp. ZY112 | reverse complement strand
GTTCGCATCACCGATCACAAGCGCCCACACGTCTTGCTTGAATTACATTGTTAAAGAACTTTCGGTAGAGAGAAGCTTGTCTCCCCAACCGAGGACGCGCATTGTACAGAGGTTCTTGGTGTTTGCAAGATTTAATTTAGCCAATCTTGCTTTTCTTTTTTTGCCCTGACTTAACGCCAAGAAACATAAAAAGACTTACCCAAGAACAACGCCCAGCGTCGTTAGGAGGCGCGCATTATACGCAGCCGCCTTTTTCCGTCAAGGTAAATCGTATAAAACAGTAAACTATTTATTCGGCCGATTTTTTGCCGGCAATCTTCGACTTAAATAAACTGAAAATATAACAACAGGGACCAGACAACGCATATATAAAAGCCATAGTAAACAAGACTTTCGGCGGATCGATAAGAATTACCACAAACACAATAAGAGTAATAATCATTGCTACAAATGGCACTCGGCGATTTGCATCAAGCCCCTTGAAGCTTTGATATTTGAAATTACTCACCATCAGCAAACCAACGAGTGCAGTAACAACAGCAGCAATAACAGATATTTCATGAGTAAGCGTCAGCTCACTGCCCCACCATACCGCAGAAGCCATTAATGTTGCCGCAGGAGGACTTGCCAGGCCAGTGAAGAAACGGTTATCCGTAGTTTCCACATGAGTATTAAAACGAGCCAAACGAATTGCCGCACAAGCAACAAAAACAAAAGCGGCTGCCACACCAAACTTACCCAAAGGCTCCAGCGCCCAGATATAAAGAACCACAGCAGGGGCCAAACCGAAACTAACCATGTCAGAGAGACTGTCAAACTCGGTACCAAAGGCACTTTGCGTATTGGTCATACGGGCAACACGCCCATCAAAACCATCGAGGATCTGAGCTGCAAAAATAGCCATTGCGGCACTCGCAAAGTCGCCTCTATATGCAGATAGTAGCGCAAAGAAACCACCAAACAACGCACCAGTAGTAAATAGATTAGGTAATAAATAGATCCCCTTACGCTGAACCTTTCCACCATCACCTTCTATTTCTTCTACATGCTCATCAACTGGCACCGCATCTGTTCCGGCCAGCTCAACAAAGCCTGTTTGATCCTGCTTATCAGACATAAGTCACTCTCTACACACTCGCTTTAAAGGCTAATAAAGCCCAGATATAAAAAACGCGGCCGAGGCCGCGTTCTATTCTAATCGCTTTCGCGCTTAGTTTTTATCTTTGTCGATAATTTTATTAGCTTCGATCCAAGGCATCATGCCACGAAGCTTCTCGCCAACCTGCTCAATTGGGTGAGCAGCGTTGTTACGACGCCATGCAGTCATCTCTGGGTAGTTAGCCTGACCTTCAAGAATGAATTTCTTAGCGTAAACACCGTCTTGAATATCTTTAAGCGCTTCACGCATAGCGTAACGTGACTCTTCGTTAATGACACGAGGGCCGGTAACGTATTCGCCGTACTCAGCATTGTTAGAGATTGAGTAGTTCATGTTGGCGATACCGCCTTCGAACATCAAGTCTACAATTAGCTTAAGCTCATGCAAACACTCGAAGTAAGCCATTTCTGGTGCATAACCGGCTTCTGTAAGGGTTTCAAAACCCATTTTAACCAATTCAACCGCACCGCCACACAATACTGCTTGCTCACCGAACAAGTCAGTTTCAGTTTCGTCTTTAAAACTAGTTTCGATGATACCTGAACGGCCACCACCAACACCTGAAGCGTAAGAAAGAGCAACCTCTTTCGCCTTACCAGAGGCATCTTGGTGAATAGCGATAAGATCAGGAATACCGCCGCCTTTAACAAACTCAGAACGTACAGTGTGACCAGGTGCTTTAGGAGCAACCATAATTACGTCAAGGTCTTTACGTGGTACAACTTGGTTGTAGTGGATAGCAAAACCGTGAGCGAAAGCCAAAGTAGCGCCTTGCTTGATGTTTGGCTCAATCTCTTCTTTATATAGAACGCTCTGGAACTCATCTGGAGTCAAGATCATCACTACATCAGCGGCAGCAACAGCAGTTGCAACGTCAGCAACTTTAAGACCGTGAGCCTCAGCTTTAGCAATAGAAGAAGAACCTGCACGCAAACCAACGGTTACGTTGACGCCTGAGTCTTTTAGGTTACAGGCGTGGGCATGACCTTGTGAACCGTAACCAATGATTGCAACGTTCTTGCCTTTGATTATCGACAGATCGCAATCTGCATCGTAATAAACTTTCATCTATATGCTCCAAATAATAGGGGGGCGAATTTGGCAGGCATTCTAGGAGCTTTACCCCATTGTGTAAAATGATATATTTGCATCCATTTATTGCAATTATCGCAACAGACACACCGGATCGATAACGATGAATCACGAAAAACTTAAACTATTTATTAAACTTGCTGAAATGAGCAGCTTTAGTCGCTGCGCTCAACAGCAGCACATCAGCGCCAGTAAACTTAGCCGCGTCATACAAAGCATGGAAGAAGAGTTATCCGTAGTGCTATTTGAGAGAGACAACCGCCATGTTGAACTCAGCAATGAAGGTAAACGCTTTTTACGCTTTGCTCGCGAACAACTACAGCGATGGGAAACCTTTAGTGAAAACTTACGCAGCCGGAGCGGAGAACTAAGTGGCTCTGTCAGCATTTACTGCTCTGTCACCGCCAGCTACAGCTTCTTATATGACATCCTAGCTAAATTTCGCGCCGAACAGCCACTCATACAAATCAAGCTCCACACCGGGGACTCTGCCGATGCACTTGAGCGTGTCAGCAAAGGCCAAGAAGACATCGCTATTGCCGCCAAACCGCAAAAGCTAGGAGCAGGGCTCAGTTTTAAACAATTCGATAGCTCTCCCCTTATTTTTATTTGCTCTGCAGATGACAAGCGCTTTGAGCAAGAGCTAAACAAGGGAAGTAACTCCGAATGGGAAAACATTCCCATGATTGTTTCAGAAAGAGGCTTAGCACGGGAGCGCTTTAATGACTGGGTTCAAGCTAAAGGCTTCACCCCCAAAATTTACAGCCAAGTTACGGGCAATGAAGCCATCGTTAGCATGGTGAGTTTAGGCTTCGGAGTCGGCTTAATCCCTCAAATTGTTGTAGAAAACAGCCCGCTAAAGGACAAGGTAAAAGAATTTAAATTTCAGCCCGATATTGAGGCCTATGAAGTGGGCGCATGCGTACAAAGCAGGCGCTTAAAAAGCCCACTTGTAAATGCCCTCTGGGAATTAATCAACAATCACAGCAATTAAGCTGGATGTAAAGAAACACAAAGCTAACTCCTCTTAAATATAAAACTTCTTAAGGTACCGACTGCCGCCAACAGCCAAGCAAATAATAAAGCGGTGAATAAAAGCGCAGCCGCATACCCAAAAGCTATTAGACCCGTATGGTTTGCCAGCAGTGACGTACCCGTCACACACGTACCAACAGGAAAGGTAAAAGCCCACCATGTAAGAGCAAAAGGCATTTTATTTCGCATCGCCCTGACTGTAATTAGCGCTGCAATGACCGACCACAATAAAGCAAACCCCCAAACAGGCACCCCATACAAAATCGCCATAAGCCTCATGCCTTGCGCTAGCTCAGGAGCAACAACTCCTGGCGCACAAATAGCCAGAAGCCCCAATGCGGTAATTGACTGCCCCAAGGGCCCAAGAATAATCCACAAAGTTGGAACACGAGACGTTCCTGAAGAGCCTACATGAGCCAAACGGCTCCAGATCATGGTAATAATAATCATGGCCGCTATAAGACTTAAGCCAAACATTGCATAACACCCCAAAAGCATAGCTTGTTGCCACTGCCCTTCAGGCGCATGAGGAACCAACAATGCCCCAATAGCGGCCGAAACCATAGGCGGCACCACCGGCATTAACCAACCACCAAAAGGGCTGTCTTGCTGAACATCAAAACAAGTAAATAGTCGATAAGGAATAAACACAGCGGTAAACAAACCACCTAGAGTGCCAACAAGCCACAAGTACCATGCAATTTTTATAGCCCAATAGCTCCCAAGCACATCAACACCAACTAATACACAGCCACCAGCAATAGTCAGCAAAGCCATGGGCGGCGCACCAAAAAACTGTGCCATAACAGGGTCAGAGAAATGCTTTTTAGTGTGAGAAAAGCTGAATGCTAACTCAAGGAGTTTTACAAACGACAAGAACAACAATAAGACCACTGAGAGCAACCAAACCACAACAGCAAAGCTATGTAACTGAGCAGCAAACAGTGGCAATCCCGCAGCCGCATTCGCAATAATGCCCGTGCCCATCACCGACGCAAACCAATTTGGTGTTAGCTCCACACCCTTTACCCTAGATATCCATTGCTTATCAAGCACGCAAAATCCTTCGTATTAATAAAAATGCCTCGTTAAGAAAACAAGATGCATACACACTGGCCATATACTGCAAGCATAAAAAAGGCGCCTGCAGGCGCCTTGATCATCAACTAACAAAGAGCCTCAAGCTAAAGGCTCAATACCTTTTCACCACGAGCAATGCCACTAACGCCAGAGCGCACCACCTCAATGATCGCAGCTTCACCTACTGCAGCAATAAAGGCATCAAGTTTGTCACTTTCACCCGTAATTTGAATGCAATAAACCGACGGCGTTACATCTACAATCATGCCACGGAAGATATCTACACAGCGTTTTACTTCTGCACGCTGAGCGCCGGTGGCACGAACTTTAATAAGCATCAGTTCGCGCTCAATGTGCGCACCTTCGGTTAAGTCGACAAGCTTAACAACGTCAATCAAACGATTAAGGTGTTTAGTAATCTGCTCTATTTTATGATCATCGCCGATCGTCATCAAAGTCAAACGAGACAGACTTGTATCTTCTGTTGGCGCAACTGTCAGACTCTCGATGTTATAACCACGCTGACTAAATAGCCCCACCACACGCGAAAGTGCACCCGGTTCATTTTCCATCAAAATAGAAATAATACGTTTTCTGTTCATCAGGTGCGCTCCGTTTTACTTAATAACATATCGCGCATCGAGCCATTAGGCGCTACTTGCATTGGGTAAACATGCTCGAGCGGATCAACATAAATATCCATAAAGACAACTTTGTCTTTCATTGCAAAACACTCTTCGAGCTTCTGCTTAAGCTCAGAACGTTTAGTCACCTTCATTCCAACATGACCATAGGCTTCCATAAGCTTAGGGAAGTCAGGCAAAGAGTCTTCATACAGACTTTCTGAATAGCGGCTGCTGTATTGCATATCTTGCCACTGTTTAACCATGCCTAGAGCCTGATTGTTTAAGCAGATAATTTTTACTGGCAAATTATACTGTGTCAGTGTACTCAGCTCTTGAATACACATTTGAATAGAGCCCTCACCAGTAATACACACAACTTCTTCATCACGGAAGGCATACTTCACCCCGAGTGCCGCAGGCAAACCAAAGCCCATCGTTCCTAAACCACCACTATTGATCCAGCGACGCGGTTTATCAAACTGGTAATACAGAGCAGAGAACATCTGGTGCTGACCAACATCTGAGCACAGATACGCATCACCTCCCGTCACCTCCCAAAGAGCACGCACAACCTCTTGCGGCTTGAGCATATCGGCATTGGTATCATAGTTAGGCTTACTAATGACGTCATAGCGGTCACGCCACTGATCAATTTGCTCCCACCACGACTCAAGCGCCTTGGCATCTGGGCGCTCTTTACTTTGACGAACCAGCTCCAACATCTCATCAAGAACGGAATCAACAGGGCCAACAATAGGCACATCGGCCGTAATTGTTTTTGAAATAGACGCAGGATCAACATCGATATGAATGATTTTTGCACTAGGGCAGAACTTACTTGGCGTATTAGTAACCCTGTCATCAAATCGAGCACCGGCACAAAGGATCACATCAGCGTGGTGCATCGCCGTATTCGCCTGAACCGTACCATGCATACCTAACATGCCTAGGAATTGTTTATCCGTTGCAGGGTAAGCACCCAAGCCCATCAAGGTATTGGTGACCGGCACATTTAGGGTGCGCGCCAAATCAGTTAACTGTTTAGAGGCCTCACCTTGAATCACACCACCACCAGCATAAATAACAGGGCGGCTAGCAGATAACAACAACGCAACGGCTTTCTTAATTTGACCACTGTGACCTTTAAGTGCAGGAGTGTAAGAGCGAATCTTTACCTTGTCGGGATAGCTATAAGGGTACTTATCAATGGGATTAGTAATATCTTTAGGCACATCAATAACGACAGGCCCAGGGCGGCCCGTTGATGCAATAAAGAAAGCCTTTTTCACCATCTCAGGTATATCGCGTGCATCTTTAACCAAGAAGCTGTGCTTAACGATAGGGCGACTCACGCCAACCATATCCGTTTCCTGAAACGCGTCTTCACCAATTTTATCGGATACAACCTGGCCAGAAATCACAACCATGGGAATTGAATCCATATAAGCCGTTGCGATACCAGTAATCGCATTGGTCGCCCCCGGGCCTGATGTCACCAGTACAACACCGGTTTTACCGGTTGCACGCGCATAACCATCTGCTGCGTGAGTTGCTGCCTGCTCATGACGCACAAGTACATGGTGCACTCGATCTTGACGGAAGATTGCATCGTAAATATGGAGGGCTGCACCACCGGGGTAACCAAAGATGCACTCAACACCTTCATCAGCCAAAGAGCGGAGCAGCATATCGCCACCGGAAAGATTTTCCACCTTCGTATCCTCTTCTTGCATGGATCGCTAGTCTCAAATTGTCGTTATAAATAGATATACAGCGTCGCACCTAGCGCGCCGCCTGAAATGTTTATTTGCTATGGAGCCCGGTGGCCACATTATTAAAAGTACATTTAACTGTACGTGTTACACACCACATTAAGTGCAGTGCAGCGCGATACATATGGAAAAGCTCCGTTCGAGCTTTTGAGTGTCCACCGGCGGGCGTTGGTATACCCGTTAGGAATGGTCTGCAAGGGCCTTACCCTTACATAGAGGCGCATGCCTGAGCTTAACTCAGCATAAGCGCAATATCGCTAAGCGACATTCTCCTAATATTACCTTCAAAGTCAAGGTTTTAGCTGCTTTTCACCTACTTGGCGCACAGATTTAGTCCAATCAGCACAGTGAAGATATTTATTGCGATTCATATTGCCCTATACTACTAGCCATACAAAGAACCAATATCATGGGTTTATAGCGTTTGCAGATTCACCTTTGCCGCCTGAACTCAACCAAACAGCATGTTACGAGGTAGCACTATGGCTTTGCTGAGCAAATTACTTGTCGCCGGAAATATTTTCTTGATCTCGGCACTTATAAGTTCAGCCGTAAGCGCTGGAGAATACTGGCGATGGCAAGACGAACAAGGCGTGACTCACTACGGCTCAACACCACCACAAGGTGTTGCCGCAGAAAAGGTCACCACTCACGGTGATACAGCCCCTGTAAATAACCAAGCAGCAGCGAGCACCTCTACTGCCCCGCAAGCAGGAAGCTCTGATATAGACACGCAGAAAAAACAACTACAAGAACAGCGCAAAGAAGAGTGCGAGCAAGAAAAGCAACGCCTACAAACCTTAAAAAGTAGTGG
This sequence comes from Agaribacterium sp. ZY112, assembly GCF_041346925.1. NCBI lineage: Bacteria > Pseudomonadati > Pseudomonadota > Gammaproteobacteria > Cellvibrionales > Cellvibrionaceae > Agaribacterium > Agaribacterium sp. ZY112. The sequence goes on along the minus strand of NZ_CP166840.1, from coordinate 2,154,922 downwards.
CAGCCGTATTCGCATGAAAAGCGAAGATGGAACCACACGCTTTTTAACACCAGATGAGATCGCGCAAGAAATTCAAATGAGTAACAGCTTCCTTAAGGATGCCTGCTCAAATAACTAACACTTTTGGTGCCGCACTTTTGCGGCACCAAATTTGATTGGCCAAGCTTGATAAAATCAAAAAGAAAGAACTACTTAGAAAACGCCAAAGCGCCTCTCTCAACAGTCGCGTGAATACAGTCTCCCGCAACAAACTCTCCAGCCAATAACTTCTCTGCCAGAGTATTCTCAAGCAAGCTCTGTATTGCACGCTTTAAAGGCCTCGCCCCATAAACTGGGTCATAACCGGCATCAGAGATAAGCTGCATGGCCTCTTCACTTAACTCAAACTTAAGTTCCCGCTCAGCCAAGCGAGCCTGTAAACGCTCTATTTGAATATTCGCGATGCCATGAATTTGTGTTTTACCTAAGGGGTGAAATACCACCGCCTCATCTATTCGATTGATAAACTCAGGGCGAAAATGCCCCGACACCACATTCATTACCGCGTCTTTCATGGCCTCATAACGGTTTTCATTCAGTACATCATCGTTCGCTTCAAGCCCGTCAAAGCTAATACTGTCAAAGGCTTTATTTTCAGTAATATCTTGAATTGCATCCGACCCCAAGTTGGAAGTCATAACAATAACCGTATTACGAAAATCGACCGTGCGCCCCTGACCATCAGTTAAACGGCCATCCTCCAGAACCTGTAATAAAATATTAAAAACATCCGGATGAGCCTTTTCAATCTCATCCAGTAACAATACAGAATAAGGTTTGCGACGTACGGCCTCCGTTAAATAACCGCCCTCTTCGTAACCGACATAGCCAGGGGGAGCACCAATTAAACGAGCAACGCTATGCTTCTCCATAAACTCGCTCATATCTATGCGCACCATGGCGTCATCACTATCAAATAAGAATGTCGCAAGTGTTTTACATAACTCTGTCTTACCAACGCCTGTTGGCCCTAAAAATAAAAAGCTGCCATTGGGGCGGTTAGGGTCACTTAAGCCTGCTCGTGCACGCCTTACAGCATTGGATACGGCAACCACAGCTTCTTTTTGACCAATGACCCGCTCATGTAATACCTGTTCCATACGCAAAAGTTTCTCGCGCTCACCTTCAAGCATTTTAGATACAGGAATACCCGTCCACTTAGAAACAACTTCGGCAATTTCTTCATCGCCAACTTTATTACGCAATAAAGTTGTTTCTTGCATCTCAGCTTGAGCAGCTAGATCAAGCTGTTTTTCTAACTCTGGGATAATACCGTATTGCAATTCACTCATGCGCCCTAAGTCACTAGCACGATGAGCGGCCTCTAAATCCAAGCGAGCTTGCTCCAAGGTACTTTTAATTTCCTGCGTACCTTTAAGGGCAATTTTTTCTGCTCGCCAAACTTCATCAAGTTCAGCAAAAGCGCGTTCGGCTTGATCAATTTGAGTTTCTATCTTTTCAAGGCGTATACGTGAAGCCTCGTCTTCATCTTTTTTAACAGCTTCACGTTCAATTTTTAGTTGAATCAAACGGCGCTCAAGCTTATCCATTTGCTCAGGTTTCGAGTCTATCTCCATACGGATACGACTTGCTGCCTCATCGATTAAATCAATGGCCTTATCAGGAAGTTGGCGGTCGGTGATATAGCGCTGACTCAATTTAGCAGAAGCAATGATGGCCGAATCCGTAATATTGACCCCATGGTGAACCTCATAACGCTCCTTAAGGCCCCGTAAAATAGCGATCGTATCTTCTTCAGAAGGCTCATCGACTTGCACTTTTTGAAACCGCCGCTCGAGCGCTGCGTCTTTTTCAATATACTGACGATATTCATCTAAAGTGGTTGCCCCCACACAGTGAAGTTCACCACGAGCAAGAGCTGGTTTTAACATATTGCCAGCATCCAAGGCTCCGTCAACCTTACCAGCACCAACCATGGTATGCAGCTCATCAATAAATAAAATGATGCGCCCCTCTTGCTTACTTAATTCATTAAGCAAGGACTTTAAGCGCTCTTCAAATTCGCCTCGAAATTTTGCCCCTGCTAATAAAGATCCTAAATCCAAACTAAGCAGGCGCTTATTTTTTAAACCTTCTGGCACCTCACCATTAACAATACGCTGGGCCAAACCTTCAACAATTGCGGTTTTACCGACACCGGGCTCACCAATAAGCACTGGGTTATTTTTAGTCCGGCGCTGAAGTACCTGCACTGTGCGACGAATTTCATCATCCCGGCCAATAACAGGATCTAATTTACCGGCCTCGGCTCGAGCAGTTAGGTCAACAGTAAATTTTTCTAAAGCTTGTCTGTTTTCTTCTGCATCGGGATTATCGACCGTTTCACCACCACGCACATTGTTGACCGCAAGCTCCAAGGCCTTTAAAGAACCACTTTGATTTAGCAGCTTGCTAATATTTAAGCTGCCATCTCGCATCGCAGCGATAAGCACGCTTTCAGAACTAATAAATTTGTCTTTATTTTCTTGCGCGTGTTTATCCGCTAGATTCAATAAACGCCCAAGCTCTGGCGACATACTGACATCGCCACTGGGCTGAGATACCGTCGCCAAGCCCTCTAAGGCTTTATTTAACTCATTACGTAAAGCACTTAAATCGAAATTAGCTGCCTGCAATAAAGAGCGCACCGTACCACCACGCTGATCAAGCATGGCTTGCAATAAATGCAAAGGATCTAAGTTGTTGTGATCACGACCGACAGCAAGGGATTGCGCATCGGACAGCGCCACCTGAAGGGGATTAGTCAATCTATCAATTCGCATAACAAACAATCTTCTCTGGTAGTTGAGTTGGCACTTGGCCTGTTACCAATAAGATTGGGGGCATTCGACTAAATAACAAGCGTATTTATAAAGAGCTTAACCAAATAAGTGACACCATACGGCCACATTCCGCACTTTGGCGATAGGAAAATAAATCAGGGGCATCATAAGTGCAATATTGCCCACCAAAGATAGCTTGCACTCCAGCACCCTGCAGTTCGGCCAGGGCCAAACGATATAGGTCAGCTCTATAACGTGAAGCATCTAAAGCATCTTTAACAAAAGCATGCCTTATCGATTCAGAATACGGACGCTGCTGCTCGGCACAGATAAATGCCTCAAGCACATCGCGACCTACCTGAAAATTTTTTTGAGAAATTGCAGGCCCCAGATACACCAATAAATCTTCTATTGGAGTATTAAAGCTTGTTAAGGTTTTGCTGATGATGCCATTGGCCAAGCCTTTCCAGCCGGCATGCACTGCCGCAACCTCTCGCCCAAAGCGATCACACACTAACAAGGGTAAGCAATCCGCCGTCATCACACAGCAAGCCAACTGAGGGGCTTGAGTATATGCGGCGTCGGCTTGTGGTGTCGCATCTAACTGCTGGGACAAGTGCACTAAGTCACAGCTATGTATTTGCTCAAGCCATTGTAGCTCAGGCGAACACCCAAACTCGCTAGCCAGAGCAAGCTCTAACAAGCGGCGGTTTTCCAATACCGAACTTGGTTTATCCCCGACATGCAGGGCAAGGTTAAGACTATCAAATGGGCTAGCACTTACTCCTCCTAAGCGAGTTGTTATAGCAGCCTTTACTGTAGACGGGGCAGGCCAGTCTGGCTTAATAAGCACTGTGCCTATCCTTAAGATCGAGCAAAACCGACTCAAAGTCTTCTGGCAGCATAGTTTGCCAGCTCATCTCTTTGCCAGTACCCGGGTGAATTAAGCCTAACTCTTTAGCGTGTAAGGCTTGGCGAGGAAACTCGCGAACATAGTCGAGCATCTCATCGTTTTTCAAATTTGCAGGCCAGCGACTGCCATAAACTTGATCACCGACTAAAGGAAAGCCCAAGTGACTCATATGCACTCGAATTTGGTGGGTGCGCCCCGTCTCAAGCTTCAGCTCGACTAAAGCAAAACCGGAAAGCTTGTGAGTCACACGATAGTGTGTACGCGCTTCTTTGCCTGTACCTTTAACAACCGCCATTTTAACTCGCTGAGTCGGGTGGCGACCTATAGGCGCGTCAATGATGCCTTTTTTATCGGGCTCTCCTCGCACAATAGCCCAATACGTACGGCTAACACTGCGCTGCTGCAGTTGATCAATTAGAGATAACTGCGCATTCAAAGTTTTAGCCACCACCATCAAGCCGCTCGTATCTTTATCTAAGCGGTGTACGATGCCTGCACGAGGGATATTGGCCAACTCGGGACAGTGAAAGAGTAAACCGTTTAATAAAGTCCCACTCCAGTTCCCCGCGGCGGGATGAACCACAAGACCTACAGGCTTATTGAGAACGATAATCTCATCATCTTCGTAAACAATATCAAGAGCGATGTCTTCAGGTTCAAAGCTTGCATCTTGCTCAAGCTCTGCGTCTAACTCTAAGTGCTCACCACCTGCCAGTTTGGTATTCGGCTTAACTGTGCGCCCATCAATCCGCAATGCGCCACTCTTAATCCAATCTTTTAAGCGTGAGCGGCTGTACTCAGGGAACATTGTAGCCGCCACAGCGTCCAAACGACTGCCGGCATGTTCAGCACTGATGGTTTCTTTATGCTGGGTAATAGTAGAAGAGGGAGGTATCGTCATTGTTTTTCGCAGGCGGCCTATTTACACTGTCGGCCCGACTTTGTTCTTACCGCCTGTGCGGGCCAGAACACAGCGACATATAGCGCGGCATGATGCGCCGCCAACAAGTTGATTACAAGCGTTGATTCTAGAATGCCTACATACCTAAGTTCAAACCCGATTGTCCGCACACTTTTATGGCTAAGCTTTTGCGCCACTCTCTTAACTAGCTGCAGTACCACTGAGGACTACGGCCGGGGCACAGAGCAAGAAGTCTTTGAGCGCGCCCAGCACCATATGGAAAACTCTAGCTGGCAAGTAGCCATAGAAACCTTGCAAGCTTTAGAGGAGAACTTCCCTTTTGGCACTTACGCCGAGCAAGCTCAACTAGAACTTATCTATGCGTATTATAAGGCTGGGGAGTTTCAGGCAGCCCTAATAACCTCAGAGCGCTTTATTCGCCTACACCCCCAGCACCGCAATGTTGATTACGCCTATTACATGCGTGGTATCTCGAGCTTTTATAACGATTCTGTGTTTTCTTCATTTTTCCCTGTCGACACTACCTTACGTGACCCAGGCACAGCCAAAGAAAGCTTCCACCACTTCTCTGAGCTCTTAAATAATTACCCGCAAAGCCCTTATGCATTAGATGCTGAAAAACGTATGATCTTCTTACGTAATACCTTGGCTCGTGGAGAAATCAATGTTGCCAACTATTATTTTAAACGAGGGGCTTATTTAGCCGCTGCTAATCGCGGACGCTGGGTAGTTGAAAACATGCAAGGCACGCCTGCTGTACCTGACGGCTTGGCAACAATGGCTCAAGCCTACCACTTGATTGACATGCAGCCCTTATCTGAAGATGCGATTAAGGTATTAAACCTAAACTACCCTGACTACCCCGCACTAAAAAATGGTGGCTTTGACTACCAATACGGTAGCGCTCAAGGCCGCTCTTGGGTCAGTTATGTGACCTTTGGGATTTTTGATAAACGCCCAACAATTAAGTTTGATACACGAAAGCAGTACAACCCTTACTATCTAAAAAATAAAGAGCAAAGTGAAAACAGCCCAGCACTAACGCCTCCTGCATCCTAAAGTCTCTATCAAAAGCTCTTGATATCAAGGAAAATCGATTTCAAAGCGGACTAAGGCAAATATAAAAGGCTAACCTTGGGTTAGCCTTTTATATGTTTAATCACCAATCTTCCAGCCGTTTGTAATTGGATAACGGCGGTCTCGCCCAAAGGCTCGCCTAGTAATACGAATGCCTACCGGAGCCTGGCGACGCTTATACTCATTAATATCCACCATTCTCAGCACTCGTCTTACATCTACAGCATCAAAGCCACGACCAATAATCGCTTCGGCGCTTTGATCTTCTTCAACGTAAAGGCGCAGAACCTCATCCAGTATTTCATAAGGTGGTAAAGAATCTGAATCGACCTGATCAGGCGCCAACTCAGCCGAAGGCGGACGGGTAATGACATTCTCTGGAATCACTTCTTCGCGGGTATTGCGAAAACGACTAAGCTCAAAGACCTGTATCTTAGGTACATCCTTGAGTACATCCAAACCACCCGCCATATCGCCGTATAAAGTGGCATAACCTACAGACATTTCACTTTTGTTACCCGTTGTCAGCACAAGATAACCGAGCTTATTAGAGATCGCCATTAATAGAACGCCCCTGCTCCGAGCCTGCAAGTTTTCTTCTGTTTTATCGACTGCAGAGCCTTCAAATACAGGCCCTAAGCTCTGCATAAAGCTTTCATAAATGCCCTCTATACCAATGCTGTGATACTTAACGCCCATACGACGCGCCTGCTCAGAGGCATCATCTTTACTCATTTGAGAGGTATAGCGAAACGGCATCATCACCGCTTGAACTCTATCCGCACCTAAGGCATCCACGGCAATCGCCAAGGTCAAAGCTGAATCAATACCACCACTTAAACCCAGGACCACACCTTTAAAGCCGTTTTTATTGACATAATCTCGCACGCCAACAACAAGGGCATCATAAGTGACTGCAAGATGGTCATTGGCATAACGTGCATCAATACTATTTGTCGACTCGGTGTGTAGAGAACCTGCCTCAAGACTCACGTGAATAACATCATCACGTAACAATGGCGAGCGAGCAACAAGAGAACCGTCCGCATTGACAGCCATGGAACCACCATCAAAAACCAACTCATCCTGAGCACCTACCTGATTAACATAGACAATAGGCGCCCCAATTGCCTGCGCACGCTTTTTAACCAAACTTTCCCGCTCAGCTTGCTTTCCTTGATGGAAAGGAGAGGCATTTAGATTCAACACAAGATCAATGCTTTCGGCACAAAGCTCCTCAAGAGGACGGCCATCCCAAATATCTTCGCACACACTTAAAGCCAGACGATGGCCTTTAAAATCGAATTCGGCCTTACCTTCTCCGGGGACAAAATAGCGTTTCTCATCAAACACCTGATAGTTAGGTAAACAGCGCTTGGCGTATTCAAACAGCAACTTACCTTCATAGATAATACCGGCGACATTCAACAGCCCCCCAGCACTCCGCTTAGGATAACCTACGATCAAAGCACAGGGTAAATTAGCGGCTTTGAGTAAATCTAAAGCTCGCTGAATACGACCTTCGAGGCTGTCTCGGAGCAGTAGGTCTTCCGGTGGATAGCCACAGAGGGTCAATTCAGGAAAAAGAACTAAGTCACAAGGCTTCTCTGCTAAGATGTCTCGCGCCACCTGTAAAACCAATTGGGCATTACCATCGATATCTCCAACGAGAGGGTTCAATTGTGCAAGGGCGATATTGAGCTTGGACATAAAGCAGGATAACTCCAAAATTTAACGGGCTGCTATTGTCCTCTAAAGTCGATAATGAAGCAAAAAGGATGCACATGGACGCCAAAACGTTCAAATACAGCGGACACACAATACAAACCATACAGGTCTACCTTTATTACCGCCTTGTAGTCGCATGCTTGCTGTTTGTCATGTTTTTTATGGGCGTTGCAGATAATGTTCTCGCTTCTCACCATAAAAACATCTATCAGTGGACAAGCCTCGGCTACCTTGGACTGGTACTACTTAGCCTCATTATTTCGCCAAGCAGAACACTCTATAAAAAGCCGCGTTACTTACACTTTTTATTAAGCACAGACATTATTGCTCAATTTATACTCATTCATGCCAGTAACGGTATGGAAAGCGGCCTGCCCTTTTTATTACTTATTAGCGCCGCCATGACCAGCATGTTCCTAAAGCGTCAGTTTGCTTTTGCATACGCAGCCACAATGAGCATAACCCTGCTTGTTGATACTTGGTTATTACACAATGGAACTAACGGCTTAAGTAAAAACATATTTAGTGCAGGCTTACTTGGCCTACTCTTATTTGCGGTAACCTTTGCTCTTTCTTACCTTACCAATAAGCTACAACAACAAAATACTGAGGCTGAACAACAAAGTAGGCGCCTTAGAAACCTGCAAGAAACGGCTCAGAGCATCGTCACTCGTATGCAAACCGGCATCCTTGTTATTGGCCACGACAAACGTATTGAGTTAATGAACAGCTCAGCCAAGCAGCTATTTGAAATGAGTGAAAGCGAGCGTACCTATCACCGATATATAACGGATATCCCTAAGCTCACCCCTTTACTAGAGCACCTTCAATCATTAAAAGAAAATAAAAACTTCACCATTATTAGTGACAGCGGCAATAGGAAGCTTCGCATTAGCAACGCCTATCTCAACATGGGGGAGAATGAAGAACAAACCATCTTTTATATTGAAGATTACGGCAATGTTTTGCAGCATGCTCAGCAACTTAAACTCGCCTCACTTGGTCGCTTAACAGCAAGCATCGCCCATGAGATACGAAACCCACTAGGTGCACTCTCCCATGCCGCCCAACTGCTCAACGAGTCAGAAGCTCTGCCCAAAGCCGAACAGAGAATGACGGAGATTATTCTCAACAACAGCGCTCGGGTAAATGAAATAATCGAAAACACGCTAGATCTCAGCCGCCGTAAAGAGCCTAGCCCCGAGCAACTTAACCTTGCTACTTGGTTGCCCCACTTTATTAATGACAACCAAGCCCACAATCAAGGCTCTATCGACCTTCATGTCCACTCAAGTCAGTTATTAACCAAATTTGATCCAACCCACTTAAGCCAAATTCTATCTAACCTGGTAGATAACGGCCTACGCCATAGCCAAATTGAAACCGGTAAGGCCCAGGTTGAAATACACGCTAATGTGATGAACAACGACGAAAAAGCCTATATTGAAGTTATTGATGTTGGTGGTGGAATATCAGAAGATAAACAAAACATCATTTTTGAGCCTTTTTACACTACGGAAGATAAAGGCTCCGGCCTTGGGCTATACATTAGCAAAGAGCTTGCCGAAATAAACAACGCTAACTTAAGCTATCAACGCAATAACAAGCAAAGCTGCTTTCGTATAGACTTCTCTCATTACCAACGTATGCGCTAGACCATGACAACTTTACACGCCCTGATTATTGACGACGAACCTGATATTCGAGAACTGTTAAGCCTAACCTTAATGCGAATGGGCTTAGACTGCGATACTGCAAAAGACTTTAATGAAGCCATTAGCTACCTAAAATCGGGTAAAACCTACAATATCTGCTTAACCGATATGCGCTTACCCGATGGTAGCGGGCTTGATATCGTACGTTTTGTGCAAGAAAAATTGTCTACCCTACCCATCGCAGTGATTACCGCTCACGGCAATATGGACACAGCCGTTGAAGCCATGAAAGCCGGTGCCTTTGATTTTCTAAACAAGCCTGTCGATTTAAAAGACCTACGCACACTCGTCGATTCAGCAGTAAGCTCTAGTCAATTAGAAGAGAAAAACTGTAGTGAGCTAGATGCACAAGTAGACATCATAGGTAACTCCCCCGCTGTCACCAAGCTCAAACAAACAATCAGCAAATTAGCCCGATCTCAAGCCCCTGTTTATATCAGCGGAGAATCTGGAAGCGGTAAAGAGCTGGTAGCCCGGGCCATTCATAAACTTGGGCCCAGAGCAGACAAACCCTTTATCCCAGTGAACTGCGGAGCTATCCCTTCGGAATTGGTAGAAAGTGAGTTTTTTGGCTATAAAAAAGGTGCTTTTACTGGGGCTCACCGAGACAGCGAAGGTTTGTTTCAAGCCGCTAACGGTGGCACTTTATTTTTAGATGAAGTCGCCGACCTGCCCTTATCTATGCAAGTAAAAATACTTCGCGCCATCCAAGAAAAAGCCGTTCGCCCTGTGGGAACACAAAGTGAAGTGTCCGTTAACGTTCGAATTTTAAGCGCCACACACAAAGGCTTGCACACGCTCGTTGAAAAGGGTGAATTTCGCCAAGATTTATTCTATCGCCTAAATGTCATACAGCTTGATGTACCTCCTTTACGTAAGCGTTTGGACGACCTTGGAGCCTTAATTCAACACATATTACAAAGGCTCGACAGCGACTTAGGTGACTCTTATACACGCATAAACCCTGAGGCTTTAGCCAAATTAAAAACCTACAGCTTCCCAGGCAATGTCAGAGAACTAGAAAATATCCTAGAGCGCGCATTCACTTTGTGTGAAAACAGCTCTATTGGAGTCGAAGATCTACAACTGCAGCATCAAAGCCCAGAAGAAAGCGTAAACAACCTACAAAACACGGCTAATAATAATTTACTTAAAACCGTCTTAGAGTATGGCTCTATTGATGCGTACCTAGAGGAAATAGAGAAAGAAATATTACACGAAGCCTTAGAAAAAGACCGCTGGAATAAAACCAATGCGGCTAAAACCCTAGGCATTAGTTTCCGCAGTTTTCGTTATCGCTTAAAGAAACTAGGCTTAGACAACAGCGACGATGACTAACTAAACATTTTTGTAAGCTTTAGCTCACACAAATTAGCGACAAACACCACTCGCATACATTAACCCACTAGCTAATACTAAAGCTAAGAATGCCGCTCACTGTTTTTGTACTCAAGGAGGAGTTATGAAACAGCTACAGGGTTTTATTAGCATGTTTGAGCTACTAATAACATTGCTAATCAGCTCACTACTACTAAGTATTGCAATACCTAGTTTCTCTGAACTTATTAGAAAGAATCAAGCAAGAACGGACCTTAATGCCTTACAGCACGAGCTAAACTATGCTCGTATACATGCGGTCAGTAGCCATACACATACCTTACTCTGCCCCAGCATAAATCAGCAAGACTGTGTTAATGACTGGTCTCAACAGAGAATGATATTTGCGGATACAAATGCCAATGAAAGGCGAGACAATAACGAAGCACTTTTACTACTAAGCGATGGGTTTCGCCATTCACGACAAGTGGTATGGAAAAGTTTTGGCCAAAAAGAATTTATTCGCTACGACTATCTAGGCACAACAATCTACCAAAGCGGGCGTTTTTATTGGTGCGATATTGAAGAAAAAGAAAAGCAACAACTGATCATTTATAGAAGTGGCCGAGTACGTAAAGCCCTTGGCTCCCACATACTCGACAAATGCTCTTAAGCATAAAACACTAACGCCAGCACTGGTCATAGCTTGAAGCTGAGCCAGTATATCCCTTGCCCCCTAAGCTATCAAAAGTAAGGGTTAAGCACTCTGCATCGTTAGAGGGCCCTGTTGCAGTCAACTTATAATAAGTGCACTTTGTTGTGGAAGGGCTACAGCCGCTGGGTGTAACACTCACGGCTACTGAATAATGCCCCTCAGGGCTGGTAGCAGCACTTAAACCTAAGTCAGAAAGCGTAGAACTATAGCTAATTTTTTCCGTGTAGAGCCTCTCTTGACGGCTTGCGATATCCAATAAAAATGCTTTCGCATCCACCCTTTTACCTCGCATAACCTGCTTATTATAAGCAGGTATAGCAAAAGCACTAATAATGCCGATTATAGCCACAACAATCATTAGCTCTATCAGGGTAAAACCACGACTTACTTTAATCATATACATACTCTTAGCGGATGATAGACCAGTTTACTCGGCGAGAAAGTGCTTCTTTAGAGACCTTGGTATTAATAGACTGAATACCTCCAGAGGCATCTGGCACCACTGTTTTATTATCTATAAAGCTGGTACCAACCGGTAGCTGATCAATCGCTACCGACGCTTGATCAGGGTCGACATCAAAAACTTGAAACGGCGGTGTTTGGCCTTCAAAAATAGAAGCCGCCATCAGATGCCCCGAACCACCTTCAGAACAAGCAGCACTTTCTGGAATCGAGGTTGCAAAAAGAATTAACTCGCCAGCAGCCACAGGAGTAATAACTGAACGCTCACCAGAGTCTGGCAAGTTCATATACCAGCCATACTGAGTATTGTAATTCACGTTATTTTTACTGAGCGTTCTATAACCTTTAGCGTCTTCAGTAATTACCTGCTCTTGCAGATTTGAAAAGCGATTTAAGGGTTTCGCCAGATTATCAATCGCCGCCCCTGCATCCCAGGCAGCATAAAAACTCTGCTGTTGGGTATTATTAATATCATTTTGAGTCAAATAAGTGCCCGTACCAAACATAACAAACGTATTTGGTTTAGTTCCTAGTGAATTTTTTTCTGCATGACCAACAATAGCTGGCTCCACAGTAATTGACTGACGAGTAGTAGAGAGGCAACGTCCTGTTGTAGGATCAATACTACTAGCAGCATCAACACCAGAACAAGCAACGAAAAACGGCATAGGTTGATTGGTTGCATCGCTGTGTGCAACGGCCCACTTAGTTGGGTCGCTATCACTTAAATCAAAGGCCCACATATTGCCCCAAAGATCACCAGCATACACCCTATCGACTTTGGCATCCCCAGTTAAATCAATCAAGGTGGGAGATGAGAGGCCATTACAATCTGCAATTTCTTTACAATCTGTACCTGTTGCCGGCCCCGTTTTGGTTGAGATCTTCCTAAAGGAAGGCCCACTTGTACCTGCACCTTCATGGCCATCCAAATAAAGAATATACAAATAGGCTATACCATCAGCACTGACATGATCGTTTGCATAGCCGTTGCCAAAAATAGCCACCCACTCGCCATTATTTAACTTAGCAATTTGAGGGCGAGCAAAGGTATAACCTAACTGATCATCCGTAAACTCCATCACTATTTTTGAGGCAACGGATGCTTCAGAAGTAAAAGACGCAGGGTCCGTTACATCTAACACATAGATACCTCTAGCACCAGCGCCAAACCCTCCTACCAAGTAGGTCTTCCAAGCAGAGCCAATATAGACATCACCTGTAGTAGGTGTACCGTCAATATATGGCTTGTGCGTATAATTGGGGTTGGCTAACCAATGTAAGCCTTTATCAGTTTCAGACGAATAAAGATGACTGGGAATATAAGCAAAGAGCTCATCCAATGTATCGGCTTTAAAGGCGTGCACCATACCATCATTTGCACCAACATAGACGACCTTTTCACGTGCCGCATTGGCATTAACAAAGGTACTATAAGGAGCTAACGAACTTTCAATATGATTAGGATAAGGCTCGCTTGGTTTACCAACAATTTGCGGACTTGAATGAGCGATATCTCCTAATACAAAGCCATTTTTACGTTGACGAAATTGTGGATCTGTATTGTCGCCACGTAACCACGCAACAATAGCGTTCATATAGTCATCGTATTCATTCTCGCCTGTAGCTGGATCATCTACAGGCGCACCATAGGCAAGATCATTTATTTGCGCTGTACTTAGTGCATCAGCTCCTGTGGTTACATAGGTAAAAGGCACGCCTTTGGTACCGTTATGGGTAACGATAATACGGTCTGCATGCCCTTTATCTGCAACTCGGTCACTAAGTATTTCACCCGCTTTCAGATCAGGCTCTTGAGTCGATACAATACTGTTACCACTAGAAAAGTCGAAAGAGACTAGATCACCACTCCAATTCTGAGGCTCAAAGCGACTCTGATACAGCTTAGTCCCATCACTAATGTTTGTTGAATTAAAACCAATAGACGCAGCACTAAATTCGGAGTTACTTAAAATACTTTCAACCACCTCATTTAAACTAGCTTTAAGCTCAATTGGGTTCAGTGCTGATAAGAAATCCCCTCGACCGTTAAAAGCCGCATGCATAAGATCATCAAGAGAGGCTTTTTTCTCACCAACCCATAGATTGTTGTTCGCATTAGGCCAAGTGGGAACATTTGTCCATGCACCATTTTCATCACGTACAGGCATGCCTGTTGTAATATTCCCCGCCAAACCAAAGGCAACTGTATAAGTCACCATATGCTGCTCTTCATTTAGATCTTCAGGGTTTTTAGATTTTACTTTTCCGTCTAAATTTGTGTCTAAGTCCGTTGAGTAGTAATACATGGCAATATCAGCCATGGTATTTGAGTAGTCATCTTCATAGGGGTAACCACCGTACTCAGTATCATTTTTATCCTTATTGCCATAATTTACACTAGGAGTATTGCCTCCCTCATTAGAGTAACCGTCGGTCAATAACATAGTGTAATTATGCTGGCACTCACCTCCCTCTGCCTTACTTAAAATTGGGCTGCCGGGGTTTGATGTCGGGCCAATAAAATTCCAATCAACGCTTTCACCCGAAAAGTAACGGCCAGCATTTTCTAAAGGGCGACGTAAAGGGGTTGATTTCTGCTGCCCTACTTCCAGAATGCTATTAATAGCTTTAGCTCTTTGACCAGTATCCAACCCGTTAGAGTCTACAGTGTCATCAATTTCAAGAGCGACATCACTCGCCTTATTAATAGTCGCAACACCAACGCGTAAAGTGGTCTCAGATAATATATCCAGCATTGGAGACGTCATCGAAAAACGGCGCTTTCGATGATAAGTAAACCAATTGGCGTAATTGGTTTTCTCTTCTGCGGTCATACTACTTACAGGTACAAAGTGAGCATTATCAATATTGGCATTAGTAGGGTTATTCCAATTAGAAATTGTCCCTTCACCACACTCACCGGGATCAAACACACCAGGTGTGCCTGTACTAGGCTCGTCATCCCAGCGAACATAACCATAACCACGCTTTAAAGGGTTATTGGTATCCACCCCTTGGCTAGGTGTTTCTTCTAAATTAACCGTCGCATTCGCATAATAATACGCCTGAGAGGTTTTATTATCATGCATCTTACCAATAGGGTATAAAGGTGCAGCAGTAATTGGCGCATCAGTATAACCATACCAAGGTTCGTATGTCAGATCCGGATTATACGCTAGACTACTATAGCCAACACAGGAACGTAATAAATCTGCGTGATCAGCGTAGGTCCGGTCATAAGTAGGCATACCCCACCACTTCCATTTATTTCCATACCAATTATGCCAAGCCTTAATATTTCGATCAAAGGCTGCACCACTTGCATTGTGACCACTATAACTGCTGTTAGCATAGGCCCCAGGAGAAAGCATAATCTCATTTTCCATCGAGCCTGAATCATCCATTATAAATAGGACATTAGGCTTGACAGAATTACCTAGGAACAAAGGTAAATCACTAAGTTCATCATCAACACTAGCAAGAGCTTGAACCGAATAGGCACATAAAAATGTAAGACCATATTTACTGTATTTATTCATCATAAGTCCTCTAGTAGACAAAGCCTGTGCCATAACCTGTACGGAAGGTACTTTCTAATACCGAATATATTTTTTCATCCTTCGCCCAACCAATAGCTGTAATACGAAAGAAAAATGGCTCAACATCCCCCTGTTGAGCGCCAGCGTTTAAGCTAAGTGCCTTGGTGCCACCACCTAAGACGCTGCCCCTGCCAATATATTCAATAACATATCGAGGGTCTTTTGCTGTTACTGCTTTATTTGAGCTGTTTGTTAATCCATTAACGGTAACAGAGTTTGATGCTGTCCAAGCTGAATCTTTATTTAAATCGGTCGCTGCAGGAATGGCTGCAACAGAATCATTAGGCCGAGCAACAGCAGCGTATAAACCATTCGTACCATCAAACTTAGAATTAACATCATCTGTTTTGGCAAGGTTTGCTAGCAAATAACTTTCCGCCGTTTTTAGCGCAAACTCTGCCGCACTCTGTGCTTGCACACGATTTCTTGCATTAGCAGCCATACGCTCTTGTAAAGTTGAGCTTTGCATTGTTGCTATACCCAAAAAAGTCATTACAAGTAAAATAATGAGCGCTACAACCAGTGTCGCACCCTTTTGTTTAAAAGCCATCATTACTATTCGCTCAGTATTAATACACGGGAAGTTGATTACGAATCATAAATACGCGTGAGATTTGTTTTTCCATATACTTGGAGCCATCAAGACTCGGAGCAGGGTCTACCGAATTTAAACTCAAAGTAACTTTAATTCGATCGATTAAGGATTCAGCGCCGGCCGTTGCAACATCAGCCCACGTTGCATAACGTAAGTTGCCATTGGCTAATTGCCAGCCATACTCAACCTGCATATCATGTACACCCTCAACCAGCTCTTCACCATTGCGGGTCAATACACAATTTTGTTCTGCGCTTGCAGAACAAGTACCAGCCTGCCCACTTTCAACTTGATACTTTGCACGTGACTCACCCGCAAAAAGGTAAGGTAAAGACACATCTGCCGTTCTGGTTTGGCTCGCAGAGATTTTTAATGCAAAATGGTCCCCCAAGCTTAAATCCTGAGAAGCATTCTCTTGGCCACTGTTTAAACCGCTGCTAGCGGCAGTGCCAATAGCAAAATTAACAATACCATCACTAGAGGAGGGGGCATTTGTAATCATAAATACCGCCGCGCGAACACAGTTAGCAACATAAACAACATCAAACTGTTTCAGGTCTGAAAAATCTGGGTCCGTGTTATCAAGAGTCAGCTCACCTAGATTATCGTAAGCCGTAACTTGAATACGCTTACTTCTATCAGCATACCTAAGTAATACACTGTCACTGTTATTAATGCCGCTATTATCGGTCGTATCTCCAAGTACATAATGAACGTAGTCATATTCTTGGTTTTTTGCCGCATTGTTTTTTAAAGCATTAACAAAACGCCCTTGGCTTTCTGCACTGATCAAACCAAAACAACCACCTGAACCGGCTTGAGTTATATCACGCTCCAAACGGGTAAAGGCATAACGGGCATTTTCTTGAATTCTCGCCGCGCCTTCAAAGGTTCTTGAGTTTTGACTTGAGGTCGCATAGAGCTGAACGACACCCGCCAAAATAAAGGCGGACACAGTTAAGCTGACAAGTAACTCAACAAGGGTTAAACCCTGTTGGCGTAATAGCTCATACTTCACAGGCGCAACTCCAAGGTATAACAAGCCAAGTCGACAGCAGGATCTCCACCACACGCTGTTCCGGTAGGCTGAAGATTATCGTTGTCCCACATGATCGTTACGGTATACAAACCTGATGCGGCAAGGCTAATATCTGCTCGCCCCATCGGTAAGTTACTTTTCACTTCATTGGCCCACTGGCCAACGATAAGCTTCTTTTGATCTTCTTTAGTACAGCCTGCAGCCGCCGTTTGACAAGTAGGTGGAGCCGCTACTGAATCCGTATTAATGGCGTTAAAGGCATCGTCATCCGTAGTAACATCAACATCATCGTAGGCATAAATACGATCGACAATATCAGAAGCAAGTACGGGCACCATGCTCGAGTATTCAGCTCGTTGAGCGCTTTTAATACCCGTGGCCTGCATTGCAAGAATGCCTAACAGACCAATCGCAAGAATAAACAAAGAAATCAAACTCTCGATTAAAGCAACGCCTGTCTGATTCTTCTGTGTTCGAACTACGAGCATGTTGCAGCCCCCTTTTTCACTCTTGCGCTGCCAGAAGACGCAACACTAATCTCATGGGAGTTATCCACATCACCTGAAGCAAGGGCATTACCGGCACATAAGCGCAAAGAACTTAAGCTTCCTGTAGCTAAAGCGCCATAGCTATCAAAAGCCAAATATGCGCCCGATGAATACAGTGTATTTTGCCCATTAAGGCCTTGTTGTACCCTCAAGATACAATCTACAACGGGGTCACAATCCGCCGTAGTTAGTAAACCATCACCACTCTTATCAACATAAATAAGCCAGCCAGCACTCCAGTCTGAACTGGTCGCACAGCTTGTCGCATCTGTAGTGGCACAAAGTGCTACTTGTTCTTTAAGGCTAACCGCTTCGGTTCTAGCAAAAGCAATAGAGGATTTAAGAGTATTAAGATCTCCTCGTAACTCATTACCTCTTATCATGCCTGTCATTGCGGGTGCGGCGAGAGATGTAATAATCGCAAGAACTGCCATAGCGACTATAAGCTCGAGAAGGGTTAGACCGTTTTGTAATATATGAGTTTTCATAGACGCTACTCTACATGACCAATAATTAAAAGGGAGGGGCTTATGACGTAAGGTTACTAAAAGCGACAAATGGTTAATAAGCGCCATTTAAGTTGCTAGCTTACTGAAAGGAACACCAAATGAAATAGCGCTTAGATAGTTTCAAGAAAAAGTGTGACGCCGTATCAAATAAGAGGGCCTGGGTAGCCTAGCTCGAGCATAGCGCGGGACCAATTATAGACATGCGAGCCCGTCAAATATGAAGCGTTTAAAACTGAAGATGAATCAAGCATTAAGCTACTAACTGGAATACGAGCAACACTTGCTTGCGCACCATAGGTCACGATAAATTCACTATTATCGACACTAAGAGTCACACCTCTAGGGCGATCCAGCTCGATAAGTCTCAATAAACTTCCATCATCTAATGACCAGAACGTTAGCATATCTCCATCAGGATGGGTGGCCACCGCAATACCTTGTTTATCATGAATAGCAACACTCAGGGCCTCACCATACATCCTCCCTGCTACGACCGCCGGCTCTTGCCTGGTCTCTAAAACCCCTCCCGGTTTGCGAATGCTCACACCACCAACAAACTTATCCCCTAAACCCGCTCTAGGGGCGCTAACCACAACTAAATCACCTTGCTCGCTTATTGCAAAGTGCCCCGTATTCAAGTTCTTATTACTTAGCTCTATACGTTCAAGCAGCCTCTGACTCGCTACATCAATATATGTCACACAGGGCGCAGAGCCTCCCAATGGACCTCCCCCGTTAGTAACAACCAACGTCTTACCCGAATCAATCAACTTACATTCATGTGGCTCTTGTCCATACGAAGGAAACTCCCCAAGGTAACTCAAATCCCCCCCGTCACGAACGCCGATTACCCCTTCTCGGCTATCTAAAATCGTTTCTGTGCTTAAAAGCTCTTTACTATCCGCGGTATAAGCTCCGTGCCCATAAAAAAAGCGCCCCTTCTCAGGTGAAAGCTTGTGTATAACTTTATTTTCATCGATATCAAAAATAACTGCGCCAGGGCCTTTTTTTTCAAAAACAGCCATCACATTTTTCTGTATAGGCTTTCGATGGAAACCATGTGGTAAAAAATCGACGGGGCATAAATTAAGTTTTAACTGATCATACTTAACTGTAGAGATAACAAAGTGCTTACCATCAGGGTCGCTAAACTGCCCCCCCCCCACTAAGATATTGGGTTTAACTACGACATGTGGTTTTGTACACGACGGCAACACAGCAAGCAGTGGAAGATATGCGGAACGGTTTAATAATTGACGACGTGAAAACATGGAAGCTCCGAACTAAGAAGACAAATAAAAGCGGCAAACTCAAATAGTGCAGAGTGCGACAGATCAGTGCAAGAGCGATGTTGCTTTTATTTGATCTTAGATGGAGCTTAGATCTACCAGCAAACACCAGCCGAGTCTAGAGTGCTAGAACTGTTATAGGCAAGCTGGCTTCCCCTACTATCTAGGGTGAAACTTTTGCAAGAGCTGTCCGAAGCTTGAGCCCCCGTAGTTTTGGCTGTTGCTGTTAGCAAAAAGCAAGCCCCGTCAGAAGCACACGATGTATCTGCTGCTGTAACACTAACAGATATCGAATAATATCCGTTAGATGAGTCACTGCTTGTATTTAATACCGATAGATCATCCGTATACGTATTTTCTCGAAAGTAATATTTCTCTTGCTCCGAGGCTATATTTTGCAGCGCTTGCTTAGCATCAGCCCTTTTAGCTTTTTGACCCGACTTGGAATAACTCGACACTGCAAAGGCAGTTACAATACCTATAATAGCGACAACAACCATCATCTCAATCAGGGTAAAACCTTTATCTAACTTCTGCTTATACATATGTATTACCAATTAATAATAATTTCTCGCCAAGAAACACGCCCCGTTGCCGCACCTGCGGTTTGAGGCTGCACAACCGTCAAATCCCCTAGACCGCCTTGCACTACGGTTTTACCTTTAATAAATTTCACATCACGAACAAAACCAACGGCAATCGACTCGCTTTTTTTAGCAAGTGTTTTCCCTGATATAGTAGTGGTATCTTGAAAACCCGTTGCAGAGAATGGCGCTGCGGTACCAGTACCAAAGTGAACCAAATTAAGCATTGTTTCACCAAAAGGCTCACAGCGATCACCCGTACCTATGTATTCAGTAAAACCAACACTTAAGCCCGAGCTATCTGATTGGCCGGCATGTTTTGCTTTGCTATCAGAAAACTCAAACCTCCAACCGGGGCCTGTTTTAATTGCACTGCGTAACTCAACAAAGGAGTTAGGGTTATAGGTTGTGCCAGCGACACTAATCGTAGGTGTTGATCCAGAACCATTATAAATAGGGCCATTGGTTTTACCTTCATTAAACTCAACATGGATGTCTCCCACATCCGCAAGGTTCACCTCTGTTATCGGAGTCGCACCGTGTGGTTGGTAAATGCCGTAATAACCTTGTTGACCGGTAGAAAGATTATCCTCAGGAACATAAAAACGCCCTGTACCTGTAAACAACCACTGCTCCCCAGCAATATCCATTACATGTGGTTTACCAGAAAACGGCTTATTAACATCACTTAATACTTTGGCAGCGGTAGCCGATGTTATTTGTGTAGCTCCACTACCAAGGTTAAGTTTCATTAAACTACCTTCGGGGCTAGAAATCGTACCTTTTACCGTTCCGAAATAAACTTCATCATCTTCAAAGTCCCCATCCCAGTCAGCTGAAGTAAAGTCACCAGTAAAGGATGTGACCTCACTACTGAGCTCTAAATACCCAACACCGCCAAAAGAAACAAGAGACTTATTAAGTAAGTCAAAGGCGAATATTTTTGCAGTTTGATCACTAACCGCACTCTTTAAAGCTTCCTCTCTGGTAGTGTCATTACTACCATAAGGGCCACTACCAAAAACCAAATGCCAAGCATTATTTTGAAACTGCCCATTAGAATTTTGAGTACGTGATTTAACTAAAGCAGGCCTAGTGGTTGCAAAGCCCATATTAGGATGAGTAATTTCAGAGATTAATACAGGCTCTTTCTCTGGATTGGTGATATCAAAAATCACATAAGAAGAACCTGATGTATAATCATCACTAGTATCAACATCAAAATCACTATCCGGGTCAACGGTTATTTGAGCTCCACCAAAACGTAAACCTACAACCAAAATAGTTCCCCACCCACCAGGGTGATCTGCGTCATCAGAAAAAATATTTACTTCAAAAACTTGAGGAATACCATCAACATAATAAACATGCGGATAGTTGATACTAGGAAGCCATTGTAAGTGAGGAAGAACATTTGCCGGGACATAAGCCCACAATTCAGAGCCTAGAGGATGAGCAACTTTTCCGCTAATGCTTTTTACATAACCATTACCACTAGAGCTGTGTTTTAAGAACCCCCCATTTATGGCATGTAACATACCATCGTTTGCACCAACATAAACCATATGCCGTCTATCTTCATAATACTGTTGAAACTCTAAATAACTATCATCACCATATTTACTGTAATACTCTACGGATGAATCGGGTTCACCAACTACAGCGGGTGAAGAAGTCACAATATCTCCCAATAACCATGGCCTAAGAATACCGTCCCCAAGGTAATCTAAGGTTCGAGAGCGAGCACCACTTAGACCTTCCTCTCCTCGTATAAAGTTTACTAAGTCTTGAGCGCGACTACCTGTCGCACTATCCAAACCTAAAAGACGAAAATTATTTGAAACACCTCCGGCATCAGTAAATACCGTATCATCAAAATCAACGACCTCTGACGCCCTTATGTGACCATCAAAATCCGCATCGATTGCACTAATGATATGTCGCCCTGTGTCAGCAAGAGAATCATAAGCTCGCTGAGAAGTGTAGTCACTCACGGCTGCAAGCTGGTCTCGTGTATTCCACAAAGTTTTTAAATCTTCCAAACTAACATCTGTTTCAACCGGTAATGCAGAGACAGTTTCACCACCATCTGAGGTAGTATAAAGATCGGCTGTAGCATAATTTTCGGCCTCATGAATGGTGAATTTAATAACACGATCGTCATTAGTTAATACACCGTCCTCTTTCGTGTCTTCACGAACGTTACCGAAAGAATCAATAAATAAAGAATGTAAAATACCCAACCACTTTGCTTGGTTTCCGCTGTCATCAGTGGCTTCAGCTTTGTACATAGCCTGTACAACCATGGCTTCACCACCAGAAGTATTGGCAATAACCCCCGCAGCAGAGCTTGCTCGTAAATGTGCCGCTACTGAATTAAATACATCATTTAACCCCTCTACCAGCAAGGCTGGCTGATTCGCTAAAGTATAAGTATCCGGCTCACAGTCTCCATTAGCATCCCACTCATCAGTCGAACCACAATAATCAGAGCTACTTGGATCTGCACTATTTCGATTCCCTTTTGGGGCTACGCCATTATTAGGGTCATTATCATCATTTTCATCGACAAAACCGCCATATTTTGCAGCCATCCAAAGTGGGTTTTCTTCCCTCATTGGAGGATTAGTTTTATATTCTTGGGTATCAACAAAAAAAGTTCGAACGCTCTGTACACCGTCAAAATCACTACGCACATCATTGGTATTAGCGTAATACGCTAAGCCCGCAACATACCAACCATTATTATCTCTACCGCGAGTAGTACTTCCCAAGCTTCCCGAGTGGAAATTCTCTAAGGTACCGATAGTATCTGTTTCTGCATCTACATTAATGTCACTATCAGCATTTGATGGCTCTCCTGTTGGCACGCTCTGTCCTCCCGTTATACTTGTACCGGGAAGGTTATGATCAGCATGAGCAAATTGATCCCCAACCGCTACCATATAATTAGGCTGGCAAGAATCCAGTACAGGATCAACCCAATCTGAAGAGGAATTTATAACAGGAAAGTTATCTTTTTGATCATTAGTAAGCGCCAACAAAGAGCCACTGGCACCACTATATTCCGGTGTTGGCCCTAAAGCCTTAATATAGCGAAGGCCTTCATAAAATAATTCAGCAACTGGATCCGCACCTTTGTACCTTTCAGGCCCCAAACCAAAACTATTTATGTAATTAAGAATACCGCTATTATTAATCCCCTGACCTACATTTTGTAAACCATCAGGATCAAAGACAAGCTGCCCATATTGATTAACTTCAGCTTCAGGGTTAACTTCTAAATCGCCATTAACATCTGGTCTTAAATAACCAATATGCTTGGCATTTGCTCGTAAAAGCCCACCGTTACGAGCACGCCCATCTTGAGCACTATAACTGGTTAAAGCAAAACGCATTTGCTCTGCATGACGCTGCATCACACCTTCAGGCTTGTACCAAATGTCATTACCATTAGTATATTCCTCACAGTTCTCTTCAATACCAATACTGTCGTTACATACCTCAACAATGACATTGTATTCCCCCAGAGAAACACCTTTATCATCATAAAAACGAACTCTATTAGCGTAATTCCCTCCGTTATCAACACTTACCAATGCAGCACTAGAAAAAGGAGTAACTGTAGATGGGTCAACTATGAATGTACGACTACCATCCGAATTTGAACTTGTTAAACCCGATTTGCTAATGGCTTTAGTTCTAAATTTCCAATCTCCATAACGATGGGTTCGTGTTAATAATGTTTGTGCGGAGGGGCCAATTGTATCAACCAGCCGAGAACCACCTGTCATAGCACGACGGAACTGATCGAGAGCTGTCATCGTTGACCAATTTAAAAAATTACCGCTAAACTCACCACTGCACTCGTGTTTATCATTTGTTAAACCTACGGGCTTAAAATAATGAGGTTGTGGTTGAGTCGCCTGCCCATGACCATCACCTCGATAAGGCCCAATAGCATCTTGCTCTGTATTAGTATCAGATGAAAAATCAGTTTTGTTGTAAACATAACACTTATTAGAATCGAAATAGCCGATGTAACTAAAATCAGGGTCATAGCACACACCTACTGTTTCCGTTGATCCATCATCATCGATGTCAACATTTATCAAATCATAACAGGCGCTGTGTTTAAGGCTTTCATCGTAATAACCAACGGAGCTATCTGTATAAGCATTCTCTTGTTGAGTTAACTCTACCGACAAGCTAATCATGACAAAGGGGTCTGTAGTATCCACCAAAAATGGAGGAATAACGGAGAAATCTGAAGCACTAGCTGACCCAGAGTAAGCATTAGCACCCAACAAATGAGAACTAAAAAAAACACCAGCCACTAACATTCTTTTAAAACATGTAATCTTCATTTTATTTCCCCCACTAAATTGCAGGAACACGAGCGACAGATTGCAGCATAACTCGAGACTTTGCATCTCGGCTTTCTGCGAGAACAGTAAATCGGTAAAGTGCGATGCAGTTATTTGGTGATCCAGATGCACAAAGTAATGCACTGTTTGCATCTAAATCGCTATAACATAAAAACTCTGCAATATATTTAGGGTCAGAAAAACCGGGGTAGCCTGAAATATTAACCGTTTTATGACGAGAGCTAGTTTGCCAAACACTTAAATCACTACGCACCCAGTAGGGCTGCAAAGGAGGACTCACCGTACTTAAGGCGCATTCATGAGGCTCGTTATAGGTTGCATTCGCAGACAAGTAATTCCCATTAAAACAAAGCCCACCCAAACAAGTAGACCCAAAACAGCTAGCGCTATCAGTTGTACAATCTTGCACTGCATTAATGCTATGACCATTTAAGCCAAAATCATCTTCTACCCACTCCAAAGCAGACTCAGCTAGTTTAAAAGCTTGTAAACGATTTTGATTATAAGTCACCATTTTTAATTGGGTATTAGTGCTACGCATACTAGACATACCCAATAAGGTCATGACCAGTAAAATAATCAAGGCAACAATCAAGGTCGCACCTTTCTGCTGACTTAACATTAACTGCGTATTTTTCAAAATCATGAGCAGGCCTCCGTGCGATTACGCAATGACACAGTAGAGCTTACACGCTGACGCAAATAGCGGTCTTCATAGGTATAACCAGCGCCCAAATCTGTTTTAGTATCTTTCGGGTAGACTTGATTCTTAGAACGAAGAATCAATACCACTCGAGCAGTAAGCACACGATCCCAACCAACCCAGCCTGTAGCAGACGTTGCCTCATTAACCGTTATTTGATCTGCTGAATAATAACGATCTACCACGCAGTCACTATCTGTAGGGTTATTGTCGACCCCATAAACCACCTGCATATTTTCAACGCTCGGTAAAAACTCTTGCGCAATGGTCGTTGCCGAGGAAGAGCCCTCCTTCAGAACCACTCGATAAAGAGTTGGCAAACCAGAAACCGATGACGTACCAACAAAATAACCCGAGGTTTTAAATTTCAATAGAGCCGACCCCGGCCCATAAGTCACACCACTAACGTTATTAGCTGGCTCATTTGGCCCTCCACAACTATAAGCACCACCACTATTAGTGGCAGACAACGCTTTTTTACAGTTACCCGGAACCATACTGTTGCTTTTAGCATGATTTATATGAGCAGGGTTATTTGAATTGGGGCCTGTAACTTGAAACACCGACATTTGACTACAGTCAGTGTTGGCTATGACGAGAATTTCACCTTTATTAAATGGCTGACTTCCCGTTAAGTGTATGGTTGCCGATGACGGCGTATGAGAAGCAACTTGAGTACTGTCATCCTGCTCTCCTCGATTAACAATCAGGGCATCGGTACCACTTAAGATTGAACTCATCTCAGTAGGTAAATTAGAATCTGATGACTCATAACCTCGAATGCCATTGGTTTGAAACATCCAATCAGCATCGTCATCCGTTGCATTCAAGGTATTAGTCAATGAGCCATTACGATTACAACCAAAATAGCCAGCTAAACGAATCTCATAACCAAACTCATCAACAGCAAAGCGAGCATTTTCTTGAAGGTAAGTAATCTCTTGCTCATAAATATAGGCTTCTTTACTGTCAGACATAACACTGACCACGCCACCAACAATAAATAGACCAATGGCCATCGCTACCAATAATTCAACTAATGAGAGCCCACTGCATACGCGTTGATTCAATCGATTCATAATCTAAAGCCTATATCTAGCTGCTCTAATTCACCCTCGCCTTTACGCTCAACATCCATACGGATACTTATCGTATATTCTCGCAAGCCTACTGCCTGGGTAATGCTCGCTTCAGCTAGAGGTAGGCTCTTATTTAAGTCTATTAACCACTGAGCTTGATCCCACTGAGCTAACTGCTCTGCACTGCAATTTGTGCTGGTACAGTCTGTAGAGGCCGTCACCGCTGCCCCATAATCGAGTAAATAGCTATCCGCTACTGCTGAATTTGCTCCCATCCTCTCCATAATGTCCCAAGCAAGATTACTGGCTTGGCTATAAAGATAAGCCTGCTGATTTAACTGCAGAGAACGGTTTTGCAAGTTCATAAGACCAAGTAAGCCAATGCCCAGCACTAATACAGCAACCATTACCTCAATAAGCCCTGCTCCAGCCTGTAACTTCAAGCCGGTAAATGACCTATTCTCTAACATGAGAAATCCCCCCCACTTAGATCATTATGAACATCATTGTTATCACTATCTCGCGAAGCTAATGCGCGCCCTGTAAGCTCTACAAAAATGGCTCGAGCATATTTACTGTCTTTATCTGGCTCACAAAATAAAAACGTTTGCTGCTCGTCATTGTTAATGGAATATAAATAACCACGTTGATTAAAGCTCAGAGTTTTAACGTCATCACCGCTTGGCTCATCCATAAGCACAATACTGTTATTAGCTTTGGTTTCATAAACACGGATTAGCTCTTCAGTGCCATCTAAGACACCATTAGCGGAATTAGCTGAACTTGTACCACTGCCGTCATCGATAAAAACCAGCCAGCCTTCCGACCAGTCATCGCTGCCATTGCAAGTTAATGTTGATGCCGATTTGGCACAAATAGTCACAACGGTATTAGTTTCAATTGCTAACGCACGCGCTGTACTAAGCTCGGCTTGCAGCGCTCGCTGATCACTAAGAACTCGGTGCTTTTTGAGCATATGAGAAAAAGAGGGGATGGCGATAGACAATAAAATAGCCGCCATTGTCATCGTGATTAACAGCTCTATTAAGTTAAATCCTTGCTCTTGAGCTTTACAACTCATGTACATCTCCGCTGGCCAGTCGATCAAACGGCCCAAAGCCGCTAAGTAAAACTTAGTCGACCTATAGCAAAGTTGCCTATAAACACGGATAAGAGGAACGCCAGGGAGATAAACGGCGGCAAGAGATAAGGCAAAGGAAGGGCGTCACAAAACGCCCATAACAAGAAAGTATTAAGGCTTATTACTTATGCTGAGAACGCGATAAAAAAGCATCCAACAAAAGGCAAGCCGCTCCAGCGCAGATAGCTGAATCGGCAATATTAAACGCAGGGAAGTAAGCTGTTCCCCAGTAAAATTCGATAAAGTCGACGACGTAACCATAGGCTACGCGATCGTAAAGGTTACCAAGGGCACCACCAAGCACCAAGCTTAAGCCTGTAACCTCGAAGCCTGCTTTGCCGCCTATACGCCAAATCCATATCGCAAGCGCAATACTCACAACTGCGGCTAGAGCAGAGAGAGGCCAACGCTGCCCCCCGCCCACTTGATCAAAAATGCTAAAAGCGACACCGTAGTTATGGCGCAGAGTTAGATTAAACAACGATGGGATAACTTCTAAGCGCTCACCATAAGCAAAGCTTGCGCTCACCGCCATTTTTGTCCACTGGTCAAGCACAATAACAAGCGCCGCGATGGCAAACCACAACCACGGCAGAAGCTTAGATTTGTCGGTGCTTATGCTTGCCGGTTTAGGCGAACTCACGCTTCTCGCCCTCACCTTCTATATTGTCGACACAGCGCTGACAGATCTCTTTATGCTCAACATTGGCACCTACATCTTCTCGATGGTGCCAACAACGTACACATTTTGCCGCTTGCGTTTTACGAATCGTTAACTTAAGCCCTGCCAGTTCTGTTTCTTCAGCATCGGAGCCATCAGCTAGAGCATTAAGTGAGGCTTGAGAAGTGATCAAAACAAAGCGCAGCTCATCCCCCAAAAGAGACAGTGCCGAGCTCAACTCGTCATCACAATAAAGCTCTACTTCAGCTTCCAGTGATTTACCCACTTCACCCGCACTTCGCTTCTCTTCAAGCGCTTTATTCACTGCCGTTTTAACGGCTGCTACTTTTGCCCAAAGCTCATCATTGAGCTGCTCGTCATCAGCAAGCTCTGGAAGCTCAAGCCACTCTTGAATAAAGACTTCATCTCCCTGATAACCAGGTAACGCTTGCCAAATCTCATCTGCAGTAAACGAAAGAATCGGTGCAATCCAGCGCACAAATGCGTGGCTAATTTGATACAAGGCGGTTTGCGCTGAGCGTCGGGCTAAGCCATCGGCTTTAGCTGTGTACTGCCTATCTTTAATGATATCGAGATAAAAGCCGCCCATATCAACAACACAGAAATTGTGAAGTTTTTGATAAATTTGATGTAGGTTGTAATTCTCGTAACACTCTAGAATTTCTTTTTGCAATTTAGCCGCACGACTTACCGCCCAGCGATCCAAAGCAACCAGCTCACTGTTGTCGACCAAATCCGTCTCTGGATTAAAACCACTTAAGTTAGACAGCATAAAACGCGCAGTATTTCGAATACGTCGATACGAATCTGCTGTGCGCTTTAAGATCTCATCACTCACGCTCATATCGTTACTAAAATCTGTCGCCGCTACCCATAAACGCAACACATCTGCACCAAGATCATTACAAATCTTTTGTGGGCTAACGGTATTGCCAATGGATTTCGACATTTTTTTACCGTCGGCATCAACAGTAAAGCCATGAGTTAAGACTTGTTTATATGGGGCGTTACCATTAATGGCTATGGCCGTTTTCAAGGAGCTTTGGAACCAGCCACGATGCTGATCCGACCCTTCCAAATATAAATCAGCGGGGTAACGCAAATTATCCCGCTGTTTTAATACACTGAAATGAGTCACCCCTGAATCAAACCAAACATCCAGGGTATCAACAACCTTGCTGTAATTATCGGCCTCATCACCAAGTAGGCTACTTGCTTCAAGATCAAACCAAGCATCCATGCCTTCTTTTTCAATCAATAAGGCAACTTTCTCGATCAGCTCAGGGGTATTGGGGTGCAACTCTTGGCTTTCTTTGTGTACAAATAAACAAATGGGTACGCCCCAGGTGCGCTGACGGCTTACACACCAGTCTGGGCTGGAATCGAGCATAGAACGAATTCGCATTTCGCCCCAGTCAGGTATCCATTGCACACCATCAACAGAATCTTTTACCTGAGCCAATAAATTATTTTTCTCCATGCTGACAAACCACTGAGGTGTCGCACGGAAAATCAATGGTGTTTTTGTTCTCCAGCAATGAGGAAAACTATGCACAAACTTTTCTTGATGCAGCAGAGCCGACTTTTCTTCCAATAAAGCAATGACCTTATCATCGACTTTATAAACATGCTCACCCGCAAAGATTTCTACGCTATCGCGATAGATACCGCCCTCATCAACATAATTTAAGGTGCCAATGTTGTATTTCTTACCTACAACAAAGTCATCCATACCGTGATCAGGTGCCGTGTGAACGCAGCCCGTACCCGCATCCGTTGTAACATGCTCACCCAAAATAGCAGGTACTTTTCTGTCATAAAAAGGATGCTGAAGGACTAAGTTTTCAAGCACGGAGCCAACACAGCGACCAACAACCTCAAAGCTCTCAATACCACTGCGTTTAAGCACAGCTTCGTGTAAAGCCTCAGCCATGAGCAAACGCTCATCCCCCACTTGTAGCACAAGGTAGTCTATTTCAGGATTTAAACTAACGGCTTGGTTTGAAGGCAGAGTCCAAGGTGTTGTTGTCCAAATAACAATACTAACGGCTCCTGTTCCGGTCAAACCCTCGATACGAGAAGTCAAATCGGCTTCATCAGCCACAGCGAACTTAACATCGATACTAAATGATGTTTTATCTTGGTACTCAACTTCGGCTTCAGCTAAAGCAGAGCGGCCCACCACAGACCAATATACGGGTTTAAAACCTTTGTGCAGATGACCGTTTTCAGCAATCTTTCCAAGCGAGCGAACAATGTTAGCCTCAGTAAGAAAATCCATGGTCAAATATGGCTGATCCCACTCGCCAAGCACACCTAAACGAACAAAGTCTTTTAATTGGCCTGCAACTTGTTTAGCTGCGTAATCACGACACTTATTACGGAAGGTTTTGTGATCAACCTTAACGCCCGCCTTGCCAATTTTCTTTTCAACATTGTGCTCAATTGGTAAACCATGACAATCCCAACCGGGCACATAAGGCGCATCTTTACCACTTAAAGTCCGAGCTTTAACAATAATATCTTTAAGGATTTTATTAACCGCGTGACCGATGTGAATATCGCCGTTTGCGTAAGGAGGGCCATCATGCAAAATAAACTGCTCACGACCGGCACGGGCTTTACGAATTTTTTCGTAGAGTTTTTTCTCATTCCAAGCTTTAAGCATTTGCGGCTCGCGCTGAGCCAAGTTAGCTTTCATAGCAAAGCTGGTTTTAGGAAGATTTAAAGTTTGCTTGTAATCGGTCATAAGGCCAATAATATCTACATATTTAGTTCGGTTTCAGCTGAAGCAAAGAATGCTCTAGCCTGTTCAACATCGACAGCGATTTGTTGTTTTAACGCATCGATGCCTGAAAATTTCTTTTCATCCCTGATTTTTTTCATATAGCTAACACGCACAAAATCGCCATATAAATTTAAGGTTTTATCAAGCACATAGACTTCTAACTTGGCTTTATTTATACCATCAACAGTCGGCCTTGAACCAACGTTGGCAACCCCGTTATAAACACAGCCATTGTGCTCTAACAGCACCGCAAAGACGCCCTCCAAGGCGACTTTTCTACGCGCCAGTGCAATATTAGCGGTCGGAAAACCAATGCTACGCCCCAATTGCTGACCATAACTCACTCGCCCACAATTACTATAAGGTCGACCGAGTAAGGCCTTAACCGACGCTAGCTGCCCCTCTGCCAATAGGCTGCGCAGTCGTGTACTGCTGACCCGCTCCTCAGCGTGTTCATGCGTTTCGGTATCGGCCACCTCAAAACCCAGCTTACGTCCCTGCTGCTGTAAAAACTCAAAATCACCTGACCTATCACAGCCAAAGCGAAAGTCATCACCGACAATTAATGCTTTGCACTGAGTTGCATCCAGCAACACTTGCTCGACAAAACGCTCTGCGCTTAAAGCCCTTAAACGCGCATCGAACTTCAGGCACAATACTGCGTCTATACCTACTTCAGCCACTGCACTCACTTTTTCACGCAGGCGCATCAACCGTGCCGGAGCCCGCTCTTTCTGAAAAAACTCATTTGGCTGAGGCTCAAAAACAATAGCCAAAGAAGGCAGGCTTAAAGCTGAGGCTTTAGCACGTGCAGCCATCAACAACTGCTGATGGCCAAGGTGCACACCATCAAACGCGCCGATGGTGACAACATGGGCGCCAGCACACGCCTTGCGCATACTGTCTATACCACGATAAAAGTCCACCACTGCCATTCTTACCACTATCAAAAAAAGGCGCCAAGTATAACTCAGATTTAGCCCTAGGCGTGAGTCGGCTTAAGATGCCTAGGGCGCATTCCAGCAAGCAATAAGGCAAAGCCATAACTTACAAGCCCGCCCCCTACCAAAACACCTAATTGAAGGCAGCGATCAAACCAATCTAGAGCGGCATAATCCTGCTGCTGAGCCATTAACCAATAAACAACCGCACTCATAACTAAGGCCGCAAACACGAGCCTTAATAAGTAAATAGGCCAGTGCCCCTGTCCATCAAAAACACTCAGCTTAGATAGGCCACGATAGAGTAAAAAGGCATTGAGCGCTGCCGAACAGCTCGTTGCAGCAGCCAAACCAACATGACCGATATTCCACAGCCACAGTAAAGGCAAGACAAAGATCAAATTCAAAAACATATTGGCAATCATCGCAATCACACCAATACGCACGGGTGTTTTCATATCCTGACGACTAAAATACGCGCTCGCCAACACTTTGATAAGCATAAAGGCACACAAGCCCACCGCATAAGCTCTAAGGCTTAGTGCCGCCATATCCATATCATGAGCTGACATTTCCCCGTATTGAAATAAGGTATAAAGCAAAGGCTTGGCCAGCAAGATTAAGGCTAAGGCGGCAGGAATCGCTATCAACAAGACCATCTGCATGGCCCAAGCGAGCGTAGCGCCAAAACGCCCATCATCGGCACTGAACTGCCGACTTAGATTCGGCAAGATCACCGTTGCAATACCTACCGCAAAGACACCAAGAGGCAATTCAATGAGTCGATCTGAGAAGAATAACCAACCAATACTGCCGTCCACTAAAAACGACGCCAATATAGTGTCTAAGGTTAAATTGATTTGACTGACCGACACACCAAAAATAGCCGGCGCCATGAGCTTGAGCACTTTCTTAACCTGTTTATCCTTCCAATCCAACTTAGGCCTTGGCAATAAGGACAAGCGAGCCAAATAAGGCAGCTGCAAGGCAAGCTGCAATACCCCCGCAACAAATACAGCCCAAGCCAAAGCGTAAACTGGCTGCGCTAAGTGCGGCGACACAAATGCTGCAGCCGTAATTAAAGACAAATTTAAAAAGACAGGGGTTAACGCGGGCACAGCAAAACGGTCGTAACTGTTAAGAATACCGCCAGCAAAACCCGTCATTGAAATTAAAAACAAATACGGAAAGGTTATACGCAACAATTCAGAGGTGAGCCAAAATTTTTGCCACTGATCGTTAACAATAAAACCAAAACCAAAAATGGCAGCCACCAACGGCGCCGCTATAACAACTAAAACGGTAATCAGCAATAAGCTAAGGCCTAAACAGCCCGCAATGCGATCTACAAAATGCTTCACCGCAGCATGAGGGCCACTCTGCCTTAGCTCACTTAATACAGGCACAAAAGCCTGAGCAAAAGCGCCCTCTGCAAAGAGTCGGCGCAGAAAGTTAGGAACCTTAAAGGCGATATAAAAAGCATCAGCCTCACCACCAGCACCAATAAAGCGCGCAAGCAAAATGTCACGAACAAGGCCTAACACCCGTGAAATCATGGTCATGCCTGACACGATGGCGCTAGAGCGCAATAAACCTTTAGCCTTAGGGCGAGCTGAATCCGTCAAGTCCGACTCTCTTCTTGTGAAACAATCAATTTAGATACAAAGCCATGCCAGTCAGTACTGCAATACCGAAGGCATAGCTAATAGCACTTACTATTTACGAGCTTGAACTGAAAAGCAAAAAGCTCACAGAACTCAAACATAACAGACAAAAAAAACGGGCCATCAGGCCCGCTTTTAGCATCTAAGCACTCAGCAATTAGAGCAACAAGCGACGTACGTCGCCAAGAACCGCACTGAGATAAGTCAAGAAGCGACCTGCATCAGAACCATTCACGGCACGGTGATCGTAGCTCAAGCTCAATGGCAACATCAAACGAGGCTGGAACTCTTTACCATCCCAAATTGGCTTCATCGCCGCTTTAGAGACACCGAGAATACCGGCTTCAGTGGTGCTTACCATTGGCGTAAAACCAGTGCCACCAATTGGGCCAAGGCTCGAAATGGTGAAGCAGCCGCCCTGCATCTCATTTGGTTTCAACTTGCCATCACGCGCCTTACCTGCAAGCTCAATCAATTCTTGAGCAATTTGGTACACGCCTTTCTGATCGACATCGCGAATAACAGGAACCATCAAACCGCGAGGCGTATCAACCGCAATCGCGATATGAATAAACTTCTTCTGAATGATGTGCTCGCCGTCATTGTGCATAGCCACATTAAAACTTGGCTCAGCCTGCAAAGCAGCTGCTGCAGCTTTAATAATAAACGGCATAGGCGTCAGCTTAACACCGGCCTTTTCAGCTTCTGCTTTCATACCTTTGCGGAAAGCTTCCACATCGGTAATGTCGGCATCATCAAACTGAGTAACACGAGGAATGTTCAACCAGTTGCGTGTCATCGCTTCTGCAGTGAGCTGCTTAATCTTGCTCATTTTCTGCAGTTCAATCTCACCAAACTGAGAGTAATCAACCTCTGGCGGTGTTGGAATACCACTGCCAATAGCAACAGCAGGGCCACTTGCCTTGCTTTGTAGGGCGAGTTTAACGTAAGCCTTGATATCGTCTTTAGAAATACGACCTCGAGGACCAGTACCCTGCACCAAGGTCAAATCCACACCCATTTCACGCGCTAATTTACGTGAAGCTGGGCCTGCATAAACCTCAGAACCTGAGCTCTGAATCTCTTTGGGTGAGGCCTCAACAGTACGATCATGCTTAACTGGCTCAGGAGATACATGAGCAAGCTGAGGAGCAGGACTTGCACCTGAAGTAACAGGAGCAGGTGTCGCTGCAGGCGCTTGACCTTCAGCCTGCATGACCAAGATGGCGGAACCTTGGCTAACCTTGTCACCTTCTTTGATATGCAGGCTAAGCACTTTACCGCTGGCAGGAGAAGGAATATCCATTGAGGCTTTGTCGCTCTCTAGCACGATCAGTGAATCACCTTCATTCACCTCATCGCCTTCGGCAACGCAGATCTCGATAACATCAACGTTCTCCGAACCACCAATGTCTGGCACATCAACTGCAAGCTCAGCACTTGCTGCTGGCGCAGGCGCGGCTGCTTCAGGGGCTGCTGGAGCCGCAGCTTCAGCAGGAGCAGCATCACCAGAGGCCAATACTAAAATCGCATCGCCCTGGCTTAATTTATCACCTTCTTTAACGCTAATGCTAAGTACTTTACCCGCTGCAGGCGCAGGGATATCCATAGAGGCCTTATCACTCTCTAGCACGATAAGAGAATCACCTTCGGCAACCTCATCACCCACTGCAACACACATTTCGATAAGGTCTACAGAGTCAGCGCCACCTAAATCCGGCACGCTTACAGGAAGCTCTGCAACAGCAGCGCTTGCAGCAGGGGCTGCTGTTGCTGGAGCGGCTTGCTCAGCAGCAGGAGCCTCTTCGGCGCCCGTTTCAAGCTCAAGAATAAGGTCTCCCTCATTAACCTTATCGCCTTCTTTTACGCTCATAGCAACAATCTTACCGGCAGCTGGGCTAGGGATATCCATAGAGGCTTTATCCGACTCAACCACAATAAGCGCATCATCAACAGCAACTTCGTCACCAACAGCAACGCTTACTTCAATTACGTCTACGTTCTCCGCACCACCAATATCGGGCACGGTAATTTTTTCAATCGCCATGTTGTGCTCCTTATACCGTTAGTGGGTTTGCTTTTTCTGCGTCTAAACCGTATTTCTTAATTGCATCACTTACAACAGAAGCTTTAATAGTGCCTTCATCGGCCAAAGCTTTAAGTGCAGCAACCACAACATAATAACGATTCACCTCAAAGAACTTGCGTAGCTGTGAACGTGTATCAGATCGGCCAAAACCGTCTGTTCCCAATACGGTATAAGAACCAGGCATATAAGGGCGCAACTGCTCACTATAAGACTTCATGTAGTCAGTAGAGATCACAAACGGACCTTTAGTCGACTCAAGCGTCTCCGTGATATAGGCCTTCTGAGGCTCACTTTCTGGATGCATACGGTTCCAACGGTCTACCTGCTGACCATCACGAGCCAATTCGTTCACCGAAGTAACAGACCAAACATCACTCTCTACCGCAAAGTCATCACGCAACAATTCAGCCGCTGCTTCAACTTCACGCAAGATAGTCCCCGCACCCATAAGCTGAACGCTCTTCTTGGCTTTTTTCTTGGCTTCGTGAAGTTTGTAGATACCCTTAACGATACCTTCTTCAGCGCCAGTTGGCATATCTGGGTGGGTGTATTGCTCATTCATGGTAGTCACGTAATAAAAGACATTTTCTTTGTCTTTATACATACGCTTCAAACCGTCGGCGAGGATCACTGCCAGCTCATGACCGTAAGTTGGGTCATAGGTACGGCAATTAGGGATCGTATTTGCCAACAAGTGGCTGTGACCATCCTGATGCTGAAGACCTTCGCCGTTCAAGCTAGTACGACCCGCTGTCGCACCGATCAAGAAACCACGCGCCTGTGCATCGCCAGCCAACCATGCCAAGTCACCAATGCGCTGGAAACCGAACATAGAATAATAAACATAAAAAGGAATCGTCGGTGAACGATAGGTACTGTATGAAGTTGCAGCAGCAATCCACGCAGACATTGCACCGGCTTCATTGATCCCCTCTTCAAGGATCTGGCCTTTTTTATCTTCTTTGTAGTACATGATCTGATCGTGATCATGTGGCACATATTTCTGGCCAGCAGCGCTATAAATACCCAACTGGCGGAACATGCCTTCCATACCAAAAGTACGGGCCTCATCAGGAACGATAGGCACAACCTGCTTACCGACTTTTTTGTCTTTAGCTAAGGTCGACAAGAAACGTACAAAACTCATGGTGCTTGAGATTTCACGCTCACCACTGTTTTTCAGTAGCGCTTTAAAGGTATCAAGCTCAGGCACTTCTAGCTCGTCAAAATCACCGTGACGCGCAGGAACAAAACCACCCAGTGCTTGACGGCGCTCGTTCATGTACTTGATTTCCGGGCTGTCAGGCGCAGGACGATAATAAGGGACGTTTTTCAGCTCTTCATCAGAAACAGGGATTTCGAAACGGTCACGGAAAGCTTTCAGGTCATCGTAACCAAGTTTCTTAACGTTGTGAGCGATATTGGCAGACTCACTGCCAGCACCCAAACCATAACCTTTTACGGTTTGAGCCAAGATTACAGTAGGCTGACCTTTGGTTGAAGTCGCGGCTTGATAAGCAGCGTACACTTTCTGAGGATCGTGACCACCGCGCTGTAACGCGAAGATCTCATCGTCAGTCATGTCTTTAACCAATTCAAGTAATTCTGGGTACTTACCAAAGAAGTGCTCACGAGTATAAGCGCCGCCATTGGCTTTGTAGTTTTGCATCTCACCGTCACAGACTTCGTCCATGCGCTTTTGCAATAAACCACTCTTGTCTTTCTCAAGAAGCTTATCCCAGCCCTTGCCCCAGACAACTTTAATCACATTCCAGCCAGCGCCACGGAAAACACCTTCAAGCTCTTGCATAATCTTACTGTTACCACGAACAGGGCCATCAAGACGCTGTAAGTTACAGTTGATCACAAAGATGAGGTTGTCGAGTTTCTCACGGCCAGCAAGAGAAATTGCACCTAGTGATTCTGGTTCATCACACTCGCCGTCACCAAGGAAAGCCCAGACTTTACGATCGCCACGAGTAGCAAGACCACGCGAATCCATGTACTTCATGAAGTGCGCTTGGTAGATAGACGTAATTGGACCAAGGCCCATAGATACCGTTGGGAACTGCCAATAATCAGGCATTAACCAAGGATGAGGATAAGAACTTAGGCCATCACCATCAACTTCACGGCGGAAGTTATCAAGCTGATCTTCACTAAAGCGACCTTCCAAATAAGAGCGCGCATAGATACCAGGAGCAATGTGCCCCTGATAATAAACCAGATCGCCTGAACCGCTGCCAGTGTCCGCTTTAAAGAAGTGGTTAAAGCCCACATCATAAAGCAAACACGAGGATGAAAAGGAAGAGATATGGCCGCCAAGACCTTCATTGTTGTCATTGGCACGGACTACCATTGCAATCGCATTCCAACGAATAAGAGCACGTAAACGACGCTCTAAATAAGCATCACCCGGCTTATGCGGCTCATCTTTAACCGCAATTGTATTGGAATAAGGTGTGGTGATTGCCGATGGCAAACGTACACCTGAGCTGGTAGCTGTATTCGCTAGCTGAGAAAGCAAGAAAGCCGCTCGTTCTTCGCCATTGTGGCGGATTACAGACTCGAGCGCTTCAACCCATTCCTGAGTTTCGAGCACATCAGTTTCATCTAGCATTTAAGCCTCCTAAGTTCAGACTGGGTCTTTCATCCCCAGTAATTGATAAGCTGTCTACCGGGCTGAGTGTCAGCCACAGGTAAACCTAAAGCACCCACTTTTGGTGGATTTCACAGTCGCCCTAAAGCAACTGCGATGAAAATTAAAAAACCAGCTCACGGCTGGCTTTTGACCTGATTTGCAGCATAAAGCTCAAACCTTGCGCAGTTCGCCGCCAAAACACTCAATATAGCGGCAAAATAAACGGCGCAACGATTCTACACGGCTCACTGCGCAATATCCAGCTAAGGGCGGCATAGTCGGCAGACAGAACACCGATTAAAAGCACCCAAATGCACCAAAGTGCAGCGTTTTTCGCCGAACGCGAATTAAAGCTCTAGCTCAGACGATTCCTCAACCACTGACGCCTCATTCGTTAAAGACGTTGGCCAAGCATTCAGAATCGCGTTTACCAAGGTTGCCAATGGTATGGCAAAAAACACACCCCACAAGCCCCATAAACCGCCAAATACTAAGACAGCAAGAATAATCGCTACCGGATGCATTTTAACCGCTTCCGA
Source organism: Agaribacterium sp. ZY112 (assembly GCF_041346925.1). Taxonomy (NCBI): domain Bacteria; kingdom Pseudomonadati; phylum Pseudomonadota; class Gammaproteobacteria; order Cellvibrionales; family Cellvibrionaceae; genus Agaribacterium; species Agaribacterium sp. ZY112. The sequence goes on along the minus strand of NZ_CP166840.1, from coordinate 2,116,430 downwards.
AAATAACAGCGGTACAAGTACGTTGCCATCCAAGGCCTGAATCACAGCATAGACAAATAAAAGCCAAAAGAAATCGGCGCTCCAACCCCACTGAAAAAAGCCAATCGCGGCCACAGGAATCGTCACTACCGCCGCGCCGATATAGGGAACCAATACGCTAAAACCCACGACAACACCAAGCAATAAGGCGTACTTCAAACCCAAAACGCCAAAACAAATTGCAGAAACACCGGCAACAATCACGATCTCGATAAACTTACCACGAACATAGTTAGCAATCTGCTGATTCATTTCTCGCCATATTTTACGCATGACGGGGCGCTTACTTGGCAGCAACGAACCAAGCCACGACATCATCAGATCAGCGTCTTTTAAAAAGAAAAAAACCAAAATAGGCACAAGCACCAAATAAATAAGCACGGACAATAAAATAGGGATCTGCGCCAAGGAGAAAGACAAAACCACTTGGCCGGCATCGCCTAAGCGAGTATGCAGTGTACCTATTAAGTCATTGACCTGAGACTCGCTCACCAAAGCAGGATAGCGCTCCGGCAGCAGCAACATCAGGGCCTGACCATCTTGCAGCATGCGCGGCGTCTCTTTCACCAAGTTATGCGCCTGCTTCCAAACAGCAGGTAAAACATAAACCAGAGCCAGAACCATGGAGCCTGCCAAGATTAAAAAGGCAAGACTAACTGCGGTTTTATGACCAACACCCCATTTTTTTAGGCGAGATACAACCCCTTGCATCATAAAAGCAATAATCACAGCCGTAATCATCGGCGCAAGTACCCCCCCAAGTTGAATCACCACAATAAAGCCAACAATCAACAAGACGGCAACGAGTACAGCTTCCTCGTCAGCAAAATAGCGTTCCATCCAGCCTTTAAATACGGTCAACATAAATTAATTTTGACTCCGATCGAGAGTTTCAGGGATGATGAGCGCCATTAGTATTACTTGATTCACGGGGAACTCCAACGAATCAAAGGCATCTAAAAAGCCTGTTACACATTAAGGATAACCCAGCTTGCTCATGCAAAAGCGACAGTATAATGCATCTACAGCAAGCAAAAGACTATGAAAGCTTCATTTCTATGCTCACTACTACTCAGCCTAGCTTCAGTAGTCAGCCTTCAAGCAAGCGCTAACGACCTCAACCTTCCCGACTTAGGCGGGGCAAGCGGTGGCCTGATTAGCACCTCACAAGAATACGAACTTGGCCAGCAGTGGCAGAGAATGTTTCGCTCTCAAACTAAGACTTCTGGCGACCCATTTATCCAGAGTTATACTGAAAAGCTGATAAAAAATCTCGCTAACTACAGCGAGCTTAAAGACAAACGTCTCGACATCATCGTTGTAGAAAATCCCAACCTAAACGCGTTTGCCGTTCCCGGTGGTGTCATTGGTGTTAATACCGGCCTATTCGCTTATGCCGAAACCGAGCAGCAGTTTTCTTCTGTTATGGCTCACGAATTAGCGCATATCAGTCAGCGCCATTTTGCGCGTCGAGTAGACGACCAAAAAAACAACAGTATTCCAAACCTTGCTGCTTTGCTAGCCAGTATTCTAGTGATGGCTACTGCAGGTGGTGATGCGGGGGTTGCAGCTATCGCAACCGCAAGGGGTGTTGCGGTAGACCAACAACTTAGTTTTAGTCGGGATATGGAGCGAGAAGCAGACCGAGTCGGTATGGCAACCATGGTCAGAGCCGATATGAACCCTTACGCTATGCCTGAAATGTTTGAGCAAATGCTGCATGCCTCACGCTTTCAGCGCCGTCCACCCGAGTTTTTAATTACTCACCCACTTACAGAAAGCCGAGTCAGTGATGCCAAACTTCGCGCCCAACAATATGTACGCAAACAAGAGCCCTACAGTAGAGAATTTCAGTTGGTAAAGGTTCGCGCAGCCCTTATTCACGAAAAGAACCCAGCTTTAGCCGTAAAACAGTTTCAAAGTGAATTAACCTTGCGCAGCGGCTCCGAACAAACATCGCGCTACGGGCTAGCATTGGCTCAATTAAAATCGCACCAATACAAGAAAGCCTTGGAAAACTTCGAACTGCTGCTTAGCAAAGAGCCCCAAAATCTACACTTTATCATTGGTAAAGCCCAAGCTCAGGTAGCCTTAAAACAAGCTGAACCTGCAATAGCATCACTTGAAAAAGAGATTGCTCAAAAGCCAAGTAATCACGCTTTAAATATGTATTTAAGTGAGCTTTACCTCGAAGCAGGCCGCTATAAAGAAGCCGAAAACTTACTGGCCGCTCACAGTAAGCGCCGCCCTAAAGATGAGCATGTGTGGTATCAGCTTGCCGAAGCACATGGTTTAGCTGGCAATATCTATGATGTGCACACTGCCAGAGCAGAGTACTTCCTGCTCAATGGCATGTATCGCCAAGCGGAAAACCATCTGCGCAGCGCTCTGCGCATGATTAAGCAAGACGATCGCCGCCGCCAAGGACTAGAAGAGCAAATAAAGCAGATTCAACGCATGCAAAACCGACAAGCCATCTAGCCAATCACACTCGCTCTCACAGGTAACAAAACTGTCAGAGCTTTGTAATAAAAACATCATAGCGCAAGTAAATACTGCGCTTATGAATAGCAAAGATCGGCCACAAGCCCCACACTATCGCAGTGTATTTATATCTGACGTGCACCTAGGCACCAAGGATAGCAAGGCAAGCGAACTCAACGATTTCTTAAAAAGCCACCGCTTTGACCAGCTCTATTTAGTCGGAGATATCTTTGACGGCTGGCGCATGCGCAGCGGCATACACTGGCATAAAAGCTTTAATCGGATCATCAGCCGAGTGCTTAAAATAAGTAAAAATGATATCCCCGTATATTACATTACAGGCAATCATGACGAGTTCTTACGCAAGTTTGCCAATAGCCATTTTGAAAACATTCAGCTGCTAAACCGCAAAGACCATATATGTGCTGATGGTCGACGCCTATTGGTTATTCATGGCGATCAATTTGAAGGCCTCACTCACTGCGGCCGCTTCTTAAAGTTTATTGGTGACCGTGGTTACGACTTTCTTATGCTGATCAACCGCTCCGTCAACCATCTTCGAGCTCGCTTTGGTTTTGGCTTTTGGTCTTTTTCCGCTTATCTAAAAACGCACCTAAAGCGTGCTCAACGTTATATTCACGACTATGAACACGCCGTAGCCCACGGCGCAGCAAAGCAAAATTATGACGGTGTTATCTGTGGCCACATTCACCAAGCAGCCATTAAAAAAGTCGAAAACACCGATTATTACAACACTGGCGACTGGGTCGAGTCGTGCACGGCCATTGTTGAGCACCACGACGGAAAAATGGAGCTCATCCACTGGCTAGAGCACCCACTTCGTCTGTCTATGGCGCAGGCAAAAAAACAAAAAATAAAACTCAAAAAGAAAAAGACTAAAGCCCTAGTCGAAACGATGCCTTAATTAGGTTCGTCTTTTTCTTTCAACCGAGATCCGCAATGCAAACAATACTTGGCAGCTAGCTCATGAGCCTCGGCATGACATCCACTACACTGCCTGCGCTGCTTTTCTCGGTTCATTTCCTGAGTGAGCTCTGCCGTCAAGATCCCCGTTGGCACAGCAATAATTGAATAGCCCGTTAACATTGCTATCGCCGCAATAAACTGCCCCAGCGAGGTTTGTGGGGTGATATCACCATAACCTACCGTTGTGATCGTAACGATGGTCCAATAGACACTTTTAGGGATACTGCTAAAACCATTTTCAGTCCCTTCTACAACGTACATAAGAGAGCCAAAAATAATCGACAACACAAATACAGAAAAGAAAAACACTAATATTTTACGTCGGCTGTGTAACATCGCTCTTAGTAGAACATTTGCCTCACTTAAATAGCGCGCTAGCTTAAGTATCCGGAAAACCCTAAGTACCCTGAGCAAGCGAACGATTAATAAGTAATTTGCTCCCGGAAAAATTAAACTAATATACGACGGCAGTACCGATAACAAATCCACCACCCCATAAAAACTGCGAGCATAGCGAAAGGGGTTTGGAGCACAATAAAGCCTAAGTGCGTATTCCAGCGTGAAGACCAAAGTAAAAAACCATTCCGCTATACGTAGCAATAGTAAGCTTCGCTCTGACAAGTCACTTAAACTTTCAATCATTAAGACCAAAACACTGACGCAGATAAGCATAATCAAGATTAGGTCAAAGGTTTTGCCCAAACGGGTGTCTGTACCAAATATAATTTCATAAAGCTTTAACTGGGCTGGGCTACGAGTCATTTAAACTCCAATATGTGCTTATCACGATGGCTGTGCCAGAATACCACGCTGTTTGTTGGTGGAGATAACCATGAAAGAAAAGAACACCCGCTTGGTCTACAGCACAGACCAAGGTCGCATTAAAGACAAGGACAAAACAACACCACAAAAGACTGGTGACGGCATTATCCGTATTCGTCGCGAAACCAAAGGCCGCAAGGGTAAGGGCGTAAGCTGCTGCGAAGGTTTTGAACTAGAACCTAAAGCACTTAAAGACCTAGCCAAGAAACTTAAGCAGCTATGTGGCACAGGCGGTGCTGTCAAAGATGGCATTATTGAGATTCAGGGCGATCAAAGAGAAAAGCTGAAGCAATACTTAGAAACACAGGGCTTCCAAGTCAAGCTCTCTGGTGGCTAAGCTGGTTTAAAACTTGCAGACATCTTAATCACGGTAAGAAACGACAAAAATCCGTCGACTGAGGTAATGCACATGAATACAGTAGATTACTGGCAAATCTTCGACAGTGGTCTCAAGATCGCCATGGGAGCTGCGCTAAGCTTTGGCTGCCTTTGGGCTGCAAACTGGTGGCGACAAAAGCAGGGCCAACCAGGTATTAGCGGTGGGCATCGACGCCGCATTGGCCTACTTGAACAAATAAGCAGTGATGTTGGCCGGGTCAACCATAGCTTCGCCAAGTATTCAGCCTTGGTGATTGAAAGCACTCGCTTTGGCAAACGTTGGCCCCCCGCACGCAAGCAGGAGCTCGAGCGAATTAACTCGGAACTAGTTAAAGAGTTTGAGAAACTCGCGGAAGCGGAAGCGAGCCTGCTTATGCTGGGCGAAAAGACCATGGAAAAAACCTTGCGTTTATACGGAGCCAAAATCGCCCTGTTTCGCAAGCAAGTCTATATTGGCCGGCAAGATATCAGTGAACAGGAAATCGCGGAACTAAAAACCTCGATTCTCTCTTTACGTGAACAGTTTTATGAATTGTTAAGCCGCCGCTATGACAAACTATTAGCAGCTTAATAGCGACAAAAAAAGGGCCTAGAGCCCTTTTAACATAGGCACTTAGGCTACGAATCAATGCGGTGGAAAATCGGCCGCATATTTCATCACCCATTCATTAGCGGCTTCTTCACTACTCAACTTACGCCCCTCGCAAGCTTCAATAGAGCGTCGGTAATGCTCGATATAACAGACCTGCTCTACCATTCGAATATTGTAAGCTGAGCAGTTCTCATCAAAGCTCAAGCCCACTTCATAATGGCCTCCTTCCTGATGGCACCAAGCTACCTGCCCTACGGCTTCAAAAGGAGGTTTCTCTATAGGAATACTAATATGTAATTGCGCGCCTTTGGGCAAAGCAATGTGGCTCTCAAAGCAAAGACCACCGCGACTAACATTGATAATAGAGGCCTGATCTGAAGTGCGCCCACACTCAATAGTATCAATCTTAACTGGGATAGACGAAGGGTGACGAATAAAGCGCCGTATGACTGCCTCGTCATTGACAGCCTCATTGGGCTTTAATCTTTGCTCAGTGCTGGTGCTAGAACCATTACCTTCGGCCTTATTCATCGGGCCTCCTACTGCTTTAGCTTAAGGGTCTACCTCAAGCTATAGCTCACAGAAAGCCACTTTCCCAATTATTAGGGGCTTGGTTTAGAATAAATCTTGCTGAAGATACTTTTTGACAGGCCCAAATGAGCGACGGTGAATTGGTGTAACACCTAAACGCGCCAATGCTTCTAAGTGCACCTTAGTAGGGTAGCCTTTATGAGAAGCAAAACCATAACCTGGGTATATAGCATCAAAGGCTTGTAGCTCACGATCACGAACGACCTTGGCCAGAATAGACGCCGCACTAATGGCCGCCACTTTACCATCACCTTGCACAATGGCTTCGGCCTTGTAATCCCATTTTGGCAGCTTATTACCATCAACCTGTACAAAATCAGGCTGAGGGTCTAAAGCCTCTACGGCTCGCTTCATCGCAAGTAAGGATGCCTGAAGAATATTAATCGCGTCAATTTCCTCAACAGAGGCTCTAGCCACAGACCAGGCGAGCGACTCTTGCTTAATAAGCTCAAACAAAGACTCTCGCTTTTTGTCCGTCAGCTTCTTAGAATCGTTTAAACCTTCGAGCTCAAAGTCTTCAGGTAAAATAACAGCCGCAGCGACAACATCACCGGCTAAAGGACCTCGACCAACCTCATCCACTCCCGCAACAAGCATTAAGCCAAACTCCTTTGATATTGCTCAGAAATAGCCTTAGCCGCGGAAGCACTAGCGTCGTTACGAAGCTTAAGGTGCAGCGTTTTAAATAAAGAGGTGATTTCTTGCGACTTATTACTTTCACGAATCAAAGAGTCTAGCTCTTCAACTAGATTTTCAACCGTTGCGGCATCTTGCAAGAGCTCTTTAGCTACCTCTTTATTGGCAAGCAAATTAGGCAAACCGACCCATGGTACCTTAACCAGACGCGAAAGAATGGCCCAAGTGAATGGAGGCCACTTATAACAGATAACCATAGGTTTTTTTAATAACATGGCTTCTAACGTGGTCGTCCCCGAAGCCATAACAACTAAGTCAGAGGCCGTCATTGCCTCGTGACTTTGCTCAAGCAACAAATCTATATAAGGCGGTAATACGCCATCAAGTAAATCAAGTATCTGTTGCTGGCGTGCTTTATTTGCTGCTGGTAAAACAAAGCGTAAGTCGGGGTAGCGCTTAACAAGTTGGGCCGCAGCATCCAACATCATAGGCAATAAAAAACCTACCTCAGAGGAGCGACTGCCAGGCATTAGCGCAACAAGTTTAGCCTCAGCAACTTGCTTATTATTGAGGCCAAGTTGTTTGCGAGCTCCGGCTTGATCTGGGTCGAGCTCAAACTTATCCGCCAAGGGATGGCCAACAAACGCAACCGGCACATCGTGTTTTTTATAAAACTCAGCCTCAAACGGTAGGAGGCAAAGCATAAGGTCTACGCTCTTCTTAATGCCTTTAATGCGCCCTTGGCGCCAAGCCCAAACAGAAGGACTAACGTAATGAACAGACATAATGCCCAAGCGCTTTGCTTCTTTTTCTAACTTTAAATTGAAGTCCGGCGCGTCGATACCAATAAAAATATCAGGTTTTGTCTCCCGAAATAAGCGTTTAACGCCACGCAGCATGGAGAGTAACTCAGGCAAGCGCTTTAAAGGCTCAATAAAACCCATAACCGCCAAGCGTTCCATCTCGTAATGAGAAACAAAGCCCTCAGCCATCATTTTAGAACCGCCAATACCGTAGAATTCAGCATTAGGATAGATTGCACGAAGAGCTTTAATAAGACCAACACCAAGCTGATCACCGCTTTGCTCACCGGCAACCAACATGATTTTTTTTACAGATGAGCACATAGGATTGGCTTAACGAACAATGCCGCGAGAGCTTCGCTTTAAACTCGCTAATAAAACTTCGATTTTATCGCAAGTAGAGGCTTGTGATTCTATTTCTGCAATCGCTTCTTCAAGCGTTAAACCTCGGCGATAAATCGCTTTATAAGCCTGCATAATCGAGCTAATTTCAGCTTTATCAAAACCGCGACGTTTGAGCCCTTCAGCATTAATACTACGAGCCTCAGCGGGAGCACCATAAGCCAATACATAAGCAGGTACATCTTTACCAATCGCAGTGCCCATTCCTGTAAAAGCATGGGCACCAATCGAACAGTATTGATGAACAAGTGTAAAACCACCCAGAATAGCCCAGTCATCAATATGAACATGGCCGGCTAAAGCGGTGTTGTTAACCAAAATACAATGATTGCCTATGACGCTATCATGCCCGACGTGAACATAGGCCATTAGCAGGTTGTCATTACCAACACGAGTCTCGGCTTTATCCTGAATCGTGCCCCTGTGTAAGGTCACACCTTCTCGAATAATATTTCGATCACCAATAATCAGGCGAGTATCTTCACCTTTATATTTAAGATCGGGAGTATCTTCCCCCACAGAAGAAAACTGATAAATACGGTTATCTTCACCAATAGTGGTAGGCCCTTTAATGACCACATGAGACTCCACCGTTGTTCCCGCATCAATCTGTACGCCTGGACCTATATAGCTCCAAGGGCCAACAGAGACATCACTCGCAAGCTCTGCATCTTTATCAATAATCGCGGATGGGTGGATAAGGGCTTGTGTCATTAGGATACTTTACGGTCTGCACACATGATATTAGCAGCAGTTACCAGTTGCCCTTCAACTGTTGCTTTACACTCAAACTTCCAGATACCACGTTTTTCCGAAACAATCTTGGCCTCAATATAGACTTGATCACCAGGCACAACCTGACGCTTAAAGCGAACGTTATCAATACCTGCAAATAAGTAGACAGAACCATCGTCTGGAGTTTTATTCATGGTCTTAAAACCTAAAACACCACAGGCCTGTGCCATTGCTTCCACAAGCATTACACCAGGGAATACCGGAAAGTGCGGGAAGTGGCCCTGAAAAACTTCTTCGTTAATAGAAATATTTTTGTAGGCGAGAATTCGCTCCCCCTCTTCCAACTCCACCACACGATCAATTAATAACAGCGGGTAGCGGTGAGGTAAGTATTTACGAATTTCCAGTATATCCATCATCGGATTAGTCCCCAAACATTCAAACCCAGCTTAAGCTGGGTCTATTTTTCATTTAATTGTTTTTCTAGCTGCTTAACACGGTTAAACAGCTCATCTAATTGTTTGTAACGCACAGAAGCTTTTCGCCACTGTGGTATGTCCAAAAGTGGCGAAGCCGAAGCAAATTGACCAGCTACTTTATTGCCCTTTGTGACAACGGTGCCACCATGGAAATAAGTGCCATCAGCAATACTAATATGCCCATTAATACCTACACCACCTGCAATTTGGCACTGTTTGCCTATATCGGTACTACCGGCAATACCAGTGCAGCCAGCAATGGCACTCCCCTCACCAACACTGACGTTGTGAGCAACATGCACCTGATCATCAATAATGACGCCATCGGCAATCACGGTATCCTCAATGGCTCCGCGATCTATCGTCGTATTGGCACCAACCTCGACGCGATCACCAATCAGAACACGGCCAATTTGATGAATTTTTTGCCAACCATCTGCACTCGGAGCAAAACCAAAACCATCTGCGCCAATAGTTGCGTTGGCATGAATAATCACATCACAGCCCAACTCAACTTGATGGTAAATCACGACATTGGAAAACAAGATTGACCGTGCACCAACTTTTGCTTCATCGCCAACACTGACACCCGCGTACAGCTCAACATCATCACCAATAACGGCACCAGCCCCGACATGACAGTGAGGACCAATGGCGACATTAGCACCAAGCGTTACACCCTCTTCGATAACCGCACTGGGGTGGATTCCGACTTGGCGTTTACGCCGTGTTTCAAACAGCCGACTTAATTTGGCATAACAAAGGTAGGGCTCTTCACTAAGCAGCTTATTGCCAGTAAAAGCATCAGCCTCTGAAGGTTTTAATACCACTGCCGATGCTAAGCACTCACTTAAGCTTGCCGCATATTTAGCAGAAGATAAAAAGGAAATTTGATTTTCTTGAGCGCGATCTAGATTGGCCAAGCCACTGATTAAACAGTTGGCATCACCATCTAAACGAGCATCAAGTAAGTCTGCTAGTTCAGCAAGTCGATAGCTTTTCGCCATTGCACTTCGCCTTATTTTTTCGCTTGCTGCTTATTAAGCTCCGCAATCACTTTGCCAGTAATATCCGCAGCAGGCATAGATACAATCGTGGTGTCTTTACGCAAGATGATATCGATATCTTCGGCTTTAACTAGAGCTTCTAAAATAGCTGGTAATTGCTGCTGACCACCTTGTAACAAGCCTTTCAGTAAGTCATCGTTTTCTTTTTGAATACGCTGAACGACTAATTGAAAATCAGCTTGAACAAACTCAATCTGCTTGCGATGTTCCGCCTTTTGCTCATCGCTCCAAGTAAGGCCTTTTTTCTCAACTTCTTCGGCCAATGCTTCAAGGTCAGCTTTTAAACCCTCGGCTTCTGCAATTAACTTTGCATATTCAGGCTTTTGTTGTAGCGCTTGCATTGCTTGCTTAGCACTATCGGTTTGCATAATAGCCTGCTGCGGATCAAACACCACAACTTTACCTGCAAAGCTTAACGGAGCAACAATCAATAAAAGAAAAACACTAAACGGTTTAATAAATTTCATAAGAATATCTCTAGATCCATGTTGTTATTAGAAACCAGCACCAAAGGTGAACTGAAACTCTTCAGTTCTATCAAATTGACTCTGGTTAATTGGTAAGGCATAGCTAAAGGTCATTGGGCCCATGCCCGAAATCCATGTAAAGCCAATACCATAAGACGAACTCAAGTGATTAAGACTAGGAGTAAAACAGTTTGCTTGAGTATCACGGCAGTACGTTGAAAAAGAGTTACCGGCATCAACAAAAGCCGACAGCTGCATAGAGCGGCTATCTTCAACAAAAGGAATAGGCAAGATGAGCTCAGTACTAAACTCCATCTGTACATTACCGCCAATTGCATTATCTCGTGTTGCAGACGTGCCTTCCGAGCGGTGTGTTAACTTACCACTTTCACACGTGCTAAAAACACCACCAACGATGGTGGGCGTTGCATCGTCACAAAGGATATACGCAGAGCCTAGCCCCTCTCCACTGTCAAACACGCCATTACCATTTAAATCCTGCCAACCAGATGAAGCGGTCTCGTACTCTCGAGAAAAAGTGCCTCGAGGCCCCAAGGTCGATTTTTCAAAACCACGTACCGAACCAAAACCACCGGAATAGAAATTTTCAAAGAATGGCAACTCATCCATGCTGCCATAGCCATCGCCATAACCTAAAGAGGTTTTAAAACGAAGTACAAAATCTTTAGTAATCGGTTTAAAGGCCTGAGCATCATAAAAAACCTTGTAATACTGCATGTCTGAACCAGGAGCCGTAATATCTATACGCAAGTTCTGCGAGCTACCGCGCGTTGCCAATATACCGCGATTCAAGGTAAAGCGACTCCAACCCAAGTTAAACTTACCGGTATTAAAGGCATGGCCATATTTATCGATAAAACCCTCTTCGCCGTCATATAACATAGAGTCTTCAATGGCAAAAGTAGGTAGGGCATATTCACCCGATGGAGAGTTAAAAAGGTCGCTGCGATTAACATAATTAAGCTGAGCAAAGTCATGCAGATAAGGGCTACGGCGAATCTCTTGCGGGGTATAAGCACCAGTCGTCAAGGTTTGATGCTCAAAGGTCAAACCGAAATTAAGGCGAGAAATCTCCGATATAGGATAACCAAAGCGCACACCTAAACCAAAAGTGTCGACACTGTAATTAGCAATCGCAAAGTTTTCCGTATCACGCGTATTATAAAACGCGTTAAATCCACGACTTACACCGTCGGGGGTATAATAAGGATCGGTATAACCCAAATTATAAGACGTAGTATACGAGTTTTTATTAACTCCAAAACTAACCTGCTTACCAGTACCTAGCCAGTTGTTTTGAGAAACGCTCACACCTAAATTAATACCACTGTATTGGGCATAACCGACACTAGCGCTAATAGAACCGGAAGGCTGCTCCTCGACAACGTAATCAACATCAATAAGGTCATCGCTGCCTGGAACATCACGGGTATCAACATTGACCTGTTTAAAATAACCTAAACGTTCTAATCTCACCTTGCCCTGTTCAATACGAGCGTTTGAAGCTGAAGAGCTTTCCATTTGGCGCATTTCGCGGCGAATAACTTCGTCAGAGGTTTTAGTATTGCCGCTAAAACCAATACGACGCACATACACTCGCTTACTCGGGTCTACAAAAAAGGTGAGTTCAACCGTTTTTTCTTCTTCATTTTTTTCTGTCAAACCTTCGACTTCAGCATTGGTATAACCGGCATTGCCTAATAAGGTAGTAATGTACTGAGACGTCGCATCTAACTTAGCCTGACTATAGGTATCTCCCTCACGCAGAAGAATCAAACGGCGCACACTTGATTCTGGCAGCACGGGGTCACCACCTACATCTACTTTAGAAACCGTATAAATATCACCTTCATTTAGGTTCATGGTGATATATACATCACGACGGTTAGGACTGATGCTTACTTGGGTAGAAACAACAGAAAAATCAAGATAACCCTGATCGAGATAAAAAGACTCTAGGCGTTCGATATCACCGGTTAACTTCTCTTTAGCGTACTGATCATTGCTGGAGAAAATAGTGGTCCACTTAGCTGTTGTCAGTTCAAACAGGTTAATAAGCTCTTTATCACTAAAAATTTCATTACCAACAAAGTTGATATGACGAATCTTAGCTGACTTACCCTCATCGATAAGTACTTCGATATCAACCATGTTATTAGGCAGCTCAATCACTTTGGCCTCTACCGAGGCACCATAACGAGCTTGAGCAATGTAGCTTCGCTCTAACTCTCGTGCAATACCCTGCAACTTCTGACGCTGTAAGATTTCGCCTTCAGAGATGTCATTATCGGAAAGAACCTCCTCTAATTGCTCCGTCTTCATGGCTTTATTGCCGTCAATCTCAATCGACTTAATTGCTGGCCTTTCTTGAAGAATAACAATAAGGACATTGCCTTCACGCGCCATTTGCACATTCGAGAAAAAGCCGGTCGCAAAGAGGTCTTGAATGTTATCGCGCACACCCTGGCTATCGATAGTGTCGCCGACACGCACCGTTAATGCCGCAAACACAGGGCTTGCCGACACTCGCTGTAACCCCTCTAAACGGATATCAGAAACAGTAAAGCTTGTTGCCCACAAATTTGCGCTTAACAATAAAGGCAGTAGGCTAAATAAAACGCGTGTTAACACAAAGTAAAACCAATTCTTGTTCTTAGTTCAGGGCCTAAAGGCGCATTAGGTCATTATAAAAAGCAACAACCATAAGACACATTAGTGCAGCCATTCCGGCTTTAAATCCCCACATTTGCGCCCGCTCTGACAGCGGACGCCCCTTAACCCATTCGGCAATGCAATAAAGAATGTGACCGCCATCCAAGACTGGGATGGGGAGAATATTCAGTACAGCCAATACAACACTGACATGAGCCAAGAACGACATAAAGGCCCAGAAGCCATACTGCGCTTGGTCGGCGGCCACTTTAGCAATGCCTATGGGGCCGCTCAAGTTTTTTATCGAGATTTCAGCAACGAGCAGCTTCTTTAAGGAAACAAAAACAAAGCTAATTGCTTCCCATGTTTCTCCGCCGGCGCCTACTAAGGCTTGCAAAGGACTATATTGAACAAGCTTGCGCATATGCTCAGGCATACGAGGAAGTTCAACACCAACCCCCGCATAACCATAGACCTTGCCATCATCGGCTGTTTTCATGTTTGGAATCAGACTTAACTCACGCAGCTGCCCAGCACGCTCGACCGCCACCAATAGTTCCTTTCCTGGGTGAGCCTGAATAAGATCCACCCAATGATACCAGTCTTTAATTGGCTCACCATTGGCAGCAACCAAGGCATCCCCAACCTGAAAACCAGCCGCTTGTGCTGCTCCACCCTCAACAAGCTGCCCAACGGTCTGCCCTAAAGCGGGGTAAAAGAAACTCAGCCCAAGAGACTCTAAGGGCTTAGGGTCCTCAACGGCACTTAACCAATTTGAAATACGCACAGGGCTTTCATAGGTTAAGCCGCCGTCTTCGTAACGCGTACTAATAACAATATCGCCGGTTTCACCTAAGCGCTTAAGCAAAGCTAGGCGTACATCTCTGCGCCCTGGTGTAGGCTCACCATCGACAGCAATAATTTCTTGCCCCTCTCCTAAACCAGCAAGCTCAGCCGGAGAGCCCAGCTCAACGTCACCAATAACAGGACTATAAACCAAGGTTCCATTTAGCAAGATGGCCCAGTAAAGAACAAACGCCAGAAGAATATTAGCTGCGGGGCCTGCAGCAGCAATAGCAATACGCTGGCCAACGCTTTTACGGCTATAGCTGTAAGCCAGCTCGTGCTCTTCGACAGGCGCCTCGCGCTCATCAAGCATTTTCACATAGCCACCCAAAGGAATGGCACTTAGAGCAAATTCGGTCCCCTGCTTATCACGAAAGCTTAACAACCTTGGCCCAAAGCCAATAGAAAAGCGCAATACCCTGACGCCACAGCGTCGTGCAACAAAAAAGTGCCCGAACTCATGAACTGCCACCAAGATGCTGATAGCTAGCAAAAACCATAAAACTGTTGTTAAAAAAGGCACCCAGCTTTCCTCAGCTTAAGAGCGATGCCAGAACACGGTCTGGCGTTTTTATTAGCATCACAATCTGACCACAGCCACCTGATATAAGTTCCGGATGATCAATTGTACATTTATTGATAAATCAACTCGCGTGAGCGAGCACAAGAACAAGTAAAGGAATAGCAGCAACAACACCATCCAAGCGATCGAGCACGCCGCCATGCCCAGGCAAAATGGAGCCGCTGTCTTTAATGCCTCGCTCGCGCTTAAGCATACTTTCCAGCAAATCCCCAAGCACCGATACAAGCGCGACAGGAGGAATCAACACTAAGAGGAAAGGCAGACTCAGAGCCAAAACAAAGTACCCATAAGCCAAGCCCACCAATAAAGAAAGCAACAAGCCTCCCCATACTCCGGCCCATGTTTTACCAGGACTCACCGCTGGGGCCAACTTACCTTTACCAAAAGCTCGACCACTAAAATAAGCGCCGCTGTCAGCCGCTGCCACCAAAAGCAATGCAAAAAGAATTAATTCAATACCATTCGCCTGCTGGCGAAGCCATGCCACTGAAAAAAGAGCGGGAAGCAATACCAAACCACCCATAAATAGGCGCACCCACTTAGGCCGCCATAACACGCTGCTAGCGGGATAAGACTGCACCCACAGCAAAGCCACCGCCCACCAAGTGCAGGCAACAATAGTGGCCTTAGCCGTTAAAGCGGTCTCTGCAGCAAAAGACGAAAAATAGAAAAACGCGACGGCCAGTGCGGCAATGAATAATGTGTAAGCCAAGCGAGCCCAAGTAGAAATAAGCCCGCTTAAATTAGCCCATTCCCAAGCCCCTATAGCAAACACGCCTGCAATCACCGCAACAAATACAAACCAAGGACTCAAAAAGAGTAACGACAAAAAGCCCAGCATTAACACCGAGGCAGTAATAACACGCTGTTTAAGCACCTGATGCCTCTTGCGCAAGCTGTTCGGATGTTTTACCGAAGCGGCGCTCTCGACCATAAAAACAATCAACTGCTTGCTTTAAGGCCTCTTCACCAAACTCAGGCCACAACACAGGGCTAAAAAATAATTCAGCGTAAGCCGCTTGCCACAACAGGAAGTTCGAAATGCGCGTCTCACCTCCTGTACGAATCAATAAATCGAGCTCAGGCAGCCCCTCTGTTGTTACAGAGTGGCCAAGCAAGTCCTCATCGATCAACTCCGGATCAAGCTTCTCATCACGTACTTTTATAGCAAGCTCTTTCGCGGCATTAGCAATATCCCAACGACCACCATAATCAGCAGCAATGCACAAAGTTGCATCGCCTTCTGAAGCGATGCTTTCAGCATCGTTGATTGCCTTAAGTAACTTAGGGGAAAAGCGAGCACGATTACCAATTACCTTTAAGCGCACCCCTTCTTTTTTTAACTGCTTAGCTTCTTTTTTTAAGTAGCTATAAAACAAGCTCATCAAGGCTTCAACCTCTTTAGGAGGACGACGCCAATTCTCAGAGCTAAATGCAAACAGGGTTAAAACCTCAACCCCTTGTGCACGACAAGCCGAAAGCACATCGCGGATACGCTCAACTCCGACCTTATGGCCGGCAATACCACTGCGCCCTTCTCTTCGAGCCCAACGGTTATTACCATCCATAATGATGGCAATATGGCGTAGCTGTTTTGCACTCACGTTTCGACTCCGACTTATATTTCCATCAAATCTTTTTCTTTAACACTTAAATCAGCGTCAACTTGTTTAATGTTTTTATCGGTAATCTTTTGAATATCGTCAGCAGCGCGGCGATCTTCATCTTCAGAAATTTCTTTCTCTTTGAGCAGGTCTTTCACCTGACCTAGAGCATCACGACGAATATTACGGATAGCTACACGAGCCGTCTCCGCTTCAGAACGCGCGTGCTTAATAAAATCTTTACGCGTCTCTTCCGTCAATGCCGGCATAGGCACACGAATTAGTTCACCTGTAGTTGCAGGGTTCAAGCCCAAATCGCTTTTCATGATGGCCTTTTCTATTTCAGGCACCATGCTTTTATCCCAAGCAGAAATGCTCAAAGTACGAGCATCAAGCACGCTTACATTAGCCACTTGAGACAGCGGGCTTTCCGAGCCGTAATAGCTCACTTTTACACCATCAAGAATGCTTGGATGAGCGCGGCCAGTACGAATTTTATTAAATGCCACACCTAAAGCCTCAATACTTTTAGTCATGCGGGTTTGAGCTTCTTCTTTAATCTCATTAATCATTTACACTCTCCTCTTTGATCAAGGTGCCTTCATCTTCACCAACAACAATACGCAATAAAGCCCCAGCTTTATCCATTTGGAATACGCGTACTGGCATTTGATGATCTTGACACAAGCAAATAGCAGTTAAATCCATTACGCCTAATTTCTCAGCTAGCACCGTGTCGTAACTCAACGTGTCATAGCGAGTAGCGTTTGGATCTTTCATTGGGTCAGCAGTATAAACACCATCAACTTTAGTGGCCTTTAATACCAATTCGGCCTCGACTTCAATACCACGCAAACACGCGGCAGAGTCAGTAGTAAAGAAGGGGTTACCGGTTCCTGCAGAGAAAATAACCACCTCACCATTTTCAAGCTGGCGAATGGCTTTACGACGATCGTAGTGCTCAACCACACCCGACATAGGAATTGCGCTCATGACATTAGAGCTGATATTTGAACGCTCAAGCGCATCGCGCATAGCCAAGGCATTCATCACTGTTGCAAGCATGCCCATGTGATCGCCAGTTACTCGATCTAAGCCCGCGTCACTTAAAGCTGCGCCACGAAACAAGTTACCGCCGCCAATCACTAAGCCGACCTGCACACCAATACCAACTAACTGACCAATTTCTAAGGCCATTTTATCTAGCACCGCAGGGTCGATACCAAAACCCTGCTCCCCCATTAACTGTTCGCCACTAAGCTTCAGTAGAATTCGTTTATATTTACGGTCACGGGTTGAGGCCATATTGATTGTCCTGTGCGCAGAAAATTTGGGGAATTCTAACAGCAAAAAGGCGGAATAGATATTCCGCCTTTTTAAGAAATACAGCCTGAAAAGACAGACTGATTAAGCTTTAATCAAAGAGCTATTACGCCTTGGAAGCAGCGACCTGAGCTGCAACTTCAGCTGCAAAATCAGCCTCTTCAACCTCAATGCCTTCACCCACTTCAAAGCGAGCAACAGAAGCAATGTCAGCACCAGCAGCTTTAACCAACTGACCAACGGTTTGATCAGGGTTTTTAACAAACGGCTGCTCAACCAAAGAATTCTCTTTCAAGAATTTCTTGATACGGCCACCCATCATTTTCTCAACAATCTCAGCAGGCTTGCCTTCCATATCCGGCTGCGCCTTGATCACATCTTCTTCTTTCTTAAGCATGTCAGCTGGCATATCTTCAGGACGAATAACCTGAGGATTGCTAGCAGCAACGTGCATGGCAACATCTTTAGCAACAGCAGTTTCACCGCCTTTCAACTCAACCAATACAGCGATACGGTTATTCGAGTGAACATATTCAGCCACAACACCTTCAGTAGCCTCAACCAACTGAACACGACGAATACCAATATTCTCACCAATTTTCTGCACTAGCGCCTGACGTGCAGCCTCAAGAGACTCATCAACCAACGCTTCTACAGAAGCTGACTTCTCAGCAAAAGCCTTTTCAACAACCGTGCTAACAAAAGCTAAGAAACCCTCATCACGAGCAGCGAAGTCGGTCTCACTGTTAACCTCAACAACAACGCCAAAACTGCCATCTTCAGCGACTTTAGCGGCAACAACACCGTCCGCCGCAGTACGACCTGCTTTTTTAGCTGCCTTTAGACCAGAAGCCTTGCGTAGATTTTCAATCGCAAGATCAACATCACCATCGGTCTCTTTAAGAGCCTTTTTACACTCAAGCATACCTAAGCCGGTACGCTCACGTAATTCTTTTACCAACGCCGCAGAAACTGCCATTCGTCTGTCCTCTATTCAAAGGGTAATAAAATAGGAAAAGCCGCCGCTACTGTAGTAACGGCGGCTTAAAAAATTATGACAAGTGCTTATTCGCCAGCTTGCTCAACAAACTCATCTTTATTAGGCACTTCTGCAGTTGCAGCCTTACCTTCAAGACAAGCATCAGCCATCGCTGCAGTGTAAAGCTTGATCGCACGAATCGCATCATCGTTACCAGGGATAACGTAGTCAATACCTTCAGGGTTGCTGTTAGTATCAACAACACCAATCACTGGTATACCTAGCTTGTTAGCTTCCTGAATAGCAATGCGCTCATGATCAACATCAACTACAAACAACGCATCAGGCAAACCGCCCATATCTTTAATACCACCGATAGATAGCTCTAGCTTAGCCATCATACGAGTGCGCATTAACGCTTCTTTCTTAGTTAGCTTTTCAAAAGTACCGTCTGTAGCCTGAACACTTAGCTCACGGTAACGACGGATAGAAGCACGGATGGTTTTGTAGTTAGTCAACATACCACCCAACCAACGGTGGCTTACAAAAGGCTGGCCTGCACGCTCGGCCTGCTCTTTGATGCTCTTACCAGCTGAACGCTTGGTACCAACAAAAAGAATTTGTTTTTTCTGAGAAGCCATTTGCTTAACAACGTCTAGGGCTTCATTAAACTTAGGCACAGTGTGCTCTAGGTTAATAATATGAATCTTGTTACGCGCACCAAAGATGAATTGACCCATCTTAGGATTCCAGTAACGAGTTTGGTGACCAAAGTGGACACCTGCAGATAGCATATCGCGCATGCTTACTTGTGGCATAGGATTTACCTTTTAATACATTAGGGTTATTACGTCCGCCTAGCCCTAGAACCCAACCCACATGGGGCACCCAGATTCAGATACAGATAGGCGTGTGATTTAGCCCGAAACATTCGGGGCGCGCTTTATACCACAAAAAACCCAAAAAACCAAAACTCAAGCCAAAGTCATTGCCATCCACCTAACTATAATCGCGGCGCCCACCATCAGGCATATGCTTAAAGCGCTTAATCACCCACCAGTAACGAAGGAGCTGGGGCTCAATCATATCGCCGATCGCCTCATTCACCTTATTAGTATCCGCCTGCAAGTCACCACTGGGGTAATTCTCAAACGCAGGAAAAACTCGACCGCGATAGGTGGAGCCATCTCGATATATGGTAAAAGGCAATACCAGCGCCTTGCCCGAAGAAGCTAAGCGCGGAAGAATCGCTGGGGTACTGGCGGGGACCCCCATAATAGGCGCAAACAAAGAGGCGCTATTACTCACCTCGATATCCGCTGGATACCAAACCATGCCTTTATTTCTAAGCGCACGCATAACACCACGCTGATCAGTCGACGACAGTAGACGGGTGCACAAACGATGGCGGCGCCCCTCCAAAAAGGCATTGACCACGGGGTCTGAATCACGATAAGTGGCAACAACTTCACGCCCCTCGGTACCAAAATACTGGAGAAATATACCGGTCATATCAATGGCGCCCATATGGATAAGCAAAACAATAATACCCTTATCCTGAGCGAGCGCCGCCTGCCAGTGCTCCTCTCCATCCAAACGATAACGCCCCTCTACAAACTTTGCAGGGTCGTTAAACCAAAAGAAGAAGGTTTCCATAAAGGAAATACCCAGCTCAAGACAACACTCTTTTACGGCCGCTTTATAATAAGCATCATCTTTACCCGGCTGAACCAAGCGCAAATTAACCTCAGTAGTTCGACGCGTTTTCTTACTCAAAAGATAAATCAAGCGCCCTACTGCACGCCCCATAGGAAAAACTGTCGAATTAGGCAAGCGCGCCAGCAACCAGAAAAAAGCCAATAAAATAGCCAAAGCCCAATACTTAGGGTGCCAACAACGCTTATTAAATAGAAACATGAGAGTGCTTATCTGCTTAGAACAAGCCTGCCATTTTTAGGCAAAGCCCCATGCCAGTCAATGAGCCCAAGTAACAACAAGGCGGCAAGAATACGATATGAAAGCAAGGTGTACGCCTTCGCATCGGCAAATGCTTACTTATGGTTTAGAATGGCGACATTTATAGGGCTGCACAATCTACCTACGCGGCCAAGATGCATAACTGAGCACAAAGAGAGATTCATGGCTGTCATTATCAAGACCCCAGAAGAGATAGAGCACATGCGTATTGCCGGCCGTATGGCCGCCGAAGTGCTGGAAATGATTGAAGAACACGTAAAGCCTGGCGTCACAACTGCGGAGCTAGACCGCATTTGTCATAACTATATCGTTAATACCCTTAATGCGATTCCCGCACCGCTTAACTACAAAGGCTTTCCTAAGTCTATCTGTACTTCGGTCAATCAGGTGGTGTGTCACGGCATTCCATCTGAAAAGAAGACGCTTAAAGACGGCGACATCATTAATATTGATATCACCGTAATCTATAAAGGCTACCACGGTGACACCAGTAAAATGTTTTACGTCGGCAAAGTCGCGCCCCATGCGGCTCGCCTTTGCAAAGTCACCCAAGAAGCCATGTACAAGGCCATTGCTCTAGTTAAACCAGGAGCCACACTCGGCGACATCGGCCACGCCACACAAAGCCACGCTGAAGCCAATCACTACAGCATCGTACGTGAGTACTGTGGCCACGGCATTGGTAAAGGATTCCATGAAGACCCTCAAGTATTGCATTATGGGCGTAAAGGGACAGGCCTAGAGCTTAAAGAAGGCATGTGCTTTACCATCGAGCCTATGGTTAATGCAGGCAAGCGTCACACCAAGCTTAAAGGCGACCAGTGGACAGTTGAAACTAAAGATGGCCGTCTTTCTGCCCAGTTCGAACACACCCTCGCGGTAACAAAAGACGGAGTCGAAGTGCTTACTGCCCGCAAAGAGGAAAACTTCTAATGCATGTGGATCAGATCCCAGAATACACATGCCAGCCGTTAAGTTTTAATCAAAAACTTTTTCGCCAAAACCTCAAAGAGCAAGCGTTAATCAAAACCTTTAAAGATGCTATTTGCGGTATGAACGCTCACTTTGATATGCGCTTTAAAGAAGGTGACAGCATACGCATCCTGATTGAAGAGCGCGCCACTTTTATTGACATCATTCTGCACTATGCATGGCTCAGCCAAGACTGGGATAACGATGCCTGCTTAATCGCCGTAGGTGGTTACGGCCGCGGCGAACTACACCCCCACAGTGATATAGACCTTCTTATCCTATTTGATAACAACGTGGGCGATAAATACAACGAACAACTGCAAGCATTCGTTACCATGCTCTGGGACATAGGCCTAGAAATAGGCTCTAGCGTGCGCACCTTAAGTGAGTGCCTAACGATCGCTCGTGAAGACATTACCGTAGCCACAAACTTACAAGAATCCCGCCCTTTAGCGGGCAATAGCTCTCTCTGCCTCAAACTGCAAGAAGCCACAGGCCCAAAACATATGTGGCCGATGAAGGAGTTTTTTGCCGCAAAATGGGACGAGCAGATTCAGCGCCATCAAAAACATAACAACACCGAGTGCAACCTAGAGCCCAACATTAAAAATGCCCCAGGCGGTTTGCGTGACCTACAAATGATCAAGTGGGTTGCTAAACGCTACTTCGGTGTTCGTACTTTACGGCAACTGGAAGGCCAAGATTTTTTCACCGAACGTGAATTTGCCATGCTGCGTGGTGCAGAAGAGTTTCTGTGGGCGGTTCGCTTTGGTCTGCACATGGTCAGCGGCCGCGCCGAAGAACGCCTGCTGTTTGAATATCAGCGCGAACTCGCCGCATTATTTGGCTATAAAGATAGTGACAGCAACCTAGCTGTTGAACGCTTTATGCATAAATATTATCGCGTGGTGATTTCTCTTCGCGAGCTCAACGATGTGCTACTTGCCTATCTCGATGAGAAAATTAATGATCGAGATGGAAAACACGAGATCATAGCAATCAATGAGCGCTTTCAGCTACACGACAACTATATCGAAGTTGTGCAGCCACAAGTGTTTGACCAAAACCCAAGTGCTTTATTAGAAATATTTGTATTAATGGGTAAAGACCCTTCCATTAGCGGTATTCGTGGATCAACTATCCGATTGATTCGAGAGAAGCGCATTTTAATTGACGACGCCTTCCGAAAAGACGCCGCTAATCGCGCAATGTTTTTAGCAATATTTTCAATAGATTATGGTCTTGTTACCCAGCTCGGAAGAATGAAGCGCTACGGTGTTCTCGGGCGCTATTTACCTGCCTTTGGAAAAATCACAGGGCAAATGCAGCACGACTTATTTCATCGCTACACCGTTGATGCACACACCTTATTACTTATTAGAAATATTCGACGCTTTACCCAAAAAGAAGAGGAAAAACTTTTTCCTATTGCCGCACATATTATGCGTCATATTGCACGACCAGAGCTTCTTTATATTACCGGCTTATTTCATGATATTGCCAAAGGCCGTGGCGGTGACCACAGCGAGCTAGGTGCGGTTGATGCCACTGAATTCTGCCAAGAGCATGGGCTTTCAGGTAAAGAAACTCGCTTAGTTGCTTGGCTGGTAGAAAAACATCTATTGATGAGTCATATCTCACAGAAAAAGGACATCAGCGACCCCGATGTTATTCGAGACTTTGCACTCTTAGTTGGCGACCAGCGCCGGCTTGACTTCCTCTATGTATTAACTGTTGCCGATATGTGCGCAACCAACCCTGAGGTCTGGAACAACTGGCGAGCAAGCTTGATGCGGCAGCTCTATCTAGAGACTAAGCGTGCACTGAGACGAGGTTTAGAAAACACCGTCGACAAACAAGAGATTATTGAGGAGACTCAAAACCTAGCGCTTGCACGCCTCGCAGATAAAGACATTAGTCGTGCACAAGCTCACGAGCTATGGCGAGACATGGGCGACGAATATTTTATTCGCGAAAGCCATATTGATATCGCCAACCAAACTGAAGCATGGAGCACACACAACAGTCCAAAACCACTTATTTTGGTGAGCGAAACAACCAACGGTCAACTTGCAGGCGCAACTCAAATTTTTATTTGGGCTAAAGACGCTCGCCATGTCTTTATTGCCGCGACAACCTGCCTTGCACAACTTGGTTTAAATATTCAAGATGCCAAAATTTACCAAAGTGCCAATGGCTATACCCTTGATACTTTTTACGTATTAAATGAAAACTTTGACCCTCTTGGTGATGACCCAGAACTAAGCAAAAAAATTCACGACGCCTTGCAAGAGGAATTAGCCTTAGTTGGTGAATATTCCGACATTGTTAAACGTAGAACACCACGCGCGCTTAAACAATTTCCAACACCGACTCGCACGAGTTTAAGCAATGATATTGTCAGCGGCTACACCGTGCTTGAAGTCATCAGCCCCGACCGTCCAGGTTTCTTGGCCACAATTGCACAAGCCTTTATGGAGGAAGAAATCATCGTTCACAACGCTCGCATCTCTACTTTAGGCGAACGAGTTGAGGATATCTTTTTTATTACCGATGTAGCCGGTAATCCGCTAAGTGATGTTGCTCTTTGTGAAGAACTGCAAGATAAAATCTGCCGCCGCCTAGATCGCCAAATCAAAAAAGAACAAGCCCATTAAGATGAATCCAAATTTAGATCTACTCCAGCCCTACCCTTTTGAAAAGCTAAATCAATTAAAGGCAGGCATTACACCAACGCAACAGGGTGAACACATTGCCTTAAGTATTGGCGAACCCAAACACCAACCGCCGCAGTTTGTTTTAGATACATTGGCGAATGAGCTGGGCCGAGTTAGTAACTACGCTGCCACTAAAGGACTTGCAGAACTTCGATCAAGCATAAGCTCTTGGGCCAGCCAGCGCTTCCATTTACAAGGCATGGATAGCGAGCGACAGGTGCTTCCTGTCAATGGTACACGTGAAGCCATTTTTGCTTTTACTCAAGCCTGCATTGATGGCAGTAAAGCCAATGCAAAAGTATTGATGCCAAACCCTTTTTACCAGATCTATGAGGGTGCCGCATTTTTAGCAGGAGCCGAGCCTGTCTTTTTAAATTGCTTAAAAGAAAACGATTTTATCCCCGACTTTGAACAAGTCAGTGAAGAGCAGTGGCAAAACTGCCAACTATTATTTTTGTGCAGCCCAGGAAATCCAACAGGCGCCGTACTCAGCAGCGAGCAACTTCAAAAGCTGATCGCACTGGCGGATGAATACGACTTTATTATCGCCAGTGACGAATGCTATTCCGAACTTTATTTTGATGAAGACAAGGCCCCCACAGGACTACTACAAGCTTGTAGCGAACTAGGTCGGCACGACTTTAATCGCTGCATGGTTTTTCATAGCTTAAGCAAGCGCTCCAACCTTCCCGGTTTACGTTCTGGTTTTATCGCAGGTGATGCCGAGCTAATTTCAAAGTTCTTACTTTATAGAACCTACCACGGCTGTGCGATGCCTGTGCAAACACAACTTGCAAGTGTGGTCGCTTGGCAAGACGAAGAGCACGTTAAAGCAAATCGCCAGCTCTATCGCCAAAAATTTGATGCAGTGGGCAGCATTCTAAATGGCGTACTCGATTTTCAATTACCCGAAGCCAGTTTCTACCTCTGGCCGCGTACACCGATCGATGAGCAAGTGTTTGCTAAAGAGCTATTTGCCCAACAAAACCTCACGGTTTTACCTGGCTCTTATTTAGGCCGACATGCAAACGGACAAAACCCAGGCTCACAGCGTGTACGAATGGCTTTGGTTGCAACGCTAGAAGAGTGCATAGAAGGTGCAGAGCGCATCAAACATTTTGTACAAGGCCTGTAATGACAGAGCAGCGCAATCTTTTAAAGGCCGAGCGTGTCGCTTTTATACTCGACAAACTTGAGCAGTTATATCCAGAAACACCCGTACCACTCGACCATAAGGATACTTACACTCTGCTTGTGGCGGTATTACTTTCTGCCCAGTGCACCGATGAGCGCGTTAATCAGATCACACCGCTATTGTGGCAGCTGGCAGACAACGCTCACGATATGGCTATGCAGGACCTAGAGCGTATTCGTGAAATTATCCGCCCCTGTGGCTTAAGCCCACAAAAAAGTAAAGCGATTAAAGGGCTATCTGAAATACTTGTCGAGAAATACAACGGCGAGGTACCAGCCTCGATGGAAGCCTTGGAAGAGTTGCCCGGTGTCGGCCATAAAACCGCTGGCGTGGTGATGGCGCAAGCTTTTGGCGAACCCAATTTTCCTATCGATACCCATATTCACCGTCTAGCACAGCGCTGGGGCTTAAGTAATGGCAAAAGCGTTGCACAAACCGAAAAAGACCTTAAAAGACTCTTCCCCAAAGACAAGTGGAACAAATTACATCTGCAGATTATTTTCTACGGCCGTGAATATTGCTCCGCACGTGGCTGTAACGGCACCATCTGTGAAATATGTCACACCTGTTACCCAAATAGAAAAAAACCTAAAAAAACACTAAAACCCTAGCGCCAAATAACAACTCAAACAGCCACTCTAGGTTTAAAACTTACAGTTTCAGCGGCGTTAATTTCCCTTCTTGGAATTAGCGTCTAGGCTCCGTTGATCCGTATCAAGCTAGCGCCAGTTTGAACAGCATCCGAGGTCGAGTTTCGATATTCTATGTGTGAAGACTGAAGCACTGACTAGCTCACTTTTTTTAACATGTTTTTAGCATATATCTGCTAAGGTAACTTCGCTAAGGACAGTTGAGCTCAAAGCAATACTCAGCTTCTCTCACTTAAAAAGATGGAATAGGCACTTATGATTGACGAACTTTTTGACCTCAAGGGCAAAGTTGCCCTTGTGACTGGTGGTACTCACGGTATCGGTATGGCTTGCGGTATGCTTCTTGGTAAAGCTGGCGCTAAAGTTGTTATCAACGACATCTTTGAAGACAAACTTGAAGCCTCTAAAGAAGAGTACGCTAAAGAAGGCATCGACGTTTACACCCTAACGTTTAACGTTGCCAAAGAAGAAGAAGTGGATGCGGGCATCTCTCAAATCGAAAAAGAAGTTGGCCCAATTGATATCCTTGTAAACAATGCCGGTATCATCAAGCGCGTACCTATTTTAGATATGCCTACGGAAGAGTTCCGTGAAGTTATTGATATCGACTTGGTTGCACCTTTTATCGTTGCCAAGCGTGTTGCACCAAGCATGATCGAGCGCCGTCAGGGCAAGATCATCAATATGTGTTCAATGATGAGCGTTTACGGTCGTCAAAATGTAAGTGCTTACGCATCTGCTAAAGGTGGTCTAAAGCTTCTTACTCAAAACATGTGTTGTGAGTGGGCTAAATACGGCTTGCAAGTGAATGGTATTGGCCCTGGTTATATCGCGACTGCACAAACTGCACCTATCCGCGTAAACGGCCATCCGTTCAACAACCTTGTTATGACTCGTACTCCTGCTAACCGCTGGGGCGAGCCAGAAGATGTAGGTAAAGCGGCATTGTTCTTAGCCTCTAAAGCTGCAGACTTCGTTAACGGCCAAGTACTTTATGTCGATGGTGGCATCATTGCTAACTTCGGTTACGTTGAAGGTGAAAACACCAACGTTGAATAAACGTTACTGTTGATAAGCCTAAAAGCCACCTACGGGTGGCTTTTTTGTTTCTACATGCGGTTAAGCAAGCTACTTAAGAGCAGCTAGACTAATAACAAGCTCTTGAACATTGCGTGCTTTATGGCTCAACCCCACCCACCATTACCTTATTTTACACTCGTTTTAATAGCGTGTTTTTTTGCTTGCTGTCACTCCTACGCAGCGACTAATAAGGATATTGAAAAACCCGTACGCAAGATCCAAATAGCCATCCAGCTTAGCTATAACTCAGAAAGAGCGCTGTTCTCATCCCTTATCGAGCGCTTTAACCAAAAGCAGCCCCACAGCCAAGCGATAGCCCGATACTATCGAGGGGATATCAGTAACAAAGTGCATAAATGGATAAACCAAAAGCAAGGGCCTGATGTCATTTATTGGTACAGTGGCAAGCATATTGAGCGGCTAGCTGCACGCGATCAGCTCAAGGACCTCAGCGCAGTATGGCAACAATATCAACTTCATAAACTATTCGATCACGCTCATGTTTCTGCGGTGAGCTATCAAGACAAACCTTATGCGGTGCCTGTATCGTATTACAGCTGGGCCTTCTATTATCGGGCTTCAAGCTTCGAGCAGTTCCAACTAAAGCCCATTGATAGCTGGCAAAATCTGATCGACAACTGCAAGAGAATGCAGCAACAAGGGCGCCACCTTATCGCCATGGGCAATAAATCCAGCTGGCCCTTATTGGCCTGGTTCGATTACTTAGATTTGCGTATTAACGGTGCCGATTTCCACAAACAATTACTCAGCGGTCAGGCTAGCTGGCAGGGGCCCGAAACAAAAAAAATACTACAACGCTGGCTCGAACTCATTAACGCAGGCTGCTTCAATTTAAAGGAGCACCGTAACTACAAAGTCAGCAGTACCCTACCTTTTCTCTACCACCGACGTGCAGCAATGATCCTAGCCGGCGGTTACGTTGTCGGCAATCTAACTCCGGCATTAAAATACGACTTCCGCATTAGTGCCTTTCCAACTATAGAAAGTACGCAGCCGACTTACAGCATTGCACCTATCGACTCCTTTGTTGTACCAAGTTACGCCACGCTTGACTCCGAGCTAGCAGAGCTTCTGCAGTACTTAGCTGAAATCGATTTTCAACTGCACCTAAACGAACCCTCCTCGCGCTTGCCTGCAAACCGCTATGCTCGCCTAGAACTCAACAACCCCCTACAAAGCGAAGCCATTGTGATGTTAGAGAACTCGGGCAGCATGCAATTTTTCAGTCGGGAAAGCCATCCCGAGCTCGCTTTAATCATCGCCGATGCCCTACGAGACTTCCTCGATCATAGAAACATCGAAAAATGCCAACAGGCAATGCAAGCGGGCTTCGACAAGTTTAAGCAGCAACAACCTTATTATGGCCTGCCTGGAGAACTGCCCCCGCTGCACGAAGCACAGTAATTTGCTATGCTTGCGGCCTTTTTACACGGGCCTCTCTATGAATACGCTTTACGGCATCCCTAATTGCGACACAGTCAAAAAAGCACGAAACTGGTTAGAGCAGCAAGGCATTGAATACCGCTTTCACGACCTGCGCAAAGACGGCATCAGCCAAAACGACATTCAGGTTTGGTTAGAGGCCTTGGGCCCAAGTACCTTAGTTAATAAACGCAGCACAACCTGGAAGCAACTTAGCGAACAAGAAAAGCTAGCTGCTATGAGCGATAAGGCTGCGCATTTATTAGAAACGCACCCCACCCTAATTAAGCGCCCTGTGCTATCTAGTACAGCGGGTTTGCATGTCGGCTTTAAAGCCGACACTTACAACACAATTTTTAGCTAAGAGGAATTTCTATGTACGCACTCGGTTTTGGTGTCGGCACCCACAATAGTCAAGGCGAATGGCTTGAAGTTTTCTATGCTCAGCCTTTACTTACTCCTTCAGCGACCATAGTTGAGGTCCTTACCAGTGAACTGGCCTATAAAGACGGCAACCAAGCTATCGCGATTGACACAGCTAAGGCTCAAGCTTTGGCCACAGCCTTAAATAGTGCAGGTGAAAGCGCCTTGGCAAGCCAATTAGAAAGCATGGCTAGCAGCACTCGCCCGCTTGTTGTGTGTGCACTTGAAAGTGACGCAGCACCAAGTTCTGTAGCAGAAGTGTATTTGAAGCTTCAGCTATTAAGCCACCGTCTTGTCCTGCCTCACGGCACCAAGCTCGACGGTATGTTTGGTCTATTGCCTAACGTAGCGTGGACCAACGAAGGTGCCATCGCGATTGATGAACTACCTACTCGCCAGCTACAAGCACGTATCGAAGGCCGTACTTTAAGTGTCGACTGCGTTGATAAATTCCCGAAAATGACCGACTACGTTGTACCAACGGGTACGCGTTTGGCCGACACCTCACGTATTCGCCTTGGTGCACACATTGGTGAAGGCACCACGGTTATGCATGAAGGTTTTGTTAACTTCAACGCCGGTACCTTAGGCACCTCTATGGTCGAAGGCCGTATTTCGGCAGGGGTTGTTGTTGGTAAAGGCTCCGACCTAGGCGGTGGCTGTTCAACCATGGGCACCTTAAGCGGCGGCGGCAACATTGTTATTTCTGTTGGCGAAGAGAGCCTTATCGGTGCCAACGCAGGCATCGGTATTCCTCTCGGCGACCGCTGTATCGTAGAAAGCGGCCTCTATGTGACTGCCGGAACTAAGATTGCTCTGCTCGACGATCAGCGCAATGTCGTTGAGCACGTTAAAGGCCGTGATCTGGCCGGCAAGCATGACTTACTGTTCCGTCGTAACTCGATGACCGGCACCGTTGAATGTCTAAGCAATAAGAGCGCAATTGCTCTGAACGATGAGCTTCATAGTAATAACTAAGCTGACATCGGCACAACTCAGCAATGTGTGAAACTGCCAACATGAAGTGGGAGGGAGACTCTCTCCCACTCCATACTTAGCCCTGAGCTGCGTTAATATCACAGCTCACCTTAATCAAAAGTAATAAGTATTCATGAGTGAATTAAGCCCTACCCTAGAGCTCGCCAGTGAGCTAATCCGCCGCCAGAGTGTTACCCCCGAAGATGAAGGTTGTCAGGCATTGATGTGTGAGCGCCTTGAGGCCATCGGTTTTAAGGTTGAACATTTGCGCTTCGATGACGTTGATAACTTCTGGGCCGTACGCGGGGATGGGGGGCCAATTTTTGCATTTGCTGGGCATACCGATGTAGTGCCAACCGGTGACGAGAGCGAGTGGAAACACAAGCCCTTTGATCCTGTTATTGACGACGGCATACTCTACGGTCGCGGTGCGGCCGACATGAAAGGCAGCCTTGCAGCGATGGTCACAGCCTGTGAGGAGTTTGTTGCCAAACACCCCAATCACAATGGTCGCATTGCCTTTTTGATTACCAGCGATGAGGAAGGGGTTGCGATTAATGGCACCGTTAAAGTTGT
The DNA here is from genome assembly GCF_041346925.1 of Agaribacterium sp. ZY112. Classification (NCBI taxonomy): domain Bacteria; kingdom Pseudomonadati; phylum Pseudomonadota; class Gammaproteobacteria; order Cellvibrionales; family Cellvibrionaceae; genus Agaribacterium; species Agaribacterium sp. ZY112. Next base: position 2,085,929 of record NZ_CP166840.1, on the reverse strand, counting down.
TGATTGGCTTGAAACGCAAAATGAAAAAATCACCTGGTGCTTAGTCGGTGAGCCCTCATCGACTAATGAAGTGGGTGATGTGATTAAAAATGGCCGTCGTGGCTCCCTTGGCTGCTGGATGACTGTTAAAGGCAAGCAAGGTCATGTTGCCTACCCTCACTTGGCCGCCAACCCTATTCATAAGCTTGCACCGGCACTGGCTGAAATGGCGGCTGAAACCTGGGATGAAGGCAATGACTTTTTCCCAGCGACCAGTTTTCAGGTCAGTAATATGAACAGCGGCACCGGTGCCACCAATGTGATTCCGGGTACAGTCGACCTAATTTTTAACTTTCGTTTTTCTACCGAGTTAACAGAAGCCCAACTGCGCGAACGCAGCGAAGCAATATTTGATAAACACGGTCTCGATTACGACTGCAAGTGGATCCTAAGCGGGCACCCATTCTTAACCGCTGAAGGTAAACTGGTTGAAGCTGCGGTAACAGCGATTAAAAACCAGTGTGGTATCGAGACCGAACTGAGCACCGCAGGCGGTACTTCCGATGGCCGTTTTATTGCGCCGACAGGGGCTCAAGTACTTGAGCTAGGCCCAGTCAACGCAACGATTCATCAAGTGAATGAATGTGTGAAAGCTGAAGATTTGGATAAACTCAGCTTAACTTACACACAGATTCTCGAGGAACTGTTGGCATGAGTGAGTTCACCCATCTTAATGAGCGCGGCGAAGCACACATGGTCGACATCAGCGACAAGGCACCCAGTAAGCGCATTGCCGTCGCGACCAGCACCATAGAACTTGGCAATGAGGCCTTTACTCTATTGATGGAAGGCAAGCATAAAAAAGGCGACGTCTTTGCTGTTGCTCGCATTGCAGGAATTCAAGCGGCCAAACGCTGCAGCGACCTGATTCCTTTATGCCATCCACTTATGCTTAGCAAGGTCAGTGTCGATTTCGAAAAAGACGCAGAAACACAAACAATTACCGCCATTGCTCGCTGTGAGCTTGAAGGTAAAACAGGGGTTGAAATGGAAGCCCTTACAGCCGCCTCTGTTGCAACTTTAACCATCTACGATATGTGCAAAGCTGTCGACAAAGGTATGCGCATTGTTGCCACAGAGCTGCAAGAAAAACACGGCGGTAAAAGCGGCCAGTGGTTGCGTAAATAACCAAGCCTTCACCCCCAAGGACACGTATGAATATCACTATTTTGTACTTTGCCAAACTTGCTGAAAAATTTGGTACAGGCGAAGAAAAGTTAAGCTTAGATACGGACAGCCTCAATGTGAGCGAGCTGGTTGCTCTATTAAGTGAGCGTGGTGATATCTGGCAAGAGCTGCTTAACGACAAAGGCACACGCTGCGCCGTCGATCAAAGCATTGCCCAAACAGAGCAAAGCATATATAGCGGCGCAGAAGTCGCCTTTTTTCCACCTGTTACTGGCGGCTAAAAAGACCCTATGATTCAAGTTCAACGCGAAGACTTTAACCTTCAAAGCGAATATCAAAAGCTGCAACAAAGTAATGTGACTGGCGCTGTGACTATGTTTTGCGGCTTAGTCCGTGACTTTCGCAGCGCCAACGGAAAAAGTGAGCTTTTTGAGTTACAGCACTACCCCGGCATGACCGAGAAGGTACTCGAGAGAATTGAAGCTCAAGCGCATAAACGCTGGGAACTACTCGATAGCCGTATCATCCACCGTGTAGGCCCACTTGCCGTTGACGAACAAATTGTCTTTATTGGCGTCAGCAGTAAACATCGCGCCGATGCCTTTGCTGCGTGTGAGTTTTTAATCGACTTATTAAAAACAGAAGCGCCATTCTGGAAAAAAGAAGGTGGGCAGTGGGTAGAAGCGCGTGACTCTGATGCCCAACGTGCCACTCGCTGGATGAGCGATGAATAGAGCTGACAACAACAGCTCAACAGGTATTCAGCGTCTTAAACAGTTGCTGATCAAGCACTATACAGCACCTCAAATAGCTATTTTCAAAAGTTGGCGTGACGGTTTTATTTATTTTTCCGTTGGCATGATCTGTATTTACATGGCCAACACCTATGTACAAAACCCTCTGTATCAAGAACTTGTCGCCCTGCTCGGTCTTCTCTTAGCTGGCTTAGGTTTTATTATCGCTATGCGTGCTTACTTGCACTTATTAATAAGCCGCCTCTTACGGTTTTTTCGCCGTTAAATTCACCGCCCTAATTTGCCAGCACATTAAGTTCGGAACCTTGTTGAAGATTGCTGATCTATAGTTATGTAACTGGTGAGATAAAAGGGAGCCGTTATGAACATTAAAGATCTTGTGAACTTGTGGCAAAATAGCGCAAAAGGACAGTTCACCGAAGAAAGCTATACCGTTAATTTAACAATAGAAGACGCAGCAAAAGTATCGGCGCTTATGGAGATGTATCCACGCCGCAATAAAGACCAGCTTATTAGTGAGCTCCTTTCAGCAGCCTTATCTGAACTCGAGGGAAGCTTCCCCTATGTCGCAGGTAAAGAAGTGGCAATGTTAGATGAGCTTGGCGACCCGATCTATAAAGACACCGGTCCAACGCCTGCATTTCATGCTCTAACCCAAAAACACCTACAACAAGCCGCCAATAATTAAACGGCCTTGTGTGACTTGGCGTGCTGCCACAAGGCGTCAAGTTCATCATCGCTGCACGATGAAAAAGACTGCCCCGATATCAGCATCAGCTCTTCCATGGCTTTAATCCGAGCTTCAAATTTATGGTTCGAAACACGTAAGCTCTGTTCTGCATTTAAATCAAGTTTACGAGCAAGATTGACGACACTAAACAACACATCACCAAGCTCATCTTGAATAGCTTCAGGCTCTCGAGCGCCAGCTAATTCAGACTCCAACTCTTGCAACTCTACGTAAATATTCTTTAACGCGGCTTGCTCCGTGCGAAAATCCATGCCTGCTTTGGCAACACGCTTTTGCAGTTTTTGTGCACGAGGTAATGACGGTAAAGCTTTAGGCACGTCATCTAGCAGTGCTTGCTGGCCTTTTTGCGCACGCTCTTGCTCTTTAATTTGATCCCAACGTTCGCTAATGATCTTTGCTTCTTTATCATCACCTGGGCGGCGCTCACTGCTTAAGGTGCCATTGGGAAATACATGCGGGTGACGGCGAATCAATTTCTGCGTGAGTACATCAACAACGGCATTAAAGTTAAAATGCTTTTGTTCGCTAGCAAGCTGGCTATAAAAAATCACTTGAAATAAAAGGTCGCCAAGCTCTTCTTTTAAATGGGCAATATCGTCACGCTCGATCGCATCAACGACCTCGTAGGCCTCTTCTAAGGTACTTGCTGTTATAGAACGAAAATCCTGCTCTAAATCCCAAGGGCAACCGGTCTGTGGCTTACGCAGACGCTGCATCAAGTAGACAAGGTCATTAATATCGTAACTCACGCTAATCCTTTCGCCGTACAGACCAAACATTGGGTAGCTGGCTGACTTTAGCCAAGATACGAGACAAGCCCTGTAAATCACTCACCTCAATAGTAAGAATCATATCCACGGTATGCTTTTTCTTATTTGAAAAAGTCTGCATCGCACTGACATTAATGCGTTCTCTATCGAGTAAAGTAGTAATGTCTCGCAACAAACCATGACGGTCAAAGGCCTCTATTTCAATAAGAGCCGAATAAGTTTCTTTAGGCGCTTCAGCCCAATCCACAGCAATGACTCTTTCGGGCTCTTCTTGTAAGTGGCGTAATAAATTTGAGCAGTCTTGCCGATGAATAGAAACACCACGGCCCAAGGTGATATAACCTGAAATACGCTCTCCCGGCACAGGTTTACAACACTGAGCAATATAAGACAGTAAATTACCCACACCGTCGATATAGATATCGGCACCACTGTTAGTGTCACTCGCCTTACCAACAATGCTGACAACAGGCTCTTGCTGCTTATCTCGATTGAGCATGCGATGCGCCGCATCAATCACTTTCTCAACACCAAGATCAGCCACGCCTACAGCCGCGTATAAATCATCTAAGCCTTTTAAGTTGAGAGATTTAGCAAGCGCATCAAAATCAAAATTTTCTAGCGCTAAACGCTTAAATTCATGATCTAACAAGGAGCGGCCATCAGCAATATTCTGATCGCGGTCTTGCTGCTTAAACCAATGCTGTAAACGGTTTCTAGCCTTTGATGTGGTGATATAACCTAGATGGCTATTGAGCCAATCTCGGCTTGGGTTTTCACGATTTGCCGTTAGGATTTCAACTTGGTCAGCCGTATTTAAGCTGTGATTAAGCGGTACTATACGGCCATTTACTTTGGCTCCACGACAGCGTAAACCCACATCGGTATGAATGCGAAATGCAAAGTCGACCGCCGTCGCCCTGGGAGGTAAATCAATCACATGCCCCTCAGGAGTAAAAACATAAATTCGGTCTTGTTCAATGCCTTTGGGCAACTGATCTTCCCAAGCAACGCCAATATCGCTCTCTTGCCATTCAATAACTTGGCGCAACCACGCTATCTTTTGCTCATAGCCTGCTTCACTGTCTTCGTCGTCGGTCTTTTTATAGCGCCAATGAGAGCAAACCCCGTATTCCGCCTCATCGTGCATAGTATGGGTGCGGATTTGAATCTCTAGAACTCGGTTTTCTGGGCCGTGTACAGCCGTGTGCAAGGAGCGATATCCGTTGTCTTTAGTGTTGGCAATGTAGTCGTCCATCTCATGAGGGATATGCCTCCATAAGGCATGCACGATACCTAGAGCACCGTAACAATCACGCTCCGTATTCACCAACACTCGAACAGCGCGAATGTCATAAATCTCAGCAAAGCTGACATTCTTGCGCTTCATTTTTCGCCAAATGCTATAAATGTGCTTTGGCCTACCCGAGACATCAGCTTCAATGCCGTCTTCAGCCAACTTACTTCTTATAAGCTCGACCACACGCTCGATATAGCCTTCGCGATCTAAGCGCTTTTCGTCGAGCAGTTTAGCGATGTATTTATAATCAAAAGGCTGCAAGTAACGAAAAGCAAGGTCTTCTAACTCCCACTTTATCTGTCCAATACCTAAGCGGTGAGCTAAAGGCGCATAAATATCACTGACTTCTCGCGCAACTTTTTTCCGGCGCTCAGCATCAGCATTCTTAACCGAGCGCATGGCACAGGTTCGCTCAACTAACTTGATTAAAGCGATACGAACATCATCAACAATAGCGACTAACAATTTTCTAAGCTTATCTGCCTGCTCATCTCTATCACGGCCAAAGACCTGGTCTTGAGAATGGCTAGATAAGCCCGTGATCGCAGCCATTCGGCGCACGCCATTAATCAGGGTAATAACGCCTTCACCAAACTGCTCTAAGACCAGTTGCTCATCAACTTTTGCCTCACGCACACTTCGATAGAGAATGGAAGCCACCATGGCTTCACCATCAAGGTGCATATCGGCCAATAACTCAGCCATGTGTAAACCGGCTAAAAAGGAGGTGTTGCCTTCTCCCCAACTGGTTTCAGGGTCACCCTCGTTGACCTCACAGGCTTTGGCAAACTCACAGGCTTTAACAAGTAATGGCGCATCTTTTTCCGGCTGCACGGAACCGGCAATCACAAGCTGCTCTTGCACCCAACTATGAATATCAATGTCGTCAGCAGACTGAAGGCTATTTTGTTTTACTTTAACCATATTTTTATTATTCCCTGTCCTTTATAGGGCGAGGCTTAGTATCAATTAAAAAGCCCAGACGAAAGGTAGCGATCACCTCGGTCACATACAATAGCGACAATCACCGCATTCGAAACTTGCTGAGCAACACTCAAGGCAGTAGCAACCGCGGCCCCAGAACTCACACCACAAAAGATACCTTCTTTACGAGCCAGATCACGCATTGTTTGCTCTGCTAGGTGCTGACTGACAAGACTGACCTCATCGATATGTTCATCACTGAAGATGTCTGGCATATAGGCTTCTGGCCAGCGCCGAATACCCGGAATACTTGCTCCCTCATCAGGCTGTAAGCCAATAATGCGTATATTTGGGTTTTGCTCTTTTAAATAACGTGAACAACCGACAATAGTGCCTGTTGTCCCCATAGAGCTAACAAAATGAGTGATGCGACCTTCACTTTGCTGCCAAATTTCAGGCCCTGTCCCTTCATAATGAGCAAGAGGGTTGTCACTATTGCCAAATTGGTTCAATACTCGACCTTTACCTTCAGCTTGCATTTGCAAAGCTAGGTCTCGGGCCCCTTCCATACCCTCTTCTTTACTAACAAGGATAAGTTCAGCACCATAGGCTTTCATCGAAGCTTTTCGCTCCTCGGTAGCATTGTCAGGCATGATAAGCGTCATCGCATAGCCTTTAACCGCTGCAGCCATCGCTAACGCAATACCGGTATTGCCACTGGTGGCCTCAATCAAACTATCACCGGGTGTAATATCACCACGAGACTCAGCGCGTGCAATCATCGACATTGCAGGCCGGTCTTTAACTGAACCTGCGGGGTTATTCCCCTCAAGCTTCAAGAGCACATCATTGTTTTCCGTACCCGGCAAGCGCTGTAAACGCACTAAGGGCGTATTACCAACACAGTCTTCAATGCTTACAAAAGAGCTAGACACGGCCAAACCTCTAATTAAAGTCGAGTATTTTAGCCTTAGGCCCAAGCTCAAGCCAGCTCTATAGGTCTAAAACTGGCTCAAGCAGTAAAAGCGCGCTAAATTAGCGCTTTGCAGTGAGATTTCGGAGTAATAGTTATGGCCCAAACCCGCGAGGCCACCCTAGACCAGCCCTTATGGCAGTTAAGCAGTACCGCCATCGGCATGGTATTGGTTATTAGCTTTGGTATTGCCAGCCTGTTCTTCTTACTCCACCAGCAACGCTTAGACACCATGTTAGCGCGCAGCGTACAGCTTAATGACCTATTGCTGAGCCCCACCCAGCAAGCGCCCAAAAATGATGCCGAGCTAATTGCCAACCTAGAACAAAAAGCGCATACCTTATTAACCATTGATGATTTCCTATCATTAACCTTGGTTGATGCACGGGGGAAAAAACTTTTTGAGCGCGGACTCCCAATCCACGGCAAAGACATTGGTCTTCGCTATCGAACAGAAAGCTCATGGCAACATGATGAGCAACTACACCTAAGTAGACCTTGGTACCTAATGAAGGGCCAAAACACATGGCTTATCACCACGATAGACAAAACGTCGTTATCACTGCTAAACCTACAATACCTTTTTGCCACCAGCTTAATTGGCCTTGGTGTTATCTTGTTTTCCATCCTATTTTGGAGAAAATTAAATAGAGATATTTTTTCTCCTCTCACCCGTCTGTCGGATGAGTTATTTCAGAAAAACAGAAGCCGAGAAATATCACCGTTAGCTCTGTCCAATAGCGGCATATTTGCCCCACTTTTACACCAACTTAATGCCAATATCACAATCCAAATTGAAAAAGAAATGGAACTGCGCAAAAGCGTTGAAAACGCTGGCGCAGAGCTAAGAGAGACTCTCGAAACGGTTGAAGTACAAAATATTGATTTAGATATCGCTAGAAAAAATGCGGTTGAAATGAATCGGCTCAAATCCGAATTCCTAAAGAAAACCAGCCAAGATTTACGTACACCACTAAGTGGCATACTAGGATTTTCAGAGCTACTACAAAAGACGGCGCTTACTCCGGAACAAAAAGATTATATAAATACCATCGACGAAAGCACCAAAGGCATGCTGACGATTGTCAGTGATATTCATGATTTCTCGCGACTTGAAAGCGGAAAACTTCAGGTTGAAAGTAAAGTAGTTGATCTACGCCACAATATTGAAGAGACCCTGCAACTACAAGCACCATTCTCCTTAGAGCGAGAGATAAAACTCTATAGCCACATTGATCAACGTATTCCCACTAATGTGCTGAGTGACCCCTTGCGTATTCAGCAAGTGCTATCTAATTTAGTTAGTAATGCAATTAAATTTGAACACGCAAGTTATGTAGAAATTGTTGCAGAGCTGCAAAAGCAACACGCGTCTAAAATAGACATCAATATCTACGTTAATACCGATGGTGAATTGCCTGAAGAGTTAAGCCGATGGAGCACCAGCCCTAGCGCGAGTAGTCATGACCCTCGATTTTATTCTGGTGCACGTATAGGTCTCTCTATTGCAAAAGGTATCGCGGAACACATGCAAGGGAAGATCCATATTAATGAGCAAGCAGAGCATAGCGGCTTCCGCTTTGCCCTCAGTTTAAAACTCGATGGTACCGCAGTAAGCCCCAATAAAATAGCAGCGCCTGGTTATCAAGTTCATGCCTTGGTATTTACCACTGGAGATCGAGCCTACAAAGAACTTACATCTAGGCTTACCGAACTAGGTATTAATAATCGACGAGCAAACGTATTTGCCGATATCCTCACACAAGCAAAACGCTTGCGTGATGAAGCCCTCAAGCACGCGCGCTACATCCCTCTGGCCGTGATAGAAGCACAAACATCCTTAAGAGCCTTAGATAAAATTTTACTTGCTCAAACGGTAAAGAACTTAAGAGATGAATTAGAAATACCAACCGTTGTCATGTCACCAATGGGACAACACGAAAACGTACAAAAAATTCTAGGTGACTGTGACGCCTTTATCGCTCAACATCCACTGCAAACCGCTCGCCTTCGCCGAGGTTTATTAGACCAACTCGGCATCGTAAGTACCAACAATGAAAAAGGCTTTAGTAAAACGGCGTCTGCAAACCAGATGAAGATCTTAGTCGTCGATGATACGCCTGCGAATACAAAAGTTGCATGTGCACTCTTAGAAAGCTTTAACGCAGAAGTTGAAGTAGCTGTAGATGGGAAAAGCGCCATCGATCGCTGTTTATCCCAGTGTTATGACTTAGTATTTATGGATATCCAGCTACCCGACTTAGATGGCTTTGAAACCACCATGCGTATCCGTCGCGATGAAAACAGCGATCGACGAACTCCGATTGTTGCACTAACCGCTCACGATATAAGAGAAGAGCGCAGCAAGTTGTTACTAGCAGGCATGGACGACTTCATTAGCAAACCACTAACAGAGAAATCCATAGGCCTTGTGATCGATCGCTGGGTCATTAGTAATAAAAACAAACGCATCAATGAAAAACCTAAGACGACTAAACATAGTACTCAAAATAAAAAAACTGTCGCCACTATAGACAAAACAACAAGCAGCCCCGTCAACATTGGTGAGAGCTTAGAGCTAACTAAAAATGACGCCCAACTGGCTTTTGACATGATTAAGATGCTCATAGAAAGCATCCAACAAGAGCAGCCTCTTATGGAAAAAGCCTCCAGAGAAGGCCGCTACGATGAGCTTTACGAACTAGTACACAGACTGCATGGTGCCTGTTGTTATTGTGGTGTACCCGAACTTAAAGCCGCCGTTAAATGTGTTGATACCCAGCTAAAACAAACTGAACTGTGTGATGCAAACGACCTAAAAAAGATGTACCAAAAAATGAAGGAGCTTGTTAGCTGGTCGTCTGAACATGATTTGGAAGTGCTTTTTTCACTGGAATAAACAAAATTATTCAGCAACAGCTATAAAGCAAAGCCAGTAAAAACAGGTGCCACTACGTACTCAGTTAAACAAATAACTCACGAGCTTTTAGCGGTTCCGAGCCGATTAGCATTGGCAGGGCTAAGCGACTTAAACGCTTTGCCGCTGATAGGCTACGTGAACTCCATTGCTGCTCGGCAATGGCATGTAAGACCTCGCCATGGAATAGCGTAGGGTTGGTACTGTTTTGCTCATGTAAAGCGCAAGGTATAAAGCCGAAGCCAAGCCGAAAAGTATAAAACGCTGTACAGCTATTAATGACTTTGCTGCCATTAGCGCAACTCAGTAGCTCTACAGCGAAACCCAGCTCCCTTAATAGGCTGAACTCAAAACGCCGAAGTAAAACCTGCAGCAGTGCTGCATCAGCATGAGAGCCTTCTAATTTTTTTATTGTTTCTTCATAGGCTTCGAATATTGATTGCACAGCTTGGCCGACAGGTAAGGCTCTAGCGAGCAATTCATTAAGGTACAAGGCGCAAAACAGAGCATGGCCCTGCAGCCTAGGTGTCGAATCTTGAATCTCGGCCGCTCGTAAATTTTTAAGACCCTGAGTTTTTCCACTCACATGACATAAAAAGGGAATAAAAGGCTCTAAAGCAGGCCAACGCTTACTAGGCCTAGCAACAGCGTCAAGGCAGCCTTCATCGTATGAAAAGAGTCGTACAAGCTTTTTGCTATCGGTATAAGGCTTTAGGTGCAGAACATAAGCACGCTGAAGATTTGCCCCAGCCATGCTTAATCGTCAAAACCTAGACTTCTAAGTGCGCGATCATCATCAGACCAACCCGTTTTAACTTTCACCCAAATATTCAGCATAACTTGGCAGTCAATAAGGTTTTCAATGTCTCTGCGAGCATCAATACCCACCTGCTTAATACGACTGCCTTTTTCACCAATAACAATGCGCTTCTGACCTTCACGCTCAACAAGTATCACAGCACTAATGGTTACCAAACCACTTTTTTCTTCAAATTGCTCAATTTCAACCGTGCTTTGATAAGGCAGTTCCGCGCCGGTTAAACGAATGACTTTTTCTCGTACAATTTCAGCGGCTAAGAAACGCAAACTGCGATCAGTAACCTGATCTTCTGGATAAATTAATTCTTCTGACTCGGGAACAAATGATTTCAGTACATCTAACAAGGCTGATAAATTTTCATCACGCAAAGCAGAAATAGGCATGATTTCCGCCTTGGGAAGCAATTCATTGAGCCTCTGCACATGGGGCAAAAGTTTGGCACTATCACTAAGCTGATCAATCTTATTAATTGCCAATATCAGTGGAATAGGAGTATTTTGTAGCTGTTTTGCTACAGCTTCATCCTCAGCGGTAAAAGTATCTTTATCAACAACAAAAACAATAACATCAACATCAACCAGGGCCGAACCTGCTGTTCTATTCATATAGCGATTAATGGCGCTATCTTGCCCTTGGTGCATGCCTGGCGTATCAACAAAAATGAGCTGACTATCATCATCGCTACGAATACCAACAATATTATGTCTTGTTGTCTGGCGTTTTTTAGACGTGATACTGATCTTTTGTTCTAGTAAATGATTTAGTAAGGTCGACTTACCAACATTCGGACGCCCTACAATCGAGACGTAGCCGGCTCTTAATTTAGTTTCCACTCACTTCCTCATCAAAGTATTGCAGTGCTAATTCGGCTGCTTTTTTTTCTGCTTGGCGCTTACTACTGGCAATAGCGCAAAACACCTGCTCAACATTCACTAAACGGCACTCAACTTCATACATACGAGCATGGTTCTCTCCGCTTTCGTTAAGCACTCGGTAAGCGGGCAAGGCCAATGACTTTTCTTGCATAAGTTCCTGCAAACAAGTTTTAGGATCTTTTCCTGCTTTTTTAAGATCAAGCCCCGCTAGACGGCTTTCATACCACTCAAGCACCTTGTTCTGGCAACAGAACATATCTTGGTCCAAGTAAATGGCCCCGATAAGTGCTTCAACCGTATCTGCAAGAATAGAGTCGCGCCGAAAGCCGCCACTTTTCATCTCGCCAGTGCCTAATAACACAACATCACCTAACTGCTTTTCTCTAGCAATTTCGGCAAGGGTTTCCCCCTTAACAAGGTGAGCGCGAAGCCGGCTTAAATCCCCCTCTTTGGCATCGGGGAACTGATGAAAGAGCGCTTCGGCGATGGTGAGATTTAATAAAGAATCACCTAGAAACTCAAGGCGCTCATTATTTTTAGGGCCAACACTGCGGTGGGAAAGCGCAAGCTCTAGCAAGCGCTTATCTTTGAACTCGTAAGCTAGGCGCTTCTCGAGCAGATAAATATCAGTCTTGCTTAAGGGGGTTGCCTTCTTCATCAATTAAGTATTCACAACATGCTTGAGGATTAGATGAATCGATTTGGTTTTTAAAACTCATCACCACATCAATATTTAAAAAAATGGGCACCCTAGTTTCATAGATATGATTCACTAAGGTCTTGTCCTTACTGCGTACAATTTCCATATCTTTAGGGCTGTGATCTCTGACACCGTTAATGCTAAAAAATGAGGCTAATTGCGCACGGATTTTATCCTTACTCATTTCATGAATATTAGGGTTATTACTTAACATCGAGTTCATGGCCGAACGCACGCCCATATTATCAAGGTAGGCTGGCCCCATTTTGAAAACCAAGGTTAAGAAAAAGCCGACCAAAGCGACAACTAAAATAAGCCCTGACGTGCTCATACCACGTTGATAAATAAACATATTCTCTCCTTCACACTAACTTGCAGGCCAGCTATACAAGCCTACTTTGACTAAGAGTATAGCGAAGCAACTAAAGTGTGGATCAGCCTTAGATAGCACCCGCTCGACCAAAGCTTGGCAAGCTAAAGAAACTATCCCAGTGCATCCACTTAGCAACAGCTTTACCTACGATTAGATCTTCAGATACATACAACCACTCACGGCTATCACGTGAATTATCGCGGTTGTCTCCCATCATAAAATACTGGCCAGCAGGCACCGTCCAACTACCCTCTCGACTCAAGCTGCCCGGTATACTGCACTTACGAGCCTCAAAGCTCTTATCTCCAATTTGCTCTTGATAGATCAAATTAGTAGCTCGAGCGTTAAAGCACCATTCACCAGGCTTACTGTACTCTTCTCGAAGCAAGGTTTCTGGCACAAGCTCACCATTAATAAACAAACGATTATTTGTATAACGAATATGATCGCCAGGTAAGCCTATAACACGCTTAATAAAATAGCGCTTATCACCTGGGTGTAAAAACACCATTACGTCACCGCGCTTAGGGTCATTGATATCAATCACTTTAGTGCGAATGACAGGTAAACGAATACCATAGCTGTACTTGTTAACAACAATAAAGTCACCCACTTCAAGTACGGGTAACATAGACTCAGATGGAATTTGAAAAGGCTCAAATAAGAATGAGCGCACCACAAATACAAGAGCTAAGACAGGGAAAAATGACTTACTGTACTCAATAAGCAGAGGATCTTTAGAAGCAGCTTCTACAGCTGTGGTATAGGCTTGACCGTCTTTCTTTTCGGCTTTGGTCAAGGCACTAAATTGCGCCTCGACATCAGCTAAGGCTTGCAAACGCGGCTTGCGAAAAAGAAAAAAATCGACCAAACAACCAATACCTGAAGCAAAGGTTGCAAGAAATAAAATCAGAGGCAGATTGATGTCCATATATTAAGGTGCCTTTAGCTATCTGTTTTAAGCACAGCAAGAAAAGCATCTTGTGGTATTTCTACCTTGCCTACTTGCTTCATACGTTTTTTACCTGCTTTTTGCTTCTCTAGCAGCTTTTTCTTACGGCTTACGTCGCCACCATAACACTTGGCGGTTACGTTCTTACGCAGGGCTTTTACTGTTGAACGAGCTACAATTTGGCCACCAATAGCGGCTTGAATTGCTACATCAAACATCTGCCTAGGAATAAGTTCTTTCATTTTTTCAACTAGGGCGCGACCTTTATAGTGAGCGTTATCACGGTGAACAATAACGGCCAGAGCATCAACTCGTTCAGAGTTAATCAAGATATCAAGACGCACCAGCTTGGCAGCTTGGAATCGAGCAAAGCTGTAATCGAGAGAGGCAAAACCACGACTCACCGATTTGAGCCTATCAAAAAAGTCCATCACCACTTCGTTCATTGGCAACTCATAATGAACGGCAACCTGACCACCAATATACTGCATATCGACTTGCACACCACGGCGCTCAACACACAAAGTAATTACTGAGCCAAGATAGTCTTGAGGAACCAGAATATTAACATCGGCAACCGGCTCACGCATTTCTTGGATAGAACCAAGCTCAGGTAGTTTAGAAGGGTTATCAACATAAACCTCTTCACCATCATTGGTTAGCACTTGGAAAACAACCGTTGGCGCAGTAGTAATAAGATCGAGATCATACTCTCGCTCCAAGCGCTCTTGGATGATCTCCATGTGCAACATGCCAAGGAAACCACAACGAAAACCAAAGCCTAAGGCATCCGAACTTTCAGGCTCATAAAATAAAGAGGCATCGTTTAGGGTGAGTTTTTGCAAAGCATCACGAAAACCTTCGTAGTCATCCGAACTGACCGGGAAGAGCCCCGCATAAACTTGAGGTTTAACTTTCTGAAAACCAGGCAGCGCTTCTACATCAGGGTTAGCAGCATGCACCAAAGTATCACCGACAGGCGCGCCGTGAATATCTTTAATACCGGCAACAACAAAACCAACCTCACCTGCTCGCAAGACTCCAGTATCTTCACGCTTTGGCGTAAAAACACCAACAATATCAACGACATGAGCCTTGCCAATGGACTTAGATACGATTTTCTCGCCCTTTTTCAACTCGCCCTGAGTAACACGCACTAATGACACAACACCTAAGTAATTATCAAACCAAGAATCGATAATTAATGCTTGCATAGGGGCGTCATAATCACCTTCAGGTGAAGGGATTTCAGCAACGAGACGCTCTAGAACATCCTCGATACCTAAACCCGTTTTGGCACTACAAGTCACGGCATCCATGGCATCAATGCCAATGATTTCTTCGATCTCTTGGCTCACACGCTCAGGTTCAGCCTGTGGTAAATCGATCTTGTTAAGTACAGGAATGACCTCAAGGTCTTGCTCAATAGCAGTATAACAATTCGCCACCGATTGCGCCTCAACGCCCTGTGCAGCATCGACAACAAGCAAAGCACCTTCACAAGCAGCCAGTGAGCGGCTTACCTCATAACTAAAATCAACATGCCCTGGGGTATCAATAAAGTTCAGCTGATAGGCCTTGCCATCACGAGCTTTATACTCAAGCGTGACGCTCTGAGCCTTAATGGTAATACCACGTTCACGCTCAATATCCATAGAGTCGAGCACTTGAGCTTCCATCTCGCGCGCAGTTAAACCACCACAGTATTGAATGAAACGATCAGCAAGTGTCGACTTACCGTGATCGATGTGGGCAATGATGGAAAAGTTACGTATATGACTGAGATCTGACACTACTAAGTTCTACTTGAATTGGGCAAAAATAAGGATATAGCTGACACCACATGGTGCGCCTGAATGCCGCGAAGTCTACATGATTTAAGGGGGGCAAGCTATCGAAGCTGCAGACAACTGAGACTAAAGCACAACCGGATGAAAAAGAGGGTTGGATCTATTGCGGCGCGCATGGGCCCGAACCAGTAATCCACCAACGGCTAAGCCAAACAAAGCACCAACAAGACTCAGCCACTCAGAAGCAAAAACAAACTGAAACACACCGGCCCCGAAAAGCAGCGCAAGCAAGGGAACAAGGTAAGCCAACAAGGTTGCCGTTAATAAAGCATGCTCAGCAATACCTATATCTACCTGTTCTCCGACACGGAAAATACGTGTCGGCGGCTCAGAAAAATACGCCTTGACCGAGGTCATATTGGGCATTAACGCTTCACCCAGAAGCTTCTGCCCACAACCACTGCGAGCCGAGCATTGGGCGCAAGCACTCTGTTGCAGTGTCTCAACCCATAAACCATCATCTTCGACCGCCAGCACACGGCCATTTTCGGTTAGCACAATAGCCCTTAGCGCTGAGCCTCAGCTTGAGACTGCTGCAGCATACGATGTAACTGAGCGCGAAGCTCCGGGTTTTGCATTAGGTATTCATGAAGCGCTGCGCGAGTTTGAATTTGGATGTGATCCGCAGGTAATTCAGAGCCATAAGATACAGCCCCGTAGGCAGGCGAACCATAAGCAGGTGAACCATACGATGTGGTGTCTGCGCCAGCGCTTACTGTACGAGCTTGTAGAGGAGGTAATTCAAAACCACTAGGCACAGCCGCACCATTGGAATTCACCGCACCGGAAGCCAAAGCGGCAGAAGCTTCCTGCTCACTACCTTGCCAATAGTTACTACCAAATAAAAATGCAAAAGTAACACATGCAGCAACTGCAACTTTACCAGCCCATTGCTGCCAACGCGATTGTGGAGCGACAACAACCGGGGCCTCATCATGTTTAATGGCATCTCGTACACCATCTAACAACGAGCGCTCAGTAAAGCACTCCTGTTTTTGTAGAGTTTGACGGATCACACCGTAGCGCTGCCATGTATTGACAACCTCATCATCGACCTCTGCGCCTTTTAATATACGACGCAAGTCTAATTCACTGTGTTCATCATCCAGCAAGGCCGAGAGGGACTCCCTGACAGATTCATGGGGGCTATTGTGTGTATCGCTCATACATAGACCTATATACTCTACAAGCTAATTCGCTTACAGCCACATTCTCTGCAGACGTTGCAGCAACAGGGGCTTCGGTTAACGACCTGGCGTATTTAATCAAGCCAGTTATCTCTTAAAGGGTCAGACTAAGAATTTTTCCTAGAGTTCCCTAAAATTCACATTTAATTCACATATTCAGCAATATGTTTTTCTATAGCATCTCGAGCCCTGAAGATACGTGAACGAACGGTACCAACAGGACAGCTCATTACGTCTGCAATTTCTTCGTAACTCAAGCCATCAAGCTCACGTAAACTCACCGCTGCTCTCAATTCCTCTGGCAGCGCTTTAATTGCCGTAAACACAGCCTGCTCAAGCTGATCCCTAGCGATTTGTTGCTCTGGAGAGGCGTTATCATGTAAGACATCGCCCCCCGAATACGCCTCAGCCTCGCCAGCGTCAACATCACTTGCAGGGGGGCGGCGCCCACGACTAACCAAGTAATTTTTTGCTGTGTTAATCGCAATACGATAGATCCAAGTATAAAAGGCGCTATCCCCACGAAAATTTCCAATCGCACGATAGGCTTTAATAAACGCTTCTTGCGCGACGTCATGCGCTTCCGATGCATCGGAAACATAACGTCCCACAATACTCAAAACTTTGTGCTGATATTTAAGTACCAATAAGTCAAAGGCTCGCTTATCGCCCTGTTGAACTTTGGCGACGAGGTCTTTATCAGATGCTTGTACAGCTTGCGCTGTCATTGACCGCTCCATGCCCAGAGAGTAAAAGGCCGCATTGTGCCAGTTGTGAGACACGAAAGGAATGCGTGAAACACAATAGGACTTAAGACCCATTTATTATCATGCAATTTTTGACGCCAAACAGGCTACAAAGTTCAAATATAGCGGCCATAGGAGCAAAGGCTTACGTGACAGGCTATAATCGCGACTTTGTTCTTCTATACCAAGGAAACCGTCTTGAACTTTGATGTACTTGTTATTGGCAGTGGTGCCGCAGGCTTAAGTTTAGCGCTCAGCTTGCCCAAACACCTTTCTATTGCGGTTCTAAGTAAGGGCGAGATCAAAGAAGGCTCCACTTGGTACGCTCAAGGCGGTATTGCCGCCGTACTTGATGATCAAGACAGTATCGAAGCTCATGTTGAAGATACTCTGGCTGCAGGCGGCGGGCTTTGCCACCGTGACGCCGTTGAGTTTACAGTCAAAAATAGTAAAGCCGCTATTGAGTGGCTTATCGACCTCGGTGTTGATTTTACCAAAGAAGAACAAGGCTACCACCTAACTAGAGAAGGTGGGCACAGTCACCGCCGTATTATCCACAGCGCTGACGCCACAGGTAAAGCCGTACACCGCTCTTTAGGTAGCGCCGCTTTGGCAGCAGAGAACATAAGTATCTTTGCTAACCATGTCGCACTCGATCTTTGCAAAGAAGCAAGCGCTGACACACAACGCTACCGCTGTAGTGGCGCCTATGTCTTTAACAGAGAAAAAGATTGTGTAGAGCGCTTTAGCGCTAAGACCGTCGTGCTTGCAACCGGTGGAGCCAGCAAAGTTTACCTTTATACCTCCAATCCCGACGGCGCCAGCGGTGATGGCATCGCAATGGCTTGGCGAGCAGGGTGTCGAGTAGCCAATATGGAATTTAATCAGTTCCACCCTACCTGCCTTTACCACCCCAAAGCCAAATCCTACCTTGTTACAGAAGCTTTGCGCGGCGAAGGTGCAAAGTTACGCCTGCCAGATGGCAGTCGTTTTATGCATAACTTCCATGAGCTTGCCGAGCTGGCTCCTCGCGATGTTGTCGCTCGAGCCATCGACCACGAGATGAAGCGTCTTGGAAGCGACTGCGTTTACCTAGATATCAGCCACAAACCTCGTGAGTTTCTTGAGCAGCACTTTCCAACAGCCATGAAGCGCTGTGCTCAATTTGGTATTGATATCGCCAACGAAGGCATCCCTGTCGTACCTGCGGCACACTACACCTGCGGCGGAATCATGGTTGATGACCAAGGCCGCACCGACCTAGACGGCCTTTACGCGATTGGTGAGTGCTCATTTACAGGCTTGCACGGGGCCAATCGTATGGCCAGCAACTCCCTGCTTGAATGCATTGTCTATGCACATTCTGCCGCACTGGATATCACCAGCTGCATTGATGAGCTTCCCGAGCCGCAAGAAGCCGCGCCCTGGGATGATAGCCAGGTGACAGATTCAGATGAAGACGTGGTTATCTCACACAACTGGGATGAGCTACGCCGTTTTATGTGGGACTATGTAGGCATAGTACGTACTCACAAACGACTTGAGCGTGCAACTCACCGAATTAAACTACTGCAAAAAGAAATTGAGGAATACTACAGCCACTACAAAGTCAGCAATGACCTGATTGAGCTGCGTAACTTAGCCGTGGTAGCCGAATTAATTATTCGTTCTGCAAGCCAGCGAAAAGAAAGCCGAGGCCTGCACTATTCACTCGACTACCCCAGCGCCTCCGCTATTGCTCAAGACACGATTTTAATGCCGAGCAACTTCTCCGGTCAGCGCCAAATTGTAGCTATAGACTAATAAGATCTTAACCTACTTCTAAGACGACAAACATGAAGGGGGAGATTAAGTGGTCTCTCCCCTTATACCAGTGTGACTTAAGATAATATCAACGATACGCTTATGATCTGCATCTTCAGGCACATCTTTACCAAGAAACCAAGCAAACAACTCTGTATCTTCGCACTCTAAAAGATTGTCAAAGCGCAGCTGTTCGGCCTCATCTAAAGTGCTATAAACATTTTCAACAAAGGGCAGTAGAACCAAGTCCAGCTCCAACATACCTCTACGGCTGGCCCAGCGTAAGCGGTGAAGATCCATAATCGTAACTCTTTTCAAGGAGGCGGGATTATAGCCAAGGCTTGGCAGTTTCCCTAGCCCTCAGTAAGCTATAGCACCACGCCAAGCAAAGAACTCTTATGCAAAGTCAGCAAAAACAGCCCTCTCTTACCTACAGCCCACTGCCACAGTACCAAATTGTGCGTTTTAGCGGCCCCGATGCCGCGAGCTTCTTACAGGGCCAACTTAGCGCAGACGTAGTAAAACTCAGTGAACAAGGCAGCTTTGCAGCGCACTGCAATGTCAAAGGTCGCATGATTAGCAGTTTTTATATCAAGCGCATAAACAATGACTACCTGATACGAGTTCATCGCGAGATCAGTGATATTGCCATTGCCGCGCTAAAAAAATACATGCTTTTTTCAAAAGTCACACTCAGCGTGGAAACTGAACTGAACTGCATCGCCTTTAAAGGTGAGCAGCTTCAAGAACGACTAGAGCGCGAGCTAGAACTTACGAGCGAGTGCTGGCATATGCTCAACGAAGAATGCGCTGAACTCTGGATTGACAAGAGCGCTGAGCAACAACTGGTAAATAAGCTACAAGCTCAAACGGAAGATACCGAATTTTGGCCCCTTGTATTACTGCAAGAAGGTTTAGCAGAGCTGAGAGAAGGCCAAAGTGAAGAATTCCTGCCCCAAGAGCTGAACTACGATCTAATCGGCGCCGTTAACTTTAAGAAAGGCTGCTACACCGGACAAGAAGTGATTGCCCGCCTTCACTACCGTGGCCAACTTAAAAAACATCTACGCCTTGCAAGCTGCGCCCCAAGCAAACTGCAAAATAAAGCCGCGCTAATAGATAAGGACAGAAAAAAAGTCGGAGCTAGCGTTCAATCATATACAACTAAAGAGCGCACTTGGCTGCTCTGTTTATGCAATGACAGCAGCTATGAAAGCAATGACATCAGCATAGAATCATGTGACAAAGGCCTGCAAAAAGTCCAATGGCATCAGCTGCCCTATGCTATACCTTAAGCTAAGCAAGTGAGCGAAGGCTCCCTGCTGTTTGCCAATAATAACCACTCAGGGAGACTTAAATGAACGCACTCGCAGACAAGGTTGCGCAGGAAATTATAGAGCTGATCGATAGCGACAAACTCGTTCTGCCCACCATGCCAGAAATGGCACTTAAGGTGCGTGAAGTATCTGAAGACAGTAACGCATCGATCATGGACCTAGGTAAAGTGATAGGCCACGATGCTGCGCTCACAGCTCGCATTATTAAAGTCGCTAACAGCCCACTATTTCGAGCCCCACGTGAAATTGAAGATCTGAACATGGCGCTTTCTCGTTTAGGCATGGAAAGCACGGCCAATCTTGCAACGGGTCTAGCGATGGAGCAAATGTTCCAAGCAACCTCCGACCATATTGATAAAAGAATGCGAGATGTTTGGGCCTCATCCAGTGAAATTGCTGGCATCTGCCATGTTCTATGTAAGCACTACACCAAATTAAGGCCCGACCAAGCCACACTTGCAGGCCTTGTTTTCCAAATAGGTATATTGCCGATACTCTCTTACGCAGAAGAAAACCCTGCACTATTACGCGACAGTATTAATCTAGATATGGTGATTAATGCCATTCACCCCATCATTGGAGTAAAAATTCTAAGCTCTTGGGAATTTCCTCAAGAATTACGCATGGTGCCAATTGATCATTTAGATTTTGAAAAAGAAAAAAGCAGCCCCGACTACGCCGACATTGTCACCGTTGCCATGTTGCAACTTTGGGCCGGCAGTAGCCGAGTAGCCAGCATTGACTACTCCAGCGTCAAAGCTTTTTCACGTCTGGGCCTAGACTACGATATCGAAGATACGGAAGCTGAAGATTTAAGCGAAGAAATGGAAGCCGCTATGCAGCTATTCTCTTAAACTTAAAATGGCCAAAGCCACATCGATTATTCTGGCAGAGCCCAATTTATTGGGCTCAAACCTTTTTCCTGCAAATAATTATTTGCAACAACAAAATGGTCATTACCAATAAAACCTCGATGAGCCGATAGCGGTGAGGGGTGTGGTGACTTAAGCACCAAGTTACGAGCGGCATCAATCACCCGCCCCTTCTTCTGCGCGTAAGCCCCCCAGAGTAAATAAACTACATTATTACGCTTAGCGTTTAAGGCAGCGACAACTGCATCTGTAAACTGCTCCCAACCTTTACGCTGGTGCGAACCTGCATTTGCCCGCTCAACCGTTAGGGTTGCATTTAACAACAAGACCCCTTGATCAGCCCAGCTCTGCAAACAACCATGACTAGGAATAGCCAAATTTAAACTACGCTGCTGCTCTTTAAAGATGTTCTGCAAGGAAGGTGGTGTAGCAATACCACGGGGGACAGAAAAAGAAAGGCCATGTGCCTGCCCCGGCCCGTGATAAGGATCCTGACCAAGAATAACCAGCTTCACTCTATCAAAAGGCGTACTATTTAAAGCGTTAAAAATATCACTACCGGAGGGGTAAATGTTTTTCCCTTTTGCTTTCTCCTGCTGTAAAAACTGACGCAAAGCTTGCATATAGGGCAAATCGAACTCTTGCCCTATTTCGTTTAACCAACTTTGCTCAAGCTTTACAGGTCGATTCGTCATTATTCCGGACGCATTGCCGGAAACAAAAGCACATCGCGGATCGATGGGCTATCTGTCAACATCATCACTAGGCGGTCAATACCAATACCTTGACCAGCAGTAGGAGGCATACCATATTCAAGTGCACGAACATAATCCGCATCGTAGTGCATTGCCTCGTCATCGCCGGCATCTTTTTCAGCCACCTGAGCCTGAAAGCGTTCAGCTTGATCTTCCGCATCATTAAGTTCAGAAAAGCCATTAGCAATTTCACGACCTCCAACAAAAAACTCAAAGCGATCAGTAACAAATGGATTTTCATCACTACGACGAGCAAGAGGCGAAACTTCGGTTGGGTATTTAGTAATAAACGTCGGCTGCTCTAAACGATGCTCTACGGTTTTTTCAAATATTTCAATTTGAATCTTACCCAAGCCGTAAATATCTTTTAAAGGAATACCTAAATTCGCAGCAACAGAGCGAGCCGATTCAATGTTATCGATATCGGACGCACTTAAATTCGGATTGAAATGTAAAATAGAGTCGAACACACTTAAACGCTGAAATGGCTTATTAAAGTCATACTCAACTGTTTCACCTTCAGCTTTAGTCGCTACAACCGTCGTATTGCCAAGCACATTTTCAGCAAGCTTGCGCAGCATATCCTCGGTCAAATCCATTAAATCATTGTAATCGGCATAGGCCTGATAGAACTCAAGCATTGTGAACTCAGGATTATGACGAGTCGATAAACCTTCATTTCGGAAGTTACGATTGATCTCATAAACACGATCAAAGCCACCCACAACCAAACGTTTTAAATACAACTCAGGAGCGATACGCAAGTACATATCAATATCAAGCGCATTATGATGAGTAACAAATGGACGGGCAGTCGCCCCACCAGGAATAGCCTGTAACATCGGGGTTTCAACTTCTAGAAAGTCACGACCATTTAAATACTCACGAATAAACTGCACTATTTTACTGCGCAGCACAAACGTTGCACGCACTTCAGGGTTTGCAATTAAATCAACATAGCGCTGACGATAACGTGTTTCTTGATCGCTCAAGCCATGATGCTTGTCGGGCAGAGGACGCAAAGCCTTAGTCAGCAGGACATACTCTTCTAAATTGACATAAAGATCACCTTTACCGCTTTTATGCAGTGCACCTTTAACGCCAATAATGTCCCCCAAATCTAAAGACTTAGCAAACGGACGAGCAGGCTTAGTCACGTACAACTGAATACGTCCGCTGGCATCTTGCAGCTCTATAAATGCGCCACGATTACGAATAACACGTCCGGCAACACTAACGAGATTATTAGCCTCTTCTAGCTCAGCTTTTTCGGCTTTACCGTAGTTATCTTGCAAATCCTGCGCTTTATTTTCTGGGCGAAAATCATTTGGGAAGGCAGTGCCGCCATTTTCTTTGGCAGTTTCGCGTATGACACCTAGCTTTTCACGGCGCTCAACAATTAATTTATTTTCATCTTGCGCAACAATTTGTTCGCTCATTTTAGATAATTTCCGCTTCAACAATTCAATTAATTCGGCATTTAGCCGCCGCATCTATAGACGCTACTTACAAGCCCGCTTTTAAACTTGCCTCAATAAACTCGTCCAACTTTCCATCGAGCACCGCTTGGCAATTACTCGTTTGTACATTGGTACGTAAATCTTTAATTCTCTGATCATCCAATACATAAGAACGGATCTGGCTACCCCAGCCGATATCCGCTTTTGAATCTTCCATCGCTTGTTTTTCAGCACTGCGCTTTAACATTTCCTGCTCATAAACACGTGCCCGTAACATTTTCCAGGCACGATCACGGTTAGCATGCTGAGAGCGCTCACTCTGACACTGAACAACAATGCCAGACTCCAAGTGCGTCAAGCGTACTGCAGAGTCTGTTTTGTTAACGTGCTGACCACCGGCGCCGCTTGCACGGTAAGTATCTTCTCGTACATCCGCCTTACTAATATCGATTTCAATATCATCGTCAATTTCAGGAGAGGCAAAAACGGAACAAAACGAGGTATGGCGACGATTGCCAGAGTCAAAAGGCGACTTACGCACGAGCCGGTGCACACCAGTTTCTGTGCGTAACCAACCAAAGGCATATTCACCCTCAAAGCGAATTGTTGCACTTTTAATGCCTGCTACATCACCGGCAGAGGCCTCTTCTAATGTGGTTTTAAAGCCCTTGTCTTCACCCCAGCGTAAATACATACGCAATACCATCTCAGCCCAGTCTTGAGCCTCAGTGCCGCCCGAACCGGACTGTATATCTAGATAAGCATTGTTAGCATCCATCTCGCCACTGAACATGCGACGAAACTCGAGCTTAGCCAAGTGCTGCTCTAAAGCCTGGGTTTCAGCCTCAACCTCAGCAACAGCATCTTCATCCGCCTCTTCTACGGCCATTTCAAGCAAATCACGGCAGTCAGCCACACCCTGATCAAGATCGTCAATGGTTTTCACGACGACCTCGAGGGCACTTCGCTCTTTACCTAAGGCCTGAGCTCGCTCAGGTTCATTCCAAACATCAGGCTCTGCCAGTTCAAGCTCAACCTCAGCTAAACGCTCTTGCTTTAGAGCGTAGTCAAAGATACCCCCGAAGCGTGTCTGTGCGTTGTTGGAGGTCAGTTAAGTGATTTAAAAGCGGGTTAATTTCCATTGATATTACTGCTAGTACTAACGAATGCGCGCATTTTACATGAGCACCGCAAGCAACACTATAGACGTGAATACTTACGCCAAAATATGCTGCCAAACTGTACAGCCTGAACTGCCAGAACTAGGCTTAATACATCAAGGAAGCTAACGAGTATAACCATGGACGCAGTTGCTACGGTGCTAAGCATCGATGACAGTCCCAGCAATCAAAAACTGATTGAAAAGGTACTAAGCCCTCACTACATAGTTGAAAAGGCCATGTCAGGGGCCGAAGGCATGAATCTACTTCAGCAAATAAAGCCTCAGCTTATCCTCTTAGACGTTGACCTTCCCGGGAAAAACGGTTTTGAACTATGCCGAGACATCCGTAACGTCGAGGCATTCCAGAGCACGCCCATCGTATTTTTCAGCTGCCTAAATCAACCCGAAGATGAATTAGAGGCCTATAAAGCGGGCGCCAACGACTATATAAGTAAGCCCTGCAAACTCGAACTACTATTAGCAAAAATTCAAAACGCCATTAAGCAACAGCTAGCCTCTAACGATGCAAAAGCATCCTTCCACAACCAACCAGGCAATGTTATGGCCGAAGCTTTCGAGCAACTACTGCACAGCCAAACCGAAACAGACTGCGCACAAGCTGTATTTAACGCCATTCAGAGCCAAAACTATGACTGCGCTCTCAGACTTGAAGGCAAGGAATACTGTACTTTTAACTCTAGTGGTCAACTAAGCGCACTAGATGATGCCCTTTTAAGCCAAGAGCAAATAAGCAGTGCGCTTGGGCGCTCACAAATTCGGCTAGCTTCCGAACCATTAAGCTTAATAGTCAAAGGGCTTGATCCACTGAGCACCCAGCAACGATATGAACTTAAAGAGCAATTGCTCAAACTTATTCAACTAAGTAGCAACCGATGCAACCAAATAAGAAATACCTATTAATTACAAAGACTTACAGGAAGTTGTTGACAAACCACTTAAGAAAACTAAACTAAACAAATGATAGCAATAACACTCGGCCAAAAATAATGGAATATTTACACGCTGATCACGATGAATGGTTCGATATGTGGGCGGAGCTCGCGGACAACCCAATGAACCTAGGTGATGCCCAGTGCTCATTTATGGGAGCAACTTGGGAATATATGGGATCAACAAGCGACCACCATCACTTTCGCCACAGCAAGCACCCTGCCAGCGGCGAAGTGGAATACTTATATATAGAGCGTCGCCGAAAAGTACTTGGCTGGGTTTAAGATCGCATACACGCGTTGATCACTCATGCAACTGCAAGTGGTCAACGATCAACTGCACCGATCGGCGCCCCCTAAACTCGTTAACATCAAGCTTGTAGGCCAAGCGAACCAAGATCTGCTCTTGATTAGGCCAAAGCTCTAAGTCTACGTTAAAGGCAATGGCGTCAAGTAACAATGAACTCGACTCCTCTGGTGTTAACATCATTTTCAAATGCTTCGCGCCAACAATACGCTGCTCAACCAGTTTAAAAACCCCGTCAAAAACAGGCTCTGGAAATGCCTGCCCCCAAGGCCCTGAGTCACGAATAGCCTCAGCGTGCAACAAACTTAACTGCTCAGACTGCAACGCCCCATCACTCCAAATTACCGGCTCTTTTAACTCATCAGTTAAGATCTGAGCAACAGCAACATCAAAGGCAACTGAAAACTCATCAAACCTTGCAGCCGGTAGGCTAAGCCCTGCAGCCATCGCGTGTCCACCAAACTTACTCAGTAGCCCCGGAGTACTCGTCGCAACTCGGTCGAGCACATCACGCAAATGCACTCCCGCAATACTTCTACCAGACCCCTTAAGCTCACCATCGCCTGTATCGGCAAAAGCAATAACAGGCCGATGCAGGCGGTCTTTAATTCTCGACGCAACAATACCCACAACACCCTGATGCCAATCATCACGACACAAACATACGGCATTACGACCTTGCCCATCCTCCGCCAATGCCTGCAAATCACGAATAGCATCCAACTGCATACTCGCCTCAATTGCCCTGCGCTCACGATTTAAAGCATCAAGCTCCGTCGCTATGTTTAAGCACTCAGGCCAATCATCACTTAATAAACAAGCAATACCCACGCTCATGTCATCTAAACGCCCTGCAGCATTCAAACGAGGCCCTATAGCAAAGCCAAAATCTGAAGCACTCAGTTTTTCAGGACTGCGCGAAGCAACTTTTAATAAAGCTACAATGCCTGGGCAACACAAACCTGCACGAATTCTCTCAATACCTTGAGCCACCAAAATACGATTGTTGTAATCAAGCGGCACAACATCCGCGACCGTGCCCAATGCGACCAAATCTAAAAATTGAGCTAGATTCGGCTCAAGCAGCCCCTGCTCATTGAACCAATTTATTTCTCTAAGCCTCGCCCTGAGCGCCAGCATGACATAAAAAATTACGCCAACACCGGCAAGATTTTTACTTGGAAATTCACAACCACGCTGATTCGGATTCACAATCGCATCCGCCTCCGGAACTTGCTCACCAGGTAAGTGGTGATCCGTAATAAGCACCTTTATACCAGCCTGTCTTGCGACTGCGACACCATCGATACTGGCAATGCCGTTATCAACCGTAATTAAAAGATCCGGTTTTTCTTGCTCTGCAAGCGCAACTATTTCAGGTGTAAGCCCATAACCATATTCAAAACGATTAGGCACAATAAAGTTCACATGTGCAGCGCCCAAGGCGCGCAAACTTCGCAAAGCAACTGCAATACTTGTTGCACCGTCGGCATCAAAATCGCCAACAACTAAAATCCGCTGCCCCTGCTTAAATGCGGCCTCAAGTAAAGCAACGGCTTCACTCATGCCTTTCATTAGTAAAGGAGAGCTTAACTTTTTTAAAGAGTAATCAAGCTCCTCACCATTCTCACCTCTTGCATGCAGAAGGGCCGCTATTAAACTTTGCGCATTAGAGCGCTGCGACTCGGGAATAAGCGACAAAAAGTCAGATCGCGTACGAATTATTTTATTAGCCATAAAGACACATAAAGTCTGTTTGAGATAAGAAGAGAAAAAGCCACATAGAACTAAAGCATAAGGCAAAAAAAACGGGCCTCTTGGCCCGTCTTAACAATATACCCGAGGCTACTTAAGCTCGACAATT
Source organism: Agaribacterium sp. ZY112 (assembly GCF_041346925.1). Lineage (NCBI taxonomy): Bacteria > Pseudomonadati > Pseudomonadota > Gammaproteobacteria > Cellvibrionales > Cellvibrionaceae > Agaribacterium > Agaribacterium sp. ZY112. The sequence continues at coordinate 2,058,359 of NZ_CP166840.1, read as the reverse complement.
ACTTGCAACAAAGTCGCGCACCACTTGGGCGTCGTGATCAAGAATTTCACACTTCTCTTCTCGATCAAACAAATCACTCATATGGTGAGGCAAGGCTGGATCTTCTTTTTGACCAGCTTTTTTCACCGCCTCTGGGAATTTAGCAGGGTGAGCCGTTGCCAAACAAATCATAGGCACATCGTTATTGCGACGTGTTTTACGTGCAGCCTCAACACCAATGGCCGTATGCGGATCAACTAGGTACTCACAGTTCTCAAAAACATCGCGAATAACATCAATCATCTCATCATCACCTAAGCGATAAGAGCTAAACAATTCACGAGCCTTACTTAACTGGGCCTCACCTAGAGTCATTGAACCAGACTTAAAGTCTTCCATCAGCTCAGCAATCTTTGCCCCATCACGATCATAAAGTTCAAACAGCATACGCTCAAAATTACTCGACATCATAATGTCCATACTTGGACTTAAGGTGTGCTCAAGCGCTTTTTTACTGTGGTCATTATTACTAATGCAGCGGTGTAAAATATCGTTGCTATTAGTCGCTATTACCAACTGATCAACAGGCAAGCCCATACGCTTAGCGATATAACCGGCAAAAATATCACCAAAATTACCTGTCGGCACAGAAAAGCTAACCTTGCGTGCAGGAGAACCAACTGACAAGCCAGCATAAAAGTAATAGACAATTTGCGCCATAATTCGAGCCCAGTTAATAGAATTAACTGCAGCAAGCTGACGGCCTTCAGGCAGGAAACTTTGATCTGCAAAGCTGGCTTTTACCAAGTTCTGACAATCATCAAAATTACCTTTCATGGCAATGTTATGTACGTTATTTTCAATAACGGTGGTCATCTGGCGACGCTGTACATCCGACACACGCTGATATGGATGTAAAATAAAGATATCCACATTGTCACAGTGGCGACAACCTTCAATGGCAGCAGAGCCGGTATCACCAGAAGTAGCCCCCATAATGACAACTTTCTGATCGCGCTTTTTAAGCACGTAATCAAGTAAATTACCTAAGAACTGTAAAGCCACATCTTTAAATGCCAAGGTAGGACCTTGGAACAATTCAAGAATCCACTCGTTATGCCCAGTCTGCACCATAGGCACAATAGCCTGATGTCGGAAAGTCGAATATGAACGATCAATTAAATCTTTTAAATCGGCTTCTGGAATAGAGCCTGCCACAAACGAGCTCATTACTTTTAATGCAAGCTCTTGATAACTAAGGCCGGCCCAAGAAGCAATCTCTTCTTGGCTAAACTCAGGAATTGTTTCCGGCACATATAAACCGCCATCACTGGCTAAACCGGTAAGAACAACATCTTCAAATTCAAGTGCGGGAGCTTGGCCGCGAGTACTTACGTATTTCATTTTTCTACCTTCGCCTATCTTACTTCAGCGACTCAACACGGATTCGAGTTAATGGACCTGCAACCGTCGACAAGTTTTCTATTTCAGCTGCGGCAGCAATCATATTCTTCTCTTGAACTCGGCTAGTTAACATGATCACCGGCACAGAGTTCTCACCTTCTGCAGGTTCTTTTTGAATTAAGGCTTCAATACTAATACCCGCATCACTCAATATTTGAGCAATTTTCGAAAGAGCACCCGGCTCATCAACCACGGGCAGGCGTAAATAAAATGCCGTCTCCGCCTCTTCAATAGGCAGGATTTCAAAATCTTTAAGTGCAGTATCATCAAAACCAAGAGAGGGAGTCATACCTTCAATGCCAGCACCAGATGCAAGCTGGCGAGCAACACGAACCACATCAGAAACCACCGCCGAAGCCGTTGGTAAAGCACCGGCACCGGCACCATAAAATAAGGTTGGGCCAACTGCATTGCCTTTAACTAAGACCGAGTTCATTACTCCGTCGACATTAGCAATTAAACGACTTTCAGGAATAAGAGTTGGATGTACACGCAACTCAATACCTTTTCCTTCAACATATTTTGCAATGCCAAGGTGCTTAATGCGATAGCCCAATTCATTGGCGTACTCAACATCAGCAGGTTCAATCTTACTGATTCCTTCACAGAAAACTTTGTCATACTGCAATGGCATGCCATAAGCCAAAGAAGCCAAAATCACCAGCTTGTGGGCCGCATCAATACCTTCAACATCAAAAGTAGGATCGGCTTCAGCATAACCAAGCTCTTGCGCCTCAGCCAATACATCGGCGAAGTCTCGACCTTTGTCACGCATTTCAGTCAGAATGAAATTACCCGTTCCATTAATGATGCCGGCTAACCATTCAATTTTGTTGGCTGACAAACCATCACGTAAAGCGCTGATAATAGGAATACCACCAGCAACAGCAGCTTCATAGCTGATGCTCACATTGTGACGTGCAGCTTCGGCAAACAATTCATTACCAAATTCAGCAATAAGTGCTTTATTAGCTGTCACAACGTGTTTACCGTTTTGAACAGCCTTAAGCACAAGATCTTTAGCGACAGTTGTGCCACCAATTAACTCAACAACAACATCAATATCTTTATCTTCAACAACAGAGAAAATATCGCGGCTTACTGTTGTCTCAGACAAGTTACACTCTGGGTTGTCACGACGAGCACCGACATGAGTAATAGCTATTTCACAGCGAGCGCGAGCGTTAATTTCAGTGCTGTTGTCTTTAAGTACGTTAAAAGTACCGCCACCGACAGTACCTAGGCCGCAAATACCGATATTGATGCGTTTCAAAGGAAATTCCTCGACAATTACAAAGCGCCCGCAAAGACCTAAAAACAAGGCCAACACGGGCAGAATAGAAGGCGCTCACCTTACTCAGCAGGTCGCCTCGTGTCAATCCACGAAGGGTCCATACGCCATATAGACTGGGGCCTTAAAGGCCTACTTGGCTAACTTCGCCAACTGTTCAGCAGGCTGATAGCCGGGTAGCAATGTACCATCGCTTAATATAATTGCTGGAGTACCACTTACACCCAACTTATTACCAAGGGCGAACTGGCTAGCCACCGCATCACTATCACAAGTAAGCATCGCCACAGAGCGCTGGTTTTTCAGCTCATTCATTGCTTGCTGAGGATCTTTAGCACACCAAGCCGCTTGCATCTTGTTATAAGAAGCCTGCCCAATACCGCTGCGCGGGTACGCCAAATAATGCACATTAACACCCAACTCATTTAAGCGAGGCACTTCTTGGTGAAGCTTGCGACAATAACCACAGTCCACATCTGTAAACACATAAATGTCTTTAGCGCCCTTCTGCTTCGAATTAAAGCTGATCATTTCACCTTCTGAAATCGTAGCTATAGCCGCCGCGCGCTCAGGTTTAAGCTTTTTCTCACGAATATTAACCAGCGCAGCGCCATCCAACTCATAGATAGTACCGTCTATAAGATAAGATCCATCGGCCGTCGTATATAGAGAACTGCCACCAGCCAAGTTTACTTCATATAAGCCAGGCACCTCTGTCGCACTCACACCCTGAACCGGGATATCAGGCCTAAACTCTCTCAACTTGCTAGACACCTGCTTCTCAATTTCTTTTAGACTTGGCTTTTGCTGCTCAGCAAAAACACTTACAGCACTCGTACTTAATAGAGCTACAGCACAAGCTGTTTTAACTAATGACTTAAACAACATAATTTATCTCTTTATATAAACTTGGCGCAGTGTATACCAAAGCATGCCCACCTAAGGTGATGCTCTTCATGCAACTGCTTTAAACGCTCCCGCGACACAGGCATAAGTGTGCTATGAACAGAGAACTATGCCCCAATAGCATTAACAGTGCTAGCGGCACCAACACCACAGCCTACTGAAGGCACATAAACAATGGCGCAAAGTATGAGGCAATTAAGACAGCAAAACCCCAACCTATAAAGCCCACGGTAAAATACAGATAAGGACAGAGCTCTTACTGATTACACAAGCCATTCATTTGCTCAGCCTGATTGGACCCACAATCTGTAAACAAAGTTCCGACGAACTTAAGCCTCAGACACAGCCCCCAACAATTACTTTGTCGCGCAGCCATAGCACATCCTTACGGAGGTTTTAGGTACAAAAAACCTACCATAAATACGGAGGCTGCACTGCAACATAAAAACGGAGAAAGACTCTTACTCCCATTTTGCAGACATAAAAAAAGCGCTCATAAAGAGCGCTTTTTTCGCAGTCAACTTAAACTTAGTTAAGCTTCTCTTTAATACGAGCAGCCTTACCAGTAAGTTCACGCATGTAGTAGATTTTCGCTTGGCGAACATCACCACGACGCTTAACAGTAATGCTCTCAATTTGCTTACTGTGAGTCTGGAAAGTACGCTCAACACCAACGCCGTTAGAAATCTTACGAACAGTGAATGAAGAGTTAAGACCACGATTTTTCTTGGCCAATACAAAACCTTCAAACGCCTGAAGACGCTCGCGGTTACCTTCTTTTACTTTGACCTGCACAACAACAGTGTCACCAGTGCTGAATGAAGGCACGTCAGCTTTTAACTGTTCCTTTTCCAGCTCTTGGATAATCAAGTTCTTAGAACTCATGACTAGCTCCTAGTTTAGGGTTTAGCACTGTGTTTTAGCGCTAGCAATTAAATATCAAATTTCATTTTTAAACGCATCAAGCAAAGCCTTTTGTTCTTGGCTAAGCTCAAGCGCATCGAGCAAATCAGGCCGACGCAATAACGTACGCCCCAAACTTTGCTGCAATCGCCACTGGCGAATTCGCTTATGGTTACCAGACAGCAATACCGCCGGAACCTCTCGCCCACGAAATACTTCAGGCCGAGTATAGTGAGGACAATCGAGCAAGCCATCCTCAAACGAGTCTTGCTCTGCACTTTGTATATCACCCAAAGCGCCAGGTAATTTACGGATCAGGGCATCTAATACAACCATTGCTGGAAGCTCTCCACCACTGAGCACATAGTCACCTATGGACCACTCCTCATCGACAAACTCTTCAATAAAGCGCTCATCGACTCCCTCATAGCGACCACAGATCACTATAAGATTTGTTCGTTTCGTCAACTGGTCAGCACCTTTAGCATCAAATTTTTGCCCCTGAGGGCTCATATAAATGATGTGGGCTTCATCCCTAGAGCAAACAAGCCACTCGAGTGATGCCTCTACCGCTTTAACAAGCGGGTCAACGCGCATCAACATACCAGGACCTCCACCGTAAGGGCGGTCATCCACAGTCTGATGCTTATCCGTCGTGAAATCACGTGGATTGATACAGTTCAAATGCAACAAACCATCGCTTATTGCTCGACTGCTTATGCCCCAAGCACTGAGCGCTTCGAACATTTCAGGAAACAGACTTAGAACAGCAACTTTAGTTGGTTTAACTAAAACAGGCTGAGCTAGACTCTCTTCCTCAGTCATCCCGCCCCCATCGCACAATAATACGACGAGCTTCGAGATCGATTTCTTTTACAAAAACATCAGGCACATAAGGCACCAAACGTTCAGTATCATCAATACTTTGAGCGTCTGCCTGTATAACAAGTACATCATTCGCACCTGTTTCAAGCAGCTCTTTCACGACACCAAAATCAAGCAATTGTTCACTATCTTCCTGCTCGCTTAGTACGCGCAGACCGATCAATTCATGCCAGTAAAACTCGCCGTCATCTAAGTCAGCGAACTGGTCTTGCTCTACAAATATGTCATGAAGCTTAAAAGCTTCGGCAGCAGTTCTATCGTCAACACCAACCAAGCGGACTATCCATCCACCTTTGTGGGGCTGAGCGCGCTCAACCTCAAGCGTTCGCCACTGTCCTTTGCTTTTTATCCGCCAAGGACTGTAATCAAACAGATTCTCAGGCGGTTCAGTGAATGAGCTAACCTTGACCCAGCCTTTAATGCCATGAACGCCACTAATGCGCCCAACGCAGCTAGAGAGTTTTGCCTCACCCACTCAAATAAACTTAAGCAGCAGCTTGAGCTGCGTCTTTGATCAACTTTTTAACGCGATCAGAGACTTGTGCACCCTGGCCTACCCAGTATGCAATACGCTCGTCATTTAAACGTAGACGCTCTTCTTGACCACGGGCAACCGGGTTGAAGAAACCTAGACGCTCAATATAGCGACCGTTACGAGCTTTACGGCTATCAGTTACGTTAACGTGATAGAAAGGACGTTTCTTTGAACCGCCAAGGGCCAATCTAATGGTAACCATTTATACAAATTCCTGATTTAACTTCAGTAGTCTTTTTTATTTACAGCCCAGACCCTTAGTCCGGGCGGACCACCCTGCGAAAGGCGGCGTATTCTAATGTAAAGCTATGTGCCTGTATAGGCCCATTTGCTTTTTTTCTGAACAAAGCGTTCAAGCGGCTAACAATTACTGAGGAAAACCTCCCCCCATAGGAGGCATTCCACCGGGAGGCATTCCGCCGCCACCGCCCATCATACCGCCTAGGCCACGCATCATCTTAGCCATGCCGCCGCCTTTCATTTTTTTCATCATCTTAGCCATTTGCTTATGCTGCTTGAGCAAACGGTTTAAATCTTGAATCTGAGTACCAGAACCCGCTGTAATACGACGCTTACGGGACCCTGTTAGGATATCTGGATTGCGACGCTCAGCAGGCGTCATACTGTTGATAATGGCTTCCATTTGCTTAAATTGGCTGCCAACATTCGCCTGTTCAGCCATTTGCGCCATATTGCCCATACCGGGAAGTTTTTCTAGCATGGCACCCATGCCGCCCATATTGGCCATCTGCTGAAATTGATCTCGCAGATCTTCCAGGTCGAACTTCTGACCTTTTTGAACCTTCTTAACAAGCTTCTCGGCCTTTACCTTATCGATCTTCTGCTCTGCCTCTTCAATCAGAGTCAGTACATCACCCATACCTAAGATACGAGACGCTATACGGTCAGGATGGAAAGGCTCAAGCGCCTCGGTTTTTTCACCAGAGCCCAAGAACTTAATGGGTTTACCTGTTACATGACGAACACTTAGAGCTGCACCACCACGGGCATCACCATCAATCTTAGTTAGCACAACCCCAGTCAAAGGCAAGGCTTCGTTAAAGGCCTTAGCCGTGTTCACCGCGTCCTGACCAATCATCGCATCGATAACAAACAGGGTTTCAATAGGATTCAAGGCTTTATGCAAGTCTTGAATCTCTTTCATCAGCTCGTCATCAATATGCAAACGACCTGCGGTATCCACCAAGAGCACGTCGGCACCCACTTTTTTCGCCTGAATCAAAGCGGCATTAGCAATATCAACCGGCTTCTGGCTCGCATCCGATGGAAAAAACTCAACCTCAACTTCAGCGGCTAATGTCTCAAGTTGCTTGATTGCAGCAGGGCGATAGACATCCGCACTGACCACCATGACTTTCTTCTTTTGCTTCTCTCTCAAGAAACGAGCAAGCTTAGCTACAGTGGTAGTCTTACCTGCCCCCTGCAAACCGGCCATCATCACAATCGCAGGCGGCTGCTGAGCAAGGTTTAGGGTTTCGTTCGCCTCGCCCATTAGGGCGACCAACTCAGACTCAACAACCTTTAAGAACTGCTGACCAGGGTTTAGCGCGCGACTAACCTCCTGCCCTACCGCACGCTTGCGAACGTGCGTGGTAAACTCTTTCACCACAGGCAAGGCAACATCCGCCTCCAATAGTGCTTTACGCACCTCACGCAGAGTCTCTTGCACGTTGTCGTGCGTAATACGAGCCTGGCCACTGATTTTTTTCAGTGCCTTATTAAGGCGATCCGATAAGTTGTCAAACATGAGCAATAACTGCCTATTAAAAGCCGGTTGGTGTCGATGCTCGCAGTATAGAACTTGCGACACACAAACAAAGGCGCGCAGTATATAAGCTTGCCAAGCTACAGTGAAGCACCTACTCTTTGCGATTTGCTCAACAAAGCAAGCAAAATCATCATAGATATGATCAAAAGACACAGGGAAAAGCCATGATGACCGCTCTCACCATTGCGTGCTACGTAGCCGCCTGGGGACTTTTACTGCAAAAAATGCGCAGTAAACTCGAGCCAGGAGCCCCCTTCTACGCCCTTTTGTTTTTGGGTTTAGCCTTTCATCTTGTGGCAGCCTGGCGCGAAATAGACAGTGAACTAGGTGTCCAGCTCGGCGTTTTCCAAATCGCATCAGCACTGTGCGTATTAATGAACATATTGGTTGCCCTGAGCTCTATTCGCCTACCACTGAGTAAAATATTTGTATTATTGCTACCACTGGGTAGTGGCTCAGCCTTAGCCGCAGCCTTTATTTATACCGGCACCCCCCTAGATGCAAACCTAGGTTTAGGCCTGCTCAGCCATATATTACTCTCTATTGTGGCATACAGCCTCTTAACGATCGCAACCCTACAAGCCCTGCTTTTAAGCTATCAGCAAAGTCAGCTAAAAGCCCATCACGCCAGCAACGTTATGGGCGTCTTCCCACCACTGCAGACAATGGAAAGCTTGATGTTTGACTTGGTCAGGGCCGGTTTTGCCTTACTGAGCTTAAGCATTGCAACAGGGGCTTTATTTTTTGACGACCTCTTTGCGCAACAGCTAAGCCACAAAGCACTCTTTTCGATCATTAGCTGGTTTATCTACGCTACCTTGCTCTTTGGCAGACACTTTCTCGGTTGGCGTGGAAAAATTGCAATCCGCTGGCTAATCGCAGGCTTTGTCATGCTAATGCTGGCCTATTTTGGCAGTAAGTTTGTTATTGAAGTGCTACTTAACTAGCACTTCATCATGTTAACACCTGTCAAACTTGCGCAAGCTCGCCCTTTACGCGAAGATTAAGACTATCTCTTTTGTAGGACGCCTTCTTGGACAACCTTTCTTACGAACTGCTGTTCGTTATTCTTATCGCCCTTATTCTTTGTTCAGCATTTTTTTCCAGCTCCGAAACGGGCATGGTCTCGCTCAACCGCTATCGCCTGCGCCACCTTGTTAATAAAAAACACAGCGGTGCAACTCGGGCCAGTAAATTGCTTGAACGAACAGACCGCCTTATTGGCGTTATTCTTATCGGCAACAATCTAGTCAACATCTTTGCCGCCATAGTCGCCGGAGCTATCGCTAAAAAGTTTTTTGGTGACTGGGAGGTTGGCAACCTAGTAATCATGCCAATGGCCCTAACCTTAACTATTTTGATTTTTGCAGAGGTTACCCCCAAGACAATTGCAGCGGTTTACCCAGAAAAAATAGCCTTCCCCGCAAGCTTTATTCTGCGCCCACTACTAACTATTTTGCACCCATTTGTGCTGTTGGTTAACGCTATATCTAACGCCATCTCAAGACTCTTTGGCATGGATCCAAGCAATAACAGCTTGGCAGACCACCTCCACCCTGAAGAGCTGCGCACCGTGGTGGATGAGGCCGGCGAACTGCTTAATGACCATCACCAAGGCATGCTACTCAATGTACTGGATCTTGAGAAATCAAGCGTTGATGACATTCTGGTTCCACGCAACGAAATCCTAGGCATAGATTTAGAAGCCCCTATAGAAGAGACCCTAGCCCTAATTCAAGACAGCGAATACACCATACTTCCGGTCTACAAAGGCGACATTAACGATGTCATCGGTGTCCTTCACCTACGCAATATCAGCCGCGTTTTACGTGATGGCCGTGAAGAGCTCAGTACCCGCGCCATACTCAAGCACCTAACAAAACCCTACTTTATTCCAGAGTCAACGCCACTATCACGCCAGCTACTTAACTTCCAAAAAAATAAAGCCCGTATAGCCCTAGTCGTTGACGAATATGGCGATTTGCAAGGACTTGTCACGCTGTCTGATCTACTTGAAGAGATTGTTGGTGACTTTGTTACCGATGCTGCAGAAGAGCAAGAAGAACCTATAAGCCTAGTTGGCAATGGTTGGTTCCGTATAGACGCCTCGGAACTGCTGCGAGACATCAATCGAGAGCTTGGCTGGAAGCTACCGACCAACGGCCCCAAAACACTCAACGGCTTAATCACTGAATTTTTAGAGAACATTCCCGAAGCCATCGTAAGTTTTGAGATTGGTAATTACCGCTTTCAAATTGACGAACTGAGTGACACACGTATTGAAAAAGCCCTCGTTTATGAAAAAAGCCCAAGCACACAAAACCCCGCCAGCTAGAAACGGGATAAGCTTAAATACAAACTAAAAGTGACGCCGCTCCACCGCATGGTGCTGACGGCGTACCTGCCCGCCGTAGTAAGTATTCACAAAATCAACCAGTACTCGCGCAGTAAACCCCCAAACGGTGTAGCCCTGACACAAATAAGCCGGCGCCCAATACTCCTGCCCAGCAAGCTTAAAAATATCGGTATGACTACGCCTATCTTCGACAAATAAAGATAAAGGCGCCCAAAAAGAAGAGGCAATTTCATCGGCATTCAACTGCAAATTGGGCTCCCCCACCAACTCAACCACAAAAGGCACAACACAAGCTCCGGCTCTTGTCGCTTGCATACTCAGTTCTGAACGATAGCGCAACTGGTGCTCTGCAAGCCCAACCTCCTCCTCACTTTCACGCAAAGCGGTGCGATACAAACTACTGTCGCTGCAATCCCGCTTTCCACCAGGAAACGCGACCTCACCTGCATGCTCTCGCAAATGCTGAGCGCGCTGGGTTAGCAAAATGCACTCACAAGAATCTATATGCGCAAGCACTAACAGAACAGCCGCATCAGCTTGCTCACGCCTTATATTTATATTCATTTATGCCCACTTACCCCCTTGCCCCACCATAAAGAGCCTGCTTCTTACTGGCAGAGAAAACAGCAAAACGTAACTACGCCTCGAATTCACCATGAATACCTTACGCAAGCTTTTGATAAGCAAGCTTATTCCCACATCGTATAACTATAGTGCTACACACAAGCTTTTGGCTTGGGTAGCATAGATTCAAACAAACGCTAAAACTTTTCTTCATAAGCAATACCAAATATAGGAGATAAGCTACTAACGCCAGAGGGCTGGCGCTATTTAGTTGGAGCAGAACACCATGAAGTCTAAATTACCCAGCCATCAAGAATTGGCAAAACTTGCGCAAAATGACCCAGAAGCGCTTGAGCAGATCAGACAACAACATATTGAGGAACTGATCAACAACGCCCCGGCAGAGTATCAGCGCCGCCTGAGAGGCCTGCAGTTCCAAGTGGATGCCAAACGTCAAACCCATAATAACCCTATGGGCGCCTGCATCGAAATTTCACGCATGATGATGGAAAGCCTTCAAGGGCTACAACAAGCTTTAGAGGGTACAAGCACGATAGAAAGCGAACCGGCGGCCACTGTATTAAGTTTTAATCGCCAACGCAGCCTAGCTTAAAGCCCTAAACCTAATATCGTTCAAGGCGACAAACATCATAAGCGGGCTCTTCATACGGATGAGCCCGCTTTAAAGCATCAACCACAGACTGTATCTTTTGCTCCTCACAAAGCAACTCAACACGCCACTCGTCAACTTGATGCAGGGCATGTAACTCCCCAAGATGAGGCTGGCTACCTGGTAACGGCCGAAACTGGCCAAGCCCCTTAGTCTGCCAACAACACTCAGCGTAATTGCCTAGCTTGCCTGCACCGGCATCAAACATCGCCTGCTTTACAGATTCCAATTGCTGCTCCGGAATAAATACCACTAACTTATACATCTAAACACCTAAAAACTTGCCTCATGAGTTACTATAGAACCCCTTATTCAATCGGTACCCATTAAGCCACTATGCGCCTTTTTGTAGATCAATTAACCAACCTCGACTTCAGCTTTCTAGACGCCCAGCGAGGCCTTGTTGGAGAAACTTGGCTTGCCAGCATAGAGCTTGAAGGCGAACTTGATGCACAAGGCATGGTGTGCGACTTTGGCACGGTAAAAAAGCTCATCAGAAACTGGCTCGATAATACCCTCGATCACAAATTGCTTGTACCAACTAATAGCAGCGCCCTCGGCAAACTTATTGACGGCGAGCTACAAAGCTTTGAGTGGAACTACAAACGAGGCCGACTACTCACGAAAGCCCCAGCAAGCGCACATGCTTTATTGCCCGTTCCGGCTATTAATCCAGAATATGTAGCTCAGTGGTGCTTAGCAGAGCTAAAACCCATGTTCCCAAGCTCGGTAATCAAACTGCAGCTACGCTTCGAAGTAGAACAAATAAATGGGCCCTTTTATCACTACAGCCACGGTCTAAAAAAACATTTAGGAAACTGCCAGCGCATTGCACACGGCCACCGCTCCAAGATAGAAATCTGGCGCAATGGCGAGCCCGCCACAGATCTAATGCAAGCTTGGGCTAGACGCTGGAAAGACATTTACATTGGCACCCAAGAAGACTGCAGCCAAGACCCACTTATTGCCGAAAACTATTTATTTCAGTATCAAGCCCAGCACGGCCCATTTCGCCTATCCCTACCAAAATCGCAATGCTATTTAATGGATACCGAATCGACCGTTGAATTAATTGCTAGCCACTTACAACAGCAATTACAACTAGCGGATAAAAACAGCAGCTACAAGGTCAAGGCGTACGAAGGCATTGCCAAAGGCGCGATTGCCGACTAAAACTCAAGATCAGCGCCAAACTGCAAATATAGAACAAGTAAAAACAACAAAGCCGACACCCCCTGCCAAAACAGCACGGGGTTTCGCTCAATAAGCGGCGCTCGCTCCTGACTAAGAAACACCTTATTTGGGTGGCGCAGGTCGCGAATAAACTCGCTAATAACCTCATAACGCTTTTCGGGGTTAGGGTTTAACGCCTTCCTTAAGGTAAAGTCCACCCACGCTGGCGTCTCGCGCTCATCATCAAGCACACTTCTATAAACAAGCCTACGCTGAGCTGCTCGGGTACGGGTTTTAGCGACATCTGCACCGTAAGGTAATCTGCCGGAGAGCATCTGATAAGCAATCACAGCAAGCGAAAACTGATCAGAAAGAGAGGTTCCAAACTCCCCGATGAAGTACTCTGGCGCCGTATATTGAGCCGTCCCCAATATATCCGAGCGGGTAATGGATGATGACCTATCCTCCAACCCCGCCACCCAAGTTGAGCCGAAGTCGATTATTTTTACTGTACCACCGTAATCGATCATTATGTTATCTGGCCGTAAATCTTGGTGAAGCATTTCCAAGCGATGAAAGGCTCGAAGCCCCTTAGCTATCTGCTCAACAATTTCCCTCACTTGCTCCAAGCTTGGCCGAGGGTTGTCAATCATCCATTGCGTCAGGGTTTGTCCCTCTATGTACTCTGTCGCTATATAAAAATGCGTCTTTGGCCTATCAACTTCACATGGCTTAAGTACATTCGCACTATTAATTCTTCGTGCCACCCACTCTTCAAATAAAAATCGCTCGAGAAACTCTTGATTATTTTGCTGCTCAACAGACGGGACCTTGATAACAACTTGCTTGCCCGAATTACCATCAAGAGCAAGATACACATTACTGCGCGGGCTTCGATATAACGCTCTAGCCACAGTAAAGCCGTCAAGCTCATCGCGGCCCTGCAGTACAGCAGGGAAAGGAAGCTCACAAAGAGAATGATACATTTCACCAACTTCAGGGTTGGGCACCGCCTCCACACGCGCAATGAGGCAGCTCAAGTTATCATCGCTGCCATTATCGTACGCGCGCTGAACGATCCTCTCTGCAGCACTATTGAGGTCATCACCGTATTCGTTACAAATAGCTGCGAGATCATCATCGGATAAGAACTCATAAATACCGTCTGTAACTAGCACAAAGGTACTACCGGCCTTTATGGCTACCTGTAGGTAGTCAAGGTCGAGTATCTGCCCCATGCCTAGAGCTCTTTGAAGATAATGTTTATCCTCATCAACGTGAACACGGTGCTCCTTGGTTAAGCACTCTAAAGAGTCGCCATGCAACTCATATACTCTTGAATCACCCGCATGAAAAACATGAGCCGTTGTGGATTTGATGATTAACCCACTAAACGTACAGACATAACCTTTATTCAAATTGTAACGATAACTACTGCGGCGCGATTGAGAGTAGAGCCAAGAATTAACCGCATTTAACACGCACTGCCCAGACTTCTTAACACTCCACGGTTCTGGAGTACTGTAATAGTCCTCAAAAAAACTGGTGATGGCGGTTTGACTAGCCTCTTGGCTAACCTCACTACTACTAATACCATCCGCTAAGGCAACAGCAACCCCTTTACTGTTTATTAGGGCTTGGTTAGGTATTTGAATTCCAAGAAAGTCTTGATTGACAGGCTTTCGCCCCTTATCACTACATTGACCCGAACGGACTGTTAAGATTTGACTCATGCGAAGCGCTACTTTTTAGTATTTATACTACCGCTAAAACCAACAACCCCAAAGGCACAAGTACCTTTGGGGTTGTATGAGATCAACACAAACTAATGTGAAATCAAAAAATTAAGCCGTTACTTTGCTACCAACAGCTTTTGGAGTACGAGCCTTTCCTTCACGAACATGAGTAAGATATAGAGGAAGACCGACTAATAAGAAACCACCCACAAGGTTACCAAGAGCCGTTGGGATTTCATTCCAAAGGAAGTAATCCATTAGATTAAAGTCACCACCCATGATCATAGAGAATGGGAACAAAAACATATTAACAATTGAGTGCTCAAAAACCATGTAGAAGAACAGCATGATCGGCATCCACATTGCGAAAATCTTACTAATCGCTGATGTAGAAATCATAGCTAACACAACACCCATAGACACCATCCAGTTACAAAGCATGCCGCGAATGAAGATAGTAAACCAACCAAGTACACCCTGCTCTTTATAACCTAGCGTCCTCGACTCACCAATCGCCGCAACTTTATCAGCTACAGCTCCACCATCTATCTGATAGCCGTAAGTAAGAATAAACGACGCAAAAAACGCCGTCATTAAAGCCCCTGCGAAGTTCCCAAGGAAAACCAGCCCCCAATTCCGAAGCAAACCTTTCATATCACAACCTGGGCGCTTATCAATAAGTGCCAGCGGCACCAGAGTAAACACGCCAGTCAAAAGATCGAACTTCATCAAATAAAGCATGATAAAACCGACCGGGAAGAGAACCGCTCCGAGCACCGGATTACCCGTTTTAGTAATGACGGTAATAGCAAAAAAAGCGGCAAGACCGAGAATAGCACCGGCCATCATGGCTCGGATAAAAGTATCTCTAGTTGACATAAAGATTTTTTGTTCACCGGCGTCGACCATTTTTTTGGCAAACTCGGCTGGTTCAAGATAAGACATCTCGTAGATTCCCCCAAAGGTAAATTTTATTTCTGACAATTGGGATAGAGCAAGGGAGATGCCAACTTCCTCAAACCAAGGATAAGCCCTATTCTTTTAGAGGGAATATAAAAAAGGGGGGCTTACAAGCCAAACAAAAGCACAACTTAAGTGCATGGCGCGAATTGCATCCCCATAAAAAGGCGAAAGGCAAGCTCAGCTGTACACATAACAGACAGGGCATCATCACACTGATGCACCTTAAGCCCCACTTTGGGGAAGTGCTTAGAGACTAAAGCACAATACCTGTGCTCCCCCTCTATTTACGATTCAAAGGTGACTTAAAAGCTTAACCCCAAGGAAATAATTTAAGGGTGGCCTCGAGAGAAAATAGCGAACCGAAGAATGGTGACCATACAGAAAACGTATTAACTAACGAGGGTTAACTTACACAGGCTTTCGCCTTGCCTTAATCAGTAGAGATGAGCCCGCCTTGAAGCTTCTCTTACATGCATATACAAAAAAACCGCCACAGGGGCGGTTTTTTTGTATATGGCGGAGAGGGAGGGATTCGAACCCTCGATGCCTTACGACATACACACTTTCCAGGCGTGCTCCTTCGGCCACTCGGACACCTCTCCAACGCTTCCAAAACTCTCAAGCCCTGAAAGGCGGCACACTCTACACAAAGCCCTTATTAAAGGCAATCTCTAAGGGCTAGATTCGCAAGCTTGCAACTTATGAACCATAATCTTTTATACCATCTGCTTCTTTAACGTAGGTCTAAGCTAAGCGTGCTAACGTCTTCTAACTTTCTACTACTTGTTTCAGCTGAGATTGCTTTATTGCTACTAGTCTTATGCCTACTACTAGTTATGCAAAACCGCTCTCTACGCAAACTAGTACACCAACTTAGAGCTAAAGCCCAAGATTTACTTCAGGACTTAAAAACAACTAAAGCAGCAAAC
This sequence comes from Agaribacterium sp. ZY112, assembly GCF_041346925.1. Classification (NCBI taxonomy): domain Bacteria; kingdom Pseudomonadati; phylum Pseudomonadota; class Gammaproteobacteria; order Cellvibrionales; family Cellvibrionaceae; genus Agaribacterium; species Agaribacterium sp. ZY112. The sequence goes on along the minus strand of NZ_CP166840.1, from coordinate 2,042,216 downwards.
AACCAACAACAAGATAGTGGCTTAAGCTTTCAAGAACACATAGACAAACAACTTAAGTTCACCAAGCAGCGCCATCAAACTCTAGACCCAAGCCAAGATATAGCTCTAGATCTCGCCCCAGAAACCCCCTTACCTAGACGCTCTGCCGCACTTCGCAACGCCATGCTATTAGCAGAAAAAGAAGCCATGGCCGACGCCGAAAAGCAGCCAGACTGGCAGAGCCTTGGCGCTCGCTACGAACAAATTTTTAGCTTTAATGAAGATTTTGCAACGGATACATTAGCAGCACCCAATAATGAAGAGTTAGAGCAACTACAAAGTGAGCTAGAAAACGCTCGTAAACGTGTCAATAATTTAGAGAAGTTCAAAAAACTCTACTTTGACCTAGAAGAACAATGGAACAACAGTAAGACCGAAGCCCAGAGTCACTTTGAAAACCTTAGCAACATGGCGTCAAAGCTGGACGCCCCTCAAGAGTTTGAACAAGCACTTGGAGACTACCACTCAAGCTATGCTGACATGGCTAAGCTTATCGAGGGTGGAATTAACGGCAACAATATCGTACAAGTCGTTGGTAATGATGCAGAATCCAAACGTGAGATAGCCAAATTAAGAGAGGTAGCGGCAGACCAGCATAGAATTATTGAAAGCCTTCAGTCTCAACTGCAAAATGCCAATACAGAACAAGAGCGAGCCGAAGTCGTCGATAGCCTACAAGAGCAGTTAGCCAAGCAAACTCGCTTTATTCAAGAATCTGAGACCTGCATCCAGCTATTAGAGGACGAGCTAACAACCGCCAACGCCGAAGTTGAGCAGTTACGAGCTCGCGTTAATACACTGCCCAATATTAAAACTGAGTTACTTGAAACCCGCTCTCAACACGATGAAATGGAGATCAAACTACAAGCTGCATTACATCAAAATAGAAAGCTCAAAGTCCGCCTTCAGCAGGTGGCGGAGGGCGAACCTAGCAATGGTAGCGCCGAAGAAAATAACAAGCTCAGAAAAGAGCTTAATGACTGGGAAAGCCGCTATAACGAACTCGAAGAAAAATTCTTAGATTTAAAATTGCAACAATAAGCTCAGAGTCAATTAAGACTAAAGTGTCGAATTTTTTTCCAGTTTCAGGCACACTAGCGCCCGGCATCACCAACTAACGCTGCACGAGGATCCCAAATGGCTGGGGCCACTAACAATAATAAAAAACCAAGACCCGTAACCCTACGGCGCAATATTGTACGCACACTGCTACTTGTCACAGTGATTGTCATGAGCCTTGCTCGCCTCATTGAACTGCCAGTCAGCCCTACAGCCCTTATCCTAATAGGCTGCGCTTCACTATATACCTTTCTCAGCGAGCAGTGGCTAAAACGCTACAAAAGCCAAAAAGAAGAAACCGTCTACTTTAATCAGCTGCTTATGCTCGACGCACTCTTTTTAGCAGCCCTTAGCAGTTTCTTCTTTGCCAGCTACACTATTACCGCTCTACTGCTACTGATCATTAGCTTTCAAGCCCTTTTAGTTGGCGGCCAACAACTTAGCCTTAGTAGCAGCGGTCTCTTCTTACTTGGAAGCGGCTCTTTAGGCTTTATCTTTCATATTGACTGGCACCTAGAATTAAGCCCATTTGTAGCCCTGCCTTTGTTTATAGGCCTTGGCGGCTCTCTGTTACTCTGGGCTAACCAAATACGCTCCTCTCTCGAGAGGCTAAACCTCAGTTCACACAAACTCTACAGCGACCTTGTTTTACACAAAGTGCGCACCTATAAACTCAGCCGATATGTATCACCACCCGTGTGGAGCGCTTTAAACCAAGGTCGTGATACCGCATTAAAAACCGAACGAAAACACCTATCTATTTTCTTTTCCGATATTGAGGGCTTCTCTTCTCTTTCTGAAGAGCTTGAAGCCGAAAACCTCACCGAACTGCTTAATAGCTACCTGACCGAGATGGTCAAAATAGCCGCCAAATACAACGGCACCATCGATAAGTTTATGGGTGACGGCCTTATGGTTATGTTTGGTGACACTAAGAGCCACGGCATTAAAGCCGATGCTTTGCGCTGCACATCAATGGCCATCGACATGCGCAAAAAGATGAAGGAACTCGAAAGAAAATGGTTAAGCTACGGAGTTAAAAAACCGCTTAGAATTCGCATGGGCATCAACAGCGGCTATTGCACCGTTGGCACCTTTGGCACTAGTGAGTATATGGATTACACAACACTTGGAACCCATGTAAACCTTGCCAGCCGCCTAGAGTCAGCAGCAGCTTCCGACGAAATCCTAGTCTCTCACGAAACATGGTCACTGATTAAAGACAACATTATGTGTCGGGACAAGGGCAGCATTAAAGCGAAAGGTTTTTCACACCCAATCAAGGTCTATCAGGTGATCAATCATCGCAAAGACATGGGCAAAAATCAGAGCTACTTTGAAGAGCGCATGACAGGCTTCTCGATGCACCTTGATCTCGACAAGCTTAAAAATTACGACCGTGAACGCATCGTTAAACACCTCGAAGACGTAGCAAGCAAACTGCGCGCCCGCTATGGCAAGGATGAAGAAGATTAACAGCACTCGCCACTCAAGATCCTAAGCAACGGCTTCTGCCCCCTAAAAACCTCAGCCCCTCAAAGAGCTACTACTGCCTTACGGTGCGCCTAAATGGCGGCTGCATACCCGCTAGATCTGCGCTATGGCGCATGGGATTAATATCCAATCCCCCGCGACGAGTATAGCGTGCATAAACAACAAGCGAATCGGGTTTAAAAGCCTCATTTAAATCATGAAAGATATGTTCAACGCAGCTTTCATGAAACCCCTGATACTGCCTAAATGCCACTAAGTATCGCAATAAACTCGCCTTATCAAACGCAGGGCCACTGTATTGCAACCACAGCGTAGCCCAATCAGGCTGCCCCGTTACAGGACAATTACTTTTCAGCAAGTGACTGTAGAAACAACGATCGCGCCAATGTTCCGACTCCGCAGCCAAAGACAACATGCCGGATTGAGGCTTATAGCGCTTGATCTCAATATCCAAGCCATCAATACACTCGCCAGGCACTGCATCAATAGCAGGTAAACCCTCAGCCAAACCAAATAAGCTCACGGAAACCTTACCGCCAACACAAGCCTGCAGATCCTCAGTCAAAACCTCAATAAGAGCCTGCTTAGAAGCAAATACGGTCTGATTCAGACTATTTAAATAATACTTAAAGGACTTGGATTCAACGATAAATGGATTGGAAGCACAAAAACTAAACTCAGCAACTGCGACCTGCGGCAAACCATTTGGCGCAAGCCAGCTCAACTCATAGGCGTTCCACATATCAACACCGAAGGCAACAAGCTGCGGCGCAACAAGATCAGCACGAGAAAGCTCACGCGCTATCGGTTGCAACAACCCGGCATCATAAGAATCGGGGTAGCTCGCATCTTTTCCTAGCTCTACAGGCGCCATGTTAATGCCTCAAACGTTTACTATTTTCCATTAAATACACCGCCGCTGTAGCAAGCAATACCAAAAATACACACACACCAAATAAAGACTGAGCCACACTGACATCACTCACCCCCAGTAAGCCGTAACGAAACAGGTTCACCAAATAGAGGATGGGATTAAACATGCTCAGCCACTGCCAAAAGCTAGGTAGCATATCAATGGTATAAAAGACGCCTCCCAAGTACGTTAGCGGCGTTAACACAAAGGTAGGCACCACACTGATATCGTCAAAACTATTGGCAAAGATCGCATTAATAAGACCCGCCAAAGCAAAGAGCATAGCCGAAAGCACCACCACCCCAACGGTTAAGACAAGCGAATGCAAAGGCAGCTTGGTAAAAAATAGAGACAGCAAGGTAACAATCAGCCCCACCAATAAGCCACGCAAGGCACCGCCGGTTACCCAACCCAATACAATGATGTAGTTAGGCGTCGGGCTCACCAAAAGCTCTTCAATGCTCTTGCTGTATTTCGCACTATAAAAAGAAGAGGCAACATTACTGTAACTATTATTAATAACCGCCATCATAATCAAGCCAGGGATGACAAAAGACATATAATCGTAGCCACCCATCTGCCCAATACGCGAGCCGATCAAGCTGCCAAAGATCAAAAAGTACAAGGTCATAGTAATAGCAGGTGGTATAAGGGTTTGCACCCAAATACGCATAAAACGCCTAACCTCTTTACGGATAATCGTCATGAGAGCAACACGAGTAGAGTAGCGCATCACTGGGCACCTCCAGAAGTCAGTCCCACAAACAGCTCCTCTAAGCGATTTACCTTATTGCGCATGCTTGAAACAGCAAGGCCCTGCGCACTCAAAGCCTCAAACAGCGCATTCAAACTATCACCTGCAGCCAAACTGACCTCTAAACGGCAGCCAGGCAATAGCAAAGGTTCATAGTGGCTTGGTAGCTCTGTCAATGTGGCATCGGCACTTAAATCCAAAACAAAGCTCTCTCTGTGCACACTAGCCAATAAGCTGCGCATATCCGAGCGCTCAACAATACGGCCGTGATTAATGATGGCGACATTGCGGCATAGTGCCTCGGCCTCTTCGAGGTAGTGGGTTGTTAATATAATACTGGTGCCTGCATCGTTTATTTTTTCAATAAACTCCCACATAGAACGACGCAGTTCAATATCAACCCCCGCCGTAGGCTCATCGAGCACCAAGAGTTGCGGCTGATGCACCAGAGCACGCGCAATCATCAATCTACGCTTCATACCCCCAGACAAGAAACGAGAAGCCTCCTCACGCTTTTCCCATAAGCCTAATTGCTGCAAGTAGTGATCCGCATGATCCCCAGCCTCAGCCTTTGGCATACCGTAATAACCGGCCTGATTAACGACAATATCCCTGACTTTCTCGAAGGTATTAAAATTAAACTCCTGAGGAACAATACCCAAACAACGTTTAGCCGCTGCAAAGTCACGATCAATATCATGGCCAAAAATACGGACACTGCCGCTATCCTTACGAACCAAAGAGCTAATAATACTAATAAGGGTCGACTTGCCAGCACCATTAGGCCCAAGCAAAGCAAAAAAATCACCTTTCTCGACCTGTAAACTGATTTGATTCAGGGCGAAAGCCCCTGGTTTATAGCTTTTGCTTAACGCGTCAATCTCTAGCGCATAGCTCATAGTGTTGTTCCACATAGACCCAAGGGCTCGAACTATATCAGCACAAGCCTCAACGAGGCAGTTTATGATAGGCAAAAAAAAACCAGCCCTAAGGCTGGTTTTTATAATTTGGAGCGGAAAAGGAGGCTCGAACTCCCGACCCCAACCTTGGCAAGGTTGTGCTCTACCAACTGAGCTATTTCCGCATGGCGTCCCCAAGGGGATTCGAACCCCTGTTACCGCCGTGAAAGGGCGGTGTCCTAGGCCTCTAGACGATGGGGACTTAGGACGTCGCTGATCTGGAAAGTTGCTTCCTGTCTCAACGAGGCGCGCATATTATTGAGTAAGCGATTCACTGTCAACACTCTAAATAAAAAAAAATCATTTTTTTTCATTTAATTTACTTACAGCCCCTATTTAGTATAAGTTTCAGACAAACTGACAACTATATAAACAACTCGGGCCAAGCCAGTTGCGGCATCCCCGATCTACAACTAAGTTTAAGGTAAGAATCCTGCCTTTATAGCAACTATGTCTACTGTCACAGTGATCATCGGCATAATCGTATTGCTGGCCGCCTTGGTCTGCTATGCCTTTGTGTCACAAAGCATTCAAAACAAGCGCGAGCAACGCAAGCGTATGCTGACAAGCCTTAAGAACCAATCTAGGGGCTTTAGGTTTATGCTTAGCGGCTGCCCTGAAGGCTTTTTACCTAAAGAACTAAAAATACTTGTTCAGCGCAGCCTTTTAGGAGTGAGTGAACAATTGAGCCAGCTCGAGCCCAATGAGCCTCTACACAAACAAGAACTACAGACAATTTCCCAGAGCCTTGCTGAAACCCAAAAAGAAGCCCCTAAAAACCAAGTTGTTACTCTGAATACTCCGCAACAAATAAAAGACGTAAAGATGAGCCTTGAAGAGCTGCATCGCTTTGTCTTTAACCTCGAGTCTCAAGGGCAAATGACTCGCCCCCAAGCAGATACCTACAGAAGCCAAATCAAACAGCTGGTTTTACAGGCCACTGTTGATGGCTATGTACTACAAGGACACAACGCTAAACAAAGCGAGAAGACCAAGCTAGCCATCCACTATTTTGACCTCGCTATTCAGCTTATGCAGCGAGAAGGTAAAGTCGGCAGCTTTGAAGGCCGTATCGCCCAACTAAGCGAACAAGTAAAAGAGCTAAACATTCGCCTTCAGGAAGAAATAGAAGCGGGCCAACATGTAGCTGAGATCAGCGATGAAAACGAATTAGAAGACGAGTGGAATAAATTTGGCTCTGATAGCAGCGAGGATATTTGGAAAAAGAAACAGGTCTATGATTAAAGCCCCCTGTCGCCTCCACTACAAGCTTGCCAAGCCGCCTCCACTAAAACTTATATAAACACAGTTGATCTAAAGTAAGCTTCACGACAAAGGTTAAATACACTAAGTCGCAGCCATCGACACAATACGACTGATCTCACACAAACTTCTCCCACTTTGCTGCTGCCAAGTGGTAAAAGCCTGCTGTACTTTAAGCAACTCTTTCTGGCTCGTTACTGGGCGCTTATCAATCACCCCTTCTAATAACAACACGGCGGCAACATCATTGGTTAATAAGTAAGTATCACGCCCCACCATACGCAGAAAATAACCACTCGAAGCGCCACCTAACTGGGAACCGCACTTTTTCAACTCGAGCCACAACTCATTGGTTTTAGCGGCTGGCCACTCAGACAACCAAGTAGCAAATGAACCGTGAGCCTCTTGTATATCACGCACAAACTGAGCATTCGCTCGGATACTTTTAATTTTACCCAAATGGCGAATAAGGCTCTTATCAGCCATACATTGATCAATAAACTCATCACTCATCATCGCGCAAGCAAAAGGATCAAAGCCCCAAAACACCTCTTCAAAACGGGGCCACTTTGCATCCACCAAAGAATGCTTAAGACCCGCCCTAAAAATCCTCAAACTCATTTTCGATAAGTAATAAGCATCATCTTGGGCGGCTAGCTGCTCCTTTGTTAACGCTTTAGGCAAAAGCAGCTCAAGCTCTTCCTCACCCCCTTTATGTAAACAAGCGGTGGCGTATATCTCTTTAAACTCACGCATTATTCTTCTCCCCCACTTTCATGTAGAGTTAAAGAAGCTGAATTGACGCAGTAGCGCAAACCCGTAGGCTGGGGCCCATCGGTAAATACATGCCCCAAATGAGCATGACAGCGAGCACAGCAAATCTCAGTGCGAGCCATACCGTGACTTCGATCTAACACTTCCGTAATAGCCGATGAACTCAAAGCCTGATAAAAGCTCGGCCAACCGCTGCCACTGTCGTATTTTGCGGTTGAAGTAAACAAGGGCTCGGAACAGCAGCGGCAGACATATTCCCCAAGCGTCTTGGTATCCACATAACGACCAGAGAACGGACGCTCTGTGCCCTTTTCTCGACAAATATGAAACTCATGAGCATCAAGCTTATCGCGCCAGTACTCGTCGTCTTTTAGCTTAGCTTCTGACATAATCCTCTCCTTATAAACACGGCACGACTATAAACAATGCCCATGATGCCTTGGCACCTTAGTGTACAAACACTGCGCCGAGGCTCTTATACTGATACGGCATCAACACAAGCACCGATAAAGTAACAAGATCATGCACAAGTTTGATAAATCACACAAACTCGACGGCGTCTGCTACGACATTCGCGGCCCCGTTCTTCAACATGCTTATCGCCTTGAAGAAGAAGGCCATAAGATTTTAAAGCTCAATATTGGCAACCCAGCCCCATTTGGCTTTGACGCTCCCGACGAGATCATCAGCGACGTCATTCACAACATGCGCAAGGCTCAAGGTTATGTAGAAAGCCGAGGCCTCTTTGCTGCGCGTAAAGCCATTATGCAAGAAACCCAACGCCAAGGTATTAAAGGCATAGAAGTGGGCGACATATTTCTTGGCAACGGTGTTAGTGAACTTATTGTAATGGCCAACCAAGCCTTGCTAAACGATGGTGACGAAGTACTTATCCCATCCCCTGACTATCCGCTTTGGACAGCAGCAGTAAAACTGGCCGGAGGCAACCCCGTTCACTACATCTGCGATGAGCAAGCCCAGTGGCAACCAGATTTAGACGACATTCGCTCTCGCCTCACTGAGCGCACACGAGCCATTGTTATTATCAACCCAAACAACCCGACAGGTGCCGTGTATTCGCGTGAAGTCCTTGAAGGTATTGCTCAGCTTGCACGCGAGCACAAGCTATTGATCTTTGCAGACGAAATTTACAGCAAGATTGTCTATGACGATGCTGTGCACATCCCAATGGCAAGTATTGCTGACGACGTAACTTGCATTAGCTTTAATGGCTTAAGTAAGTCCTATCGCCTCGCAGGTTTTCGTTCAGGATGGCTCTACATTAGTGGCCGCAAGGGCGCAGCCAGTGATTTTATGGCCGGCATAGAAATGCTTGCCTCGATGCGTTTGTGCGCCAATGTACCCGCCATGTTTGCGGTACAAACCGCGCTCGGGGGCTACCAAAGTATTAATGACTTAGTGCTGCCAGGTGGGCGCCTCAATGAACAAAGACAAGTAGCCTGTGAAGCACTTAATGCCATCCCCGGCATTAGCTGTGTTGTGCCAAAGGGAGCAATTTATCTATTCCCTAAAATCGACAGAGACATGTACGACTTCGACGATGATCAACAACTGATACTCGACTTTTTACTGTCTGAAAAAGTACTACTGGTGCAAGGTACAGCCTTTAACTGGGCCGATCCCGACCACTTCCGTATCGTGTTTTTACCACAACCTGCCGACATCAAAACGGCTATTGATAAATTTGGCCAATTTTTACAACGGTATAGAAAGTAGTGCACGAACTAAACATTGGGGACTTTTGCAAAGACGCGGCGCGTATCATTTTAACCTTATACCGCCGCTTCCCCAGTAAAAGTACCCTGTACATAGAAGATATTATCGGCCCTGATACGCCCGACGAGTTTGGCTTGCACAGCAATCGACACATGGCTTGCTTTAGCGCGGTATTATGGCTCGCCGAAGAAGGCTGGTTACGCTACGGCGACACCATCCAACAAGAAGCCTTTGATGAAGTTGTACTCAGCCAAAAAAGCTTTGTTTATTTTGCCAGCACAGAAACCGAACCAGACAGCGCTATTACTCGTATAGCCCAGCTTGAAAAAACACTTAAAAAAGCTAGCAGCGACAAACTCAACGCATGCGTAATAGCTTATATGCGCCAACTTTCTGCATAAACGTGAGTTTAACGATTAAATACAGTAAGCTCAGACGCACTAACACAAACCTTTAGTACAACCATGCTCTTTAACGCCGTCCAAAGTACTGCAACTCTTATTGCCATTGGCTTTGCCAGTGTGTCGTTTATTCTAACAGTCATACACCTAAGGCAAACTCATTTACACAAAAAGAAAAATATTAAAGAGCAGGATGCCAGCGAAAAACTAGAAGATTGCAACCTCAAACTCAGCTCCGAAAACCGTATTTTTAAAGCCTCTGTCGAAAGCTTACGCACTGAGCTTGAACTGCTTTACAAAAAACAACACAAGCTCGAGAGCCAAGGCTCTAGTAATGTTGATTTTTACCGTCAGGTATTTGATTACAGCCCCGTTTTCTATTTCACCCTAAGTAACAACCTGCGTATTGACGATATAAACCAAAGTGCCTGTGATCGCTTGCAATATCGTTTTGCAGATATGGTCCACATGCGCTTTTTAGACCTTATTGAACCTAGCGCCCGTCAGCGAGTCGCGGGAATGCTGGATCAAATTCAAGAAGGTGTCGCAAAGAGCTGCCGCATTGAAACCATACTATTAGATCAAGACAAACAAAGCTTACATGTAGTCCTTCACCTACATCGTATAAAGCGCCATTTTGGCGAAACAATTATTGCTTATTGCGAGGATATCAGTGAGTCACGAGAGCTTAGCCAAACCCTTGCGCATCAAGCCCACCATGATGAACTTACCGGCCTTAAAAATCGACGAGCACTTGAGGAATACTTTGCTGAAGAATTACAGAACTACGGCGAACAGAATCAACTCACCCTGATTTATTTCGACATCGACCAGCTTAAAGTTGTCAATGACACTTGCGGACATAGCGCTGGTGACCAACTCATTAAACAATTAGTTGCGGTTCTTAGCCCTCACATTAAAAACGAAAATGCTTTTTTTGCTCGTATTGGTGGTGATGAGTTTGCTGTACTACTGGTTAATCGCAATCCTGACTACGCAGCCACCTTCGCTGAAGCTTTACGCTTTGAAGCCGAAGCCTTTACCTTCCGCTGGGATGGATTGAGCTTCCGCCTAAGTATTAGTGTCGGTATCGCCATTAGCAATAGCCGCAGCGAAGAATTCAGCAGCTTATTGAGCGCCGCAGATGCAGCCTGCTACAGCGCCAAAGAACAGGGGCGCAACCAAGTCCAAATTAATGCACGTAAAGTGGATGAGGCAAACTCCGACCAACAACAAAACATGCTCTGGGTAAGCCGTTTAGATAAAGCCATTAACAACAACGACTTTGTTTTAAATTTTCAACCTATTGTCGGTATCGATAAACCTTATGCTCCCTACGTGCACTACGAAGTACTTATTCAATATCGTGATGATATAGGCAATTTAGTTCAACCCTCGCAGTTTCTTCCCTCTGCTGAGCGCTACGGAAAATCCCCAGCTATTGATTTGTGGGTTATCAAGCAAACCTTTAGCTACTTAAGAAATAATCCTGAACACGTTGCCCGCTTAGGCTGCTGCTCAGTCAACATCAGTGGCCACACCATCGCAAGCGACCGCGCCCGCGAGACCATCATCAACATGGTTAGAGCTGCAAATTTTCCTGCAAATAAAGTTTGTTTTGAAATTACCGAAAGTAGCGCCATGCAAAACTTAAACGAAGCAATTGAATTTATGCGCACACTGCGTGCCTTAGGCTGTCGCTTTGCGCTTGATGATTTTGGCACAGGCTTTTCGTCGTTTAGCTATCTAAAAAACCTCGATGTTGACTACTTAAAAATAGATGGGTCTTTTGTGCAAGACGTAGTGCGAGATAATATTGCTCGCGCAATGATTCAAGCCATTAGCGCAATAGCTAAAGAGATGGGCATTCGTACAGTGGCGGAATATGTTGAGAACGACATTGTTCTTAGAGAGCTAAAAAGCCTAGGCGTCGACTACGCCCAAGGCTTTGGCATCGCAAAACCGATGCCTCTAGAAGCCTTGTCGGACTTTTACTTCGACAATGCAACAGCCGATGCACCTTAAAGCGCTGACTTCTTTTTATAGACCAATAGCTTTAAGGCTCTCTCACTATCTGCATCGGGAAAATCGGGATGCAAGCCTAGTCGCTCAACAAAATCAAAGCATTCAAGCTCGCTATCACACAAGGCTTTAAACTCAGTAAAACGAATCTCTGGGGAATTTAAACATAACAACAATTCTGCAGAGCTCGTCGTTAACGAATCCATGCGCCGCAGTAATTTCTTATAATCCTTAGTTGCAACAAAGCTACCTTTTTGAAAGCTAGGTGGATCACAAACAACCAGATCATAAGGGCCAAAGCGCTTTAAACGACTCCAAGACTTCATAATATCGTTAGCGTAAAAGCGAACTTGCTGCTCGGCTATACCATTTAAGCGGTAATTGTGACGACCCAGACTTAAACTACGCGAGCTTAGATCCATATTCAAAGCACTAGAGGCACCTGCCGCACTTGCCACAATAGAAAAGCTGCATGTATAAGAAAATAAATTTAATACAGATTTATCTTTAGCTCGAGACTCCAGCCATTGCCGCGCATACTCTGCATCCAGAAAAAAACCAATATTTTGCTGATCTAAATTCAACAAGAAGCGCTGCGACCCTCTTCGAGCGTACAACTCGCTCAGCGCTTGGCCATAAACACAAACATAACGAGGTTGTGCTTCATAACGGCATTGCAAATAAATAGGTGCCTCAGGAAAAAGCCCCTGTAACAACACTAATAATTCATCTTCGACCTGTAAGGGGGAAAATAAAGTGAGTACCAGTGCAGGCTCATAATAATCCAACAAAACCTGCTCTAAGCCTGGGTAGCACTGACCACGGCCGTGAAACAACCGACAACTGTCTAAAGAGCGACGACGCCCATCAGCAACGGCCGCTTGCCATGATTCAATACACTCAACGATGGGGCTTAAATCAGGCACACTCAAACCCCAAGGCTTTCGCTTTAGCTGCTAAGTTAAGATCACTTGTTTTAAATTTATAGTGAGAGAACTCTCTGCGCTTAGGGTAGGTTTTACGTAAAAGATCAAAGCTACTAGGCAGCTCCGGTAAAGCTTTATTTAAACGCTCATGATCAGCATCAATGTCGTAGGTCTTAAGCACCAACGCTTGTAAGCTTGCCGCCTCTAACTCTTGAGCCTGCCCTAGGCAACGTGAGCGCAAAGCATTAATTCGCTCATTGATCCACTGCTGATCTTTACCTTGCTGCAAGGCAAGTTTCTCAAAGATCATTGTTGTCCCATTCACTTTTCCCTCAAAGCTATAACCAGCAATATGAGGTGATCCATATTTAACATGAGCAAATAGCTCTGGCAGCATATGAGGCTCATTTGCCCAGACATCCAACACGACATCTAAGTCATTATGCGTTTGCATATAAGCCAGCAACGCATGATTATCGATGCATTCACCACGTCCTGCATTAATTAATAAAGCGCCCTTTTTTAATTTATTTAATTCTTCAGCACCAATAAGGTTAACTGTCGGATAAGGTCCATCAGCAATCTTAGGTGTATGCATACACACAATATCACAGTCATAAATAGACTCGAAATCGCTCAAGTCTTCAAGCTGTGTTTTATTTAAATGAGGATCGATACAATAGCAGTCCATACCTAGAGCTTTTAAGTACTGCCAAACTCGCCCCCCCACATTACCACAACCAACAATAGCTACTTTATTCGATTGTTCTAGACGACCTAAAGCAGCTAAAACAGTAATAACATATTGCACAACACCTAATGCATTACAGCCAGGGGCGGCGCTATAACTTATGCCTTGTTGCTCAAAATACTGTTTATCTAAGTGATCGGTGCCTATCGTACAAGTGCCTACAAACTGAACTTTGTGCCCACTCAGCAGCTCTTTATTTACTTGTGTTACAGAGCGCACCAATAGAGCATCAACACTCTCTAGGTCTGCATGTTTCATTGTTCGGCCAGCCAATAAGCTTACCTCACCCAGCTCCGAAAATAGCTCTTTAGCAAAAGGGATATTTTCGTCTGCAAGAATATTCAGCATAATTTTTCCAGTAATTGGTAGAGGCCAGTAGGGGCCTTGAATTCATCAAATAAAACAAGCAATGCCTGCTTATTAATAGAGGTATGCGCAATGTTATAATCAGCATCACTAAGACAGTCATCACGCAAATGCGTTAAAGCCAAATTAGCATCGATTAAAGCCTCATTTTCCTGCAACTTATGCGCAAGGCTTTTGGCCGCCCGAATAGATAAGCCAGAAACGGCTGTAAAATCTGTTTTAATCTGCTGCCAAGATTTCAGCTCTGAGAAAATAGCGCTGAGGCTTTTTTTACCAATGCCATGCACACCACTTATATTGTCAGCACGATCTCCGACAATAGCTAAGTACTCCGCTATTCGCTCAGGAGCAATATCAAAAGCTTGTTTAAAAGCCTGATAATTGAGCGCTTGTGAATACGAATAATCCCACAGGCGCCCATTATTAAGCATTAAGATTTGCGCTAAATCTTTGTCTCGACTTAAAACCCAAGGCTCAGCATTATCTAATCGAGCCAAACGCGCCAAAGCGGCAATCAGATCATCAGCCTCGAATTCCTCACTGGCAAACGTGGCAATACCTAGGTAAGACGCTATTTTTTTACAGGCCAACAACTCATAAGCTAATTCCTCATCAGGCAATGCTCTATTTCGCTTATAACATGCATTTATCTGATGGCGAAAGCCTGTATGCAAACTCTCATCAAAGCAGCAGGCTACAAACTCTGGCTTTTGATCTTGCAACAACCTCATCAACCAATGTGTCCACGCCAGCACCGTGGTCACTTCCCTACCACTACGCGAAAGCATTGACCGCCTCTTAGAAAAATAAAACCTAAATATATAAATCGAACTATCAATAAGGTAGGCAGGTTTCACTTACTAAGCGTCTCGTGACTGTAATAAGCCTGACAAAAAATAGTCGCTTGAGTAAACTCGGTACTAAAATTTTGCGCCAATAGCTGAGCCCGCGGGGGCAGCCCCTCTGAAGCATATGTCTGTGCTTGCGCAATAACAGCTCGCTCAAATTCAGGGCTTGCCCCAACCTCACCGCTTAAGTTATCAACACTTAAGCGAAAAGGCAGGGCACAAGCTCGGGATAAAAGCCACTCTACGGCTTGCGGCTTGATTTCAACAGATTCAAACTCGCGTTGCTGAGCCTGCGTTCGCCCATCAGGTGCGTACCAATAACCGTAATCAAGTAATAGCCGCCGCTCAGCCCCAGCAATACACCAATGCGCAATTTCATGTAAAGCACTGGCCACATAGTCGTGCGAGAACTGAATGCAATGAAAACCTTGCTCCGTATGAGCGGGCTGATAGAGCGGCTCATCAAAGCCTCCCTGAATGCGAGTATTCAAACTTAAAGCAAAGGTCTGATCAAATACTTGGCACACACGCCTCAGAACCGATGGCATGTTTTCACTACTTTCCTTATAACTCATAAATATGAACTAAACTTATTAATAATCGGTCGAAATATAAAGCAAAGCATACGATTTTAAGCGTGAGCTTATGCTCATTAAAAACCGATGCTTGTGTTCTCGATCTCAGCAAGATAATGTATGGCTTAACAGGCTAACTAAAGTCGCTTAACAACCAGAGCTCAAGTACTGTGGTTTAGAGCCACAGACGCAAGAGCACTACATGGAGGCGTCGCCATGAAAACCACGGTCTCCAGTCACGATACGGACAACGTGATTGATCTATTCACCGGGAAGCCTTTTTCCTCTTTGGAAGAAGCTCGCTTCGTTCGCCTTTCACCCGAGCTCGACGGGCTCGAAATGCTCTATTCTAACGAATCCAGCACAGATAAGCTCTTTAGCTTACGTATTTTGTGCTGGGCACTACAAGCTGACGGGCAAGTCGTAGGCTTAGTCCCCTGGCTAGACGGTGTCGTTGCATGCCAAGAAATACAAGACCCACTCAACGGCCAGTTTGAAGGCTATTACGACCCCGGTATTGATGAGCTCTTCTTTGAAGCGCCTATCCACAAAGTGGTCGAGCTAGAAAGCGCGGCCGAATACTACGAATACCAATACAATGATCCGGCTGAAATAGTGCAAGAGATCCCCGATTTTATTGGTACTCATGCGGTCATGACCAATACGGAGACTCGCACTCTAACACTGCAGGAGGTAGTAAGTTGGCGCTTACATCATGACGGCGTAATCCTGGGCATGATTGTCGATGAAAATAAAGTACAAAGCACCCCAGTACTACCGGGAGACGAAAGCCTCTACGCCTGTCAAAGCCACGATAACTTTCGCTACTTCTTCCAGTACCACATAGCCAACAAGATCAAATCGGAGGATCCGGAAGCGCTTGCAGCAATTTCGGTGCTTGTCGAAGATGAATCTGGCTCCGCGCTTGAAACCTAGCTATATGGAGTGATCAGACTAGAGAGTCTCATCGTAGATCTCTAGTCTGACTGATACTAAGTAAGCCCCCCCCCTTCAGACAAAGCTCAGCCCTGGCCCTTAATCAGCTCAAAGTAGTACACTCCAGCCTCTTCACGACACTCAGCGAGTTCGTGCCCTAGAAACGTGCAAAACTTCTTTACATCACGCTCACTAGAGGGGTCTGTTGCCTGCATAAAAATACGCTCGCCAGTAGCCGCATCACGTACTACACCGTGCAGCATCATAATCGGTTCTGGGCAACTTAAGCCCTTTGCATCTAAGATGTGTTCTTCTGTCATACTGGCTTATTGAGTAGTAAGTAAACTAATATTAAATTTAACAGTCTAAGTGATCGTTCCGTATAACTGGATCTAGCATTTAAGCTGTGAACTTAAGATAATACGGCCGATTCAATCACAGGCACAGCCTGTTAAAGAGGAGTAAATGATTCACGTATTGATCGAACGCGAACTCGCCGACGGCATGATATCCACTTATGAGCAGTTGCTCAAAGGGGCCTTGCGTCGAACCTTTGTTGTCGGTGGCTTTATGTCAGGCGAAGCCTTTGCAGACGTCGACAATAAACACAAACGCATACTCTGGTGTAAATGGCGCAGCCTTGAAGATTGGCAACGCTGGTATCGCAGCGACGAACGACGCGAGCTTGCAAGCAAAATGCGCCCTATGCTTAACCGAGACGAAAAAATAACCGTATTGGATTAATAAGCTTCTTAAGAACCAATACTTAGCTACGACGAGCGCTGGTACAAGCTAGCCTATATGCCGGCCTCGTAATCTTGCTTAGTGATCAAGTTAACAGTCTCACTAGCCTCAACAAATACAAGCAACACCTCTTCTTTCATAACCTGCCTCTTAAGCTGGCTTAGCTTAGCCTCAAGCTCAATTTCAACAGCACCATAGTCTGTTCCTTCGCGGGTAATAAACTCCTCCAGCACCGCTTTGAGCAGCTCTGGAGCTAAAGATTGTGGAGGTATAAGCATTTGATTTAATCGGATGACATTCAAAACGTGAGCAGTATACTCATAATCAAACCAACAATAAGTCTAAGCCATGCAAATTCATTATATTCTTAGTGTTACAAGTAACGATAAACCAGGTGTTGTCGAAGCCATCTCCAGTGCTGTTGAAAGCTGTGAAGCCAGCTGGCTTGAAAGCCACCTAGCCCACCTATGCGGTAAATTTGTCGGGGTCATACGTATACGCACCGACCAAAGCAAGGCGACACTACTCGAGCAGAAGCTGAGCGAGTTGAGTGAAGACGGCATACATATCAGCCTTGAAGCACTTGCAGAAGCAAGCAACAAAATTAGCTTAGTCAATGCCAAATTCACGGCTGTAGGCCCCGATCGTGTTGGCATCATAAAAGAGATCTCCAGCGCGTTCTCAAGCCACCAAATCAACGTAGAAGAGCTTGAAAGTACTCTTAGCAGCATGCCTTATAGCGGCGAGCCTATCTTTGAAGCTCAAGGACTTTTGAGCCTGCCCGCTGACTTTGAGCTTCGTGTCCTGCATGAAGCTATGGACAGCATCGCCAATGACTTAGGTCTCGATCTTGATATTGAGCAGATATAACGACTACTCGCCCACATAACTATCTGAGCATTGTGCCAAAGCCTTGCTTTAAACGAGGCTCAGATTCTCTTCACCTTGCTTACAAGGTATGATTAGCCTTTTCATCTAGCTCTATACTCTCATGTACCAAGACTATTTCGGTCTACGCGAAGCCGCTTTCTCAATCGCCGTTAATCCACGCTATTTCTATATGAGCGTGCAGCACAAAGAAGCACTTGCACACGTGCTTTACGGCATCCAAGGCGGAGGCTTTGTTTTACTCAGTGGCGAAGTAGGCACCGGCAAAACCACTGTCATCCGCTGCTTATTGCAACAGCTGCCCCCCAATACCGAAGTCGCTTTTGTATTGAATCCCATGGCCAACGTAGAGGACATGCTGGGCACAATCTGTGAAGAGCTGAGAATCGATATCAGTGACAACCAGCTCAGTATTAAAGCCATGATGGATTTAATACAGAAAAAGTTACTGCGCAACCACGCCGCGGGTAAACGTACGGTTTTACTCATTGATGAAGCCCAACTGCTCTCTGTCGATGTACTAGAGCAAATACGTCTACTAACAAACCTAGAAACCGATACCGAAAAACTATTACAGATCGTACTTGTTGGCCAACCCGAACTGGATGACTTACTAGCCCAACCAAGGTTACGCCAACTCAGCCAGCGTATAACGGCACGGTTTAAATTAACCCCCTTAGATTTAATCGCAACAAACCACTATATTAAGCACCGTTTACGAGTTGCAGGAAAACAAGACGAACGAAGTATTTTTTCACCCGCTCTAGTTAAAAAAATTCATAATTTTAGCGGCGGCATTCCAAGATTAATCAATATTCTTTGTGAACGCCTGTTAATCGGCGCTTATGGCCATAATAAAATCGAAGTTGATAATGAAGTTTTTGAACTGGCCCTAAAAGAAGTAGCTAACGCAAAAGCCGACCAACGCGCGGCAACAGCCAACAATAAAAAAATCTCTAACGCCATACTATATGCAGCAACTGCTTTTGTGGTTGTATTGTGTATTGCAGCTGTATTTATCTTCGTCCAGAAAACTGGAAGCGTAGCAGAGCCTCAGCCAACCAGAGAGATGGCAAGCCAACAAACGCAAGCGCCTCAACCCAACTCGACAGTTCAAACATCCCTTGCAAATAATGTCTCATTCAGTAATCGCAACGAGGCCTATGGCAAGTTATTTGAGTTCTATGGTTACAATGGAGACAACCTTAAACATCCTTGCTGGCAAACAGACAGGCATCAATTAAGCTGCGCCCTGAAAAAACTCGAAACATGGGATCAATTGAAAAAACTTAATCGACCGGCCATCTTAAGCCTTGTAACACCTGACCGGCGCCGAAGCTACGCGATTATCACAAGCCTAAACGAGACCGAAGCTCAATTACTCGATCACGAGGGCAACAAACACTCACAGCTACTGAGTGAGCTCGGACCGCAGTGGGATGGCTCTGCCTATTATTTATGGCGCAAACCTGAAGGCTATGAAAAACCACTAGCTATTGGCTCTCGCTCTCCCGTCGTCTCATGGGTCGCAGAGCAATTTGCCCTTCTCGACGGACAGGCAAGAGCAATCACTGACGCCGTATTTAATCAGCGCCTAGAAACTCGAATTAAAATTTTCCAAAGCAGTGAGAATTTAAAAGCCGACGGCATTATTGGTGAACAAACCCTAATGAAGCTGAATGAAAGACTCGGGCTAATCTCTACTCTTGACCAGGACGATCAATAACATGTCTTTAATACTTGACGCCCTCAAAAAAGCGAACGATGAACGTGCTGATGACAGCGAGCCCAATGACAACATCGAGCATCACAAGCAAAGCCCTATTGACTTAGACAGCATCGAGCCCGGCTTACAAAACAGCACCATTCACGCAGAAAACGCGAATACAGACCTTGAAGAGCACCCAGAAGAATTTGATAAAAAGTCTAAGCTCAAACCCATTTTAGCTGGCACTGGCTTAGCTGCTTTATTTTTAATTGGTTACGCTCTTACTCCCAATAGTGATTCGAACATAGGTGGCACACACAGCAAAACTCCCGAAAAAAACACCCAGCAAGTGAGTAGTGACAAAATAAGCGCCGCACAAACAGCCCAATTCAAAGAAAAAGAAGCGTTAAGCGCACCTAAAGCTGAAGACCAAGCAACGACTCAAGAAAAACCAACACCTGAAACCAAGACTACAGTTCAAAACACAAATAAAGACACCCAACCCGAACTATCTAGCAGCACCAAGATAAGAACAACCAACACCAATGCGGAGCAAAAATTAATTGCCGCGCAATACCAACAAGAACAACAGCGCTCTAATCCGGATATTGATACGCTTTATCAGGATGACAACATACGAAGCACGGTAGCGGAAGAAAACGCCGCAACTCAGAGTTCAAAAAGCTACAGCACGAACAAAAGCGACAGCAGTAAAAGCCAAGCTGCAAAACAGACCAAACAAGCAAAAACCATTGAAAGCGGAAGCAGCTTAAACGATGTTGATAACCTAGCATTTTATGCTGCGGTTATGTTTATTAAAGGCCTGCCCCACTCAATGCAAAGAGATATACCGACGCTAATGTATGGCGGCCACTATTATCAGCCGAACGGCCAGTCATCGGTCATGCTCAATGGTAAAACCTACAAAGAAGGTTCCAGAATTGGCGGCGGTATTAAAGTAGAAAAGATATTAAAAGATGGGGTCTTACTAAGCAAAGGCCAGACACAGTTTAAAATGATGGCTTTAAATAGCTGGCTTAATTATTAAATAAACAGGCCTAGATCAGCACCTAGGCCTCGCCTTTCTTGAGCTAATTACTCAGCACTTCCTGCCAGAAAATAATACGGTCGTGACTTCTATATGTACCAAAGTTAATTTCTGCTTGAGGCGTTTGGCTGTCATCACTGCCATTTTGATTCCAATCGAACTGCAACCAAGGGTACACCGTTAAATCGGTAGAGATTAAAAAACTACCGGTATTACCACTACCCGGAGCAGAAAAACTCAAGCCTGCATCACCGCTAGAAAAACCAATATTGCCTCCGGCATCGTCCGTATAACTACCCGTCGATGTTCCGGCCCCAACCGCTACCGTTCTATTGGCAATGATATCGATAGAACCATTGGGGTAATTATGTGCACTTTGCGCCAAATCCGTACATGAATCACCTGCATGCAACTCAAAATATGAACCATTCCAATATTCAATACTGTAATTGACAGGTAAGGTTTCTGTTTCCGGGCCAAAGGCGCTATCTAAACGCAAGCGCCCATAAAGTAATTGCATTGAACCAAGCTCAACACTGTCATTAGAACCATCAAAACCGCTATCAAAATCATAATCCGCGCTATTAATGCCTACACTGTCAGAATCCTCGGCATCAAAACCAACAGTAAACTGACTAAAAGGCCCATCGGGTGCACTTAAACGCGGTACCGTTAAACTAGACGCGATTGTCGCCGTGCCATTAAGCCAGCTCATCACAGTGCTGTTGCTTGTTAAACGAGAACTCATCGTTAGCGATTGTGCGGCATCACCCGCAAGATAACTTAAGTCTGCTGTTGTTAACTTTGCAAAGCCATCTTTATAGTTTTGCGTCACCACGCCACGGCTATTTAAAGCCTGTAGACTAACATCCGCATCCCAAGGCTGAGCCAAATAACTAAAACCTGTACAAAATGGCGTAATGGCAGAGCTAGCACCAACCTCAAAACGCGCAGGTGTAAACCTACCGACATAAACAGAAGGGGAAACAGATAAACTCGTCATATCAGTATTACTACCTAAATACTGACCGTCAGTTACTTGGGTTAGCAAGGTGATAACGCCTACTTCAGGAAAATATATTTCTGAGGTTGTTGCTTCGCCACCACTAAAACTATCAAGCACTCGAGCATCACCCGAAGCGGCAGAAGATGAGAGCTCTGGAGTACCGCCACTACCAGCCCAAACAGGAGACTCCAAAGTCGCCGATAAAGACAAGGTTTCAGGCACCCCTTCTTGACCAAAGCTAGGCAACACCGCGCCATTTAGTTGATCGTTATTATTTCTATTGGTGTCAGAAAAAACATCGGCGCGACCATCGCCATTAACGTCATCACTACCACTCCAAGCTAAGGCTTGAGTCGTTGCTTCAAAATCCAAACCAGCAGCTTGGAATACCGCAGCAGAAGAACTACCACCCTCAGGATTGCCCGTTACGGTTGTTAAAAAAGCAAAAGGACGAGCGGTATACGATGCCGAGCTACCTCGTATGGCTAGGTCTGAAAAATTTAAACTATCATCGTAAAAATTAATACTGTATTGACCAACATCGCTGGTATCTAAACTAAAGTTCGCAACACCTGCGCTAAAATTTAAATTAATGCTCTGAGCTGTCGCTTCCGTATTTAATAAACTAACACTCGAATCTGCCACTGCATTAAGCATGGTTGGCGCAGTGCCAGAAGGATCTGCAGCACTGCGCTGGATCCAAGCCTTAACACTAGGTTCATTATATAAAGGGGCAGGACCACACTCAGTCCCATCTGGATCACGAAGTAGCATTTGCACTTGATAGCTGTGACGACGCCCAGCAATTAAGTCGTCCAGCAAACTATCGGTACTACTAACTACAAAAGCGTTTTCTGAAAAGGTTAAATCGTTTGAAGTATTACTAACTGAGCCACCGTTTTCACTTACCGTGACTTGAAGCGTTTCGGCATGCTCATTACTTAAAGCTAACGTTATTTGACCATTATCTGCATCAACAAATTGATAAGTCGCACTGCCACTGTCACCCGCACCAGGCGTTAAAGTACCTAAACTGCTCACGGAAGACCAAGTACCATTGCCTGTACTACTGGTAATCGTTACGGTTCCCGTATAGTCAGTTAAAGTCGCCCCTGATGAGTCTCGAGCGGTGATAATCACATTGGAAGGCGTGCAAACACTGCCCGAACCACCGCCAACATCTACATTAAAATTATCAAGGGCATTAATCGAGCAGCCAACAACAGGGGGTAAATCTCTTAGGGCTTGAATTTGTGTTTGACTTAGCTCGCTGTCATAGACTCGGTATTCATCAATAATGCCACTAAAATACTGGCTATTTCGCCCTGTTCTGCGCCCCAAACTTAAAATATTTGCATTTTGAGGTGATAAAGTAATTGTGCCACTTCGCTCCAAGTTGCCATCAACATAGACCTCGTATTCGTCATCATCCGCATTAAACACTGCGGCTATGTGATGCCAAGAACCATTATTCGGGAAGGTTGTATTAGTACGAAAATTGTGGGTAGATGAGCCACTTTGGTTAAGGTCAAAATATAGCTGCTGATTACTCCAACGGCGTATCTCCCATGAATCTGAGATACCAAACAAGCGACTTTGATTATTTGGATCACCCATTTTTAACCAAAATACAACGGTGCCCACTTCAGGCGGATCAAAGCTGCTATCACTCTCAGCCCAAGTACGCTGCCTGTGATCATATTCCAAGGCACAGCCACTGTAACCTGTAACCCAAGTCGGATCACTCGCCTCAGGGTTAGATGTGTCCCCCAAGTGAGCGTTTAAAGAACCAGCACTATCTATAATTTGTTGGCCGCTGCCCTCATCAAACAACCACTCTAAAATAGGTGTCGCGGGAGGTGTATAATTGTTATCACATTCCCCGCCAAAATCAATTTGATCAATCATGCTAGGGTCATAAGTAATCGTAGCTCCGCTATAAACAGAGATAGAACTATTCTCTCCAACAATGGCGCCAGTAAAAGAGTGCCCGTCGGTTATCGTCACAGTTCCTCTTGTATAGAGTAACGCTCGCATTGTCGTGTTACTGAAAAGCCCAATTGTGCCATTGGTATATACAAAAGCGGCATAATTACTACTAGACGTATTAAAGCCTGCTCCGTCAGTTAAACTTAAATTGCCTTGCACAAAAATCCTAACGGAACTTCCCACTGCTGCCGAAGAGTTAATTTCAATACTGCCGCCATAATTATTAAAATTTTGGAAGTGATAATCCCCTGGTTCCATAGTGAGTGCTGCACCGTTACTCACCTGTAAATTACGATAATTACCAGGAGAGATACTTCCTGTACCTGACCAAAGATTGAAGTCAGAACCTCCCGGTGAAAAGGCGTAATCCAACGCAGGAACTGACTGATCCCACCAGCTCGGATACCTTGCACACGCTTGCGTATCACAGCTAACTAACGAGCCGTTATTATTAAGGCTATCTGTAGCGAGCAAGCCATCAGGGCTATTCACAATTCGAGCGGTATCTGTAAAAGTAATTGAGCCACCACTGTGGTCCCACCAAGGATCACTTGAATTCGAGGCGCCATCGGCAAAAGTAGCACTACAAGCAGCGGAATAACTGTAATTAGAAAAAAATAGAACTCCCAGAAAAAAGAGAATAGGAAACAAAGCAAAACGATAATAAAAGGCCGATAATGAGGCTGGGTTATTCATCAATAAAAGCCCTCAACAATAACTGCCGCTCGACCGCAAGCTCACCAGCCCCGCAACTTGCCTCGCTGGTAACACTATAAATGCTGGTGGCATTATCAGCACTGACGGCCAAAGAACAGTTTAATAACGCGGAACAACCATTCATTGAAGCTGAATTAAAAGCCACATTAACATCAACCATAGCGCCGCATGCGGCATCAGCTATAGCCCTATCGGCGGCAGGAAAAAATAACTGATGCAAACCTCGCTGCGCTGCGCTATCGGCCACATAAAAAGCCTGCACACTTAAGGCTTCTCGAAAAGAGCTACTTGCAGACTGGGCGCCAAGATGTGCGACGCTTGCTGCCAACGCTCCAAGACCAATAATAAGAAACATAGCCAAGGGCATTAGGTAGCCGCGCTGCTTAAAGCTGCTCGCACCTAAAGGGTTAAGGTGGTTAATGTAGATAGATCTACGGGACATTTCTAGCCAATACCACTTGGTTGAGGTCAATAGCAATGTCTGATTCAGCATAAGTCAAAGCGATAGATAAAGCCGCACCACGCGCCTGCGTTCCGGCTTGCAAACTAAAGGCACTCGCATTAGTTGTAACTGAATCGGACATAAGCGTTGCATTGCCTCCGGGATTACCATCATTTATAGCAGTAGTTAACAAACCATAATTATCGTACAACCACAAACTGCCACCATTTAAACAAAATCGTACAGGATCATCGGCAAGATATACTCTACGGCTATTGGAATTACGAATAAAACGATGGGGTAAGCTAAAGTTTACCTGTGAGATTGGGCTACCAACGGTACTTGCCACTTCAGCTCGCGCCGAAGGGCTCGCAGAAGAATAGATTTCACTAGCCAAAAAACTACCGATAACTACATGCTCTGCAGAACCTAAATCAAGTAAAAAAGGAGATGTCGATACAGAAGAGCTCATTGGCATGATGCCATTACTTACATCACTGACTTGAGCTTCATAAAATGCGGCCCCGACCGAGGGTAAAAACTCAACACAGTTACCTGAGGGACTGACCCGAATGCTATTGGGCACAGCACTGCGCAACATACGTGTCATTTGCTCTAGGCTTAAACGCCCTTTTGCCAATAAGCGGTTTTGAATACGATTAAGGTGATAACTCTCTGTACTGCTTACCACAAAACTTGTGCTGTAAGCACCAAGGATACTAACAACCAACATCACCACGATCAGCTCAATCAAGGTGAAACCTCGGCTTATATTGAAACAGGTCTTATTCAGCCTCCCACAAAAGCCAAGCATTAAAAATTCACCTTATAAGCACTTAAAATGACAGGGCTGCCAGCATTGCTTCCACTGGTAGCCGGAGTGCTTACCGTTACCTGAATAAGGCGCGCAGCATTTGCAGCCAACCCCAGATCAGCTCCAGCATTACTGACACTGACATTAATGGTATAAGGACTAAAACTTGTCGTGCTATAACCATTGTAATCACCAACATCATCATAATCGCCGTCAGGGCTTATTCCCAAACAAGCGACACCTGCGCTTGACCCACAAGCAGGCACGCCACCTGCAGGGCTGTTTTCATCAAACTTACGGGCTAGGATTTCATCTAGCTGCGCCTGGGCTAACTCTAAAGCTCTCACTCGAACCAGCGGGTCACTCGCGCCCACAACAAAATTACTAAAAACAGAAATTAGGCCAGTTAAAGCTGCGGCCATAATGACCATAAAAACAATGAGCTCAACAAGAGTTGCGCCGCGTGAAACTGAATGAGAGCGAGATGTAAATGAAGTGGTGGGCATTTTAATAGTCTAAAGCCCCCATATTACTGATTTGAATAACTGCAGAGCCACCGCCTGTAATTGTCAGGCTGCGACCAGTTGTTCGCCCTAAGCGATCAAAGTTAAAGGTAGCAGGAGTTAAGCTCTGACCTGGAGCTAAACTTAAGGGATAACTAACGCCATCGAGGGTTTGGCTTTCAGAGGCCTCAAAACTACCATTACCATTCAGATCACGACGAATATCAATAGCGGTGCTTGTACAGATCAACTGCACTCTATCTCGCTGAGCCAAGGCCAGTTGCTGGGCCGAAAAAAAAGCCGCGACCAATTGGTCGCGGCTTTTTTGCAAGCTATAAGTATCTTTAGAGAAAAGGCTGGTGGCACTCACAGCTAAGATGCCGATTAAAATCATCACCGTAATTAACTCAACTAATGTAAAGCCTCGTACGGGTACTTGTACCATAGCACTCTAAACATCCAAAAAATTAAAGCTCTAACTTATGGTGCACCAATAGCCGTAAATGTTGCTGTAACAGTCGCATCAGCAGCTAATTGCAAAGTACACTCTTCTGTATCACCAGCATTAGCAATAGCAGTATCAGGTGTAATAGTATAATCGGCAGCAGGGAAGGAAGTCATCGCATCGGCAACATCTGCACAACTATCAACAGGTGCATGAGCTGGCGCACCAGCTAAGCCTGCGTCACTAGCTAAGTAAGCCGCGTAGTTTAGAGACGCAGCACTGCTTAACGCACCCGCCACACCATTAATAGATGCATCTTCTGCTGAATCAGATAGATCAACAAACTGCGGTAAAGCTGTCGCAGCAAGAATACCAACGACAACCATAACGGCAATCATTTCAATTAAAGTAAAACCAGATTGTTGCTTCTTCATGGAACTCTCCAAGTGTAAAAGATCTTGCTTAACAAGAAAAAATTAGTAATAAAGAATGAGTTTTGTCTATTCTGTCACAATTTTCATTAAAAAAAAATAGCTATAACCAGCAAGTCAACCGTTTGTCGCCTATAGACAACAGCCTATCATATTTGCATGAGTTTATTGCGCATGTATGGCTATTCGCCCAGTTTGAGCATCGTAATCAAAATAATAATTGCCCTCCCTTGTTCTGTTTAAGCGGTAACGACAATAGCGCCCGCGCTCTAAAGAAGGCACAAACTGCTCATGCCCCTCCCCTTGTTTTACTTGGCTAAATAAGCCCAACCATAAACTACGGCAAGAGTCTGCTGACAAGCTATAACGAGGCTTAGTTTCTAGCTCACTACTCGACACCGGCCACCCCCGCTTATTTAAATAAAAAGCAGGGCCATCTCTTAACTGTACTTTACGTGACTTATTTATTGCCGCTGCCGCCTTAATACTTTCAACCCCACGTAAAAACGCTGAAGCTTGATAGTGCACGGCCGTTTCTTGGCTTTCTTCTATATGCTTTAAATAACGTTTAGCGCTAAAAGTAAAGAGTAAGGCAATAACAATTAGCACTACCACCAGCTCAAATAGACTAAAGCCTTTAGTATTTGCCAGCTTGTACGTCATATAGACTCCACATTGGCAAAAAGATTCCCAAGGCAAGTACCAGTACTACCGCAGCCATAAACACAATCAATATAGGTTCTATACGGTCTGTCAGGGTTTTAAGATCGTAATCCACTTCTCTTTCGTAAAACTCAGCGACTTCACCTAATAAGCTTTCAACCTGGCCACTTTCTTCACCTACGGCAATCATTTGTAATACCAGCGGTGTAAATAGCTCAGCTTGCAAGTGAGTTCGCAATAATGAATCCCCTCGCTCTATGCCTGCACGAATCTCTTCAATTTTTTTATGTAACCACGCATTATCAACAGCGGCCGCACACAAAGCCAAAGCCTGAGAAATAGGTACACCAGCGGCCAACATTAAGCTGAAGCTACGCGCATAACGAGCCATAGAGGCCCGCTCAACTAAGGAGCCAATAAGTGGTAGGCGCATTTTCTTCCGCCCCCACCACAGTGCACCGGAGTCCGTTTTTATATAAAAAACAAAACCTCCTACAACAAGCACTAAAGCTAATAAAATAAGGGCGCCATAGTTAATAAATAAATTGGACGAAGCAACAAGCACCCTAGTAAGTATAGGCAGCTCGGCATCAAAACGGGCAAATAAAGATGCAAATTCAGGGATCACATAAAGATTGACTACGGTAATCGCAATAGCAATGGCAATAAGGACAAAACTTGGATAACGCAAAGCGGATTTAATTCGTTTTTTTGTCTCTTCATCTCGTTCAAAATAAAATGCAATCTGCTTAAAGACCTCATCGAGTTTGCCGCTGTTTTCACCCACGGCAATCAAACTAACAAATAAAGAATTAAAAACTTTGGGGTAGTGCCTAAGCGCTGCCGATAAACTTGAACCACCTTCTAGCCTATCGGCGACCTCACTTACGACTTCTTGAAAATACTCATGGCGAATACTCGCAGCTAAACCACGTAAACCTCGAGTAAGGGGAATACCAGCTTTAGTGATGGTATACATCTGCCGACAAAACATAACTAAGTCAACGGTTTGCACCTTATTAAGACCAAGGCGATCTTTTATTTGTCGCCAAGCTGAAGCGCTGACCGAGACTTTCTCAATTTTAATGGGTGTTATGCCACGCCCAACTAATTGAGAGGCAACCGAGTCAGCACTGATGGCCTCCATCTTCCCCTGTATGTTTTGGCCGCGTTCTGCCCGACCTTGATAGAGAAACTCAGCCATATTATTCAGCCATATCACTTAAGCTTTCATCAGCCAATTCGGCACTGACACGCAACACCTCCGAAAACGCAACGGTACCGTCAATGGCCAAATCTAAAGCACAGGAACCTAAAGATCGGTAGCTCGTACTGCGATGAGCCGCACTATTAAATTCACGAACATTATTATCACGAAGCGCATCGGCCATAGCCTCATTAATTTCCAATAGTTCAAATACGCCAACACGTCCTCGAAAGCCCGAGTTAAAACAGTGAGGGCAGCCTGAGCCTTTTTTAAAGTGGGTATCGGCAAGGTCCAGTTTAGGCCGTAAGCGCTGAAATAAAGCCAATTCTGTCTGGTCCAACTCATAGGGTTCAGCGCAACTTTCACACACTTTACGCACCAAGCGCTGCGCAATAATGGCCTTTAAACTTGCAGCAACAAGATAAGGATCTACCCCCATATCCACCAAGCGCAGAGCAGAAGTCACTGCGTCATTGGTATGAAGAGTTGAAAGCACTAGGTGGCCCGTCATCGCAGCGCGTAACGCAATCTCTGCTGACTCAGCATCACGTATCTCGCCCACTAATAAAATATCTGGGTCCTGGCGCAAAGTAGAACGCAAAACAGAGCCAAAATCTAAGCCAATACGTTCATGAATTTGCACTTGAGAAACCCGAGGCAAGCGATATTCCACAGGGTCTTCTACTGTGATAATTTTTTTCTCAGGCGTATTTAACTCAGACAAAGCGCCATAAAGCGTTGTGGTTTTACCACTACCGGTAGGGCCGGTCACCAAGACCAAACCATAAGGACGCTGTATCACCGAGCGGAAACGATCAATATACGCGGTTGGCATCCCAACATTCGTTAGCGGCCGCACGCCTTCACTTTGATCCAAAATACGCATTACCACAGACTCACCAAATTGCACCGGCATCGTCGATACACGCACGTCGATATTGTGGCGCCCTAGACGTAAATTAAAGCGTCCGTCTTGAGGTAGACGTTTTTCACTGATATCTAAATTAGACATCAGTTTTAAGCGCACCACCAACGCGGCAGCAATACGCTTTTCATTCATAACCTGCTCGACCAACACACCATCTATACGCTGGCGAATCCTTAAGACCGTTTCATCCGGCTCAATATGTATATCAGAGGCTTTGGTACTTAATGCCTCTTCGAATATTGTTTGCAGTAACTTAACAACAGGGGCATCGTTGTCAGAGGCATCTGTGACAATATCGCCAAGATCAACCGCATCTTCAGCAAGCTCTTCATCTAGCTGACCGGCAAGATCCGCAATTTGATCTGCACGGCTGTAAGCAATATCAAGAATATCTAACAGCTCAGACTCTCGAACAACTGCCGTCTTAATCGGTTTATTTAAGACGGCCTGAATATCATCGAGGCCAAAAATATCAGTAGGGTCGGCCATGCCCAATAAGATGCCATCACTATCTTCATTAAGCACAATGACTCGATAACGACGCGCAACTGCTTCTGGAAGCGTTTGTACAAGCTCACGATTAAAACGAAAGTGCTTTAATTCAACAAAAGGGATACCAAGCTGCTTGGACAGTAGATCCAGCAAGGTATTTTCATCAACATAACTCAGCTCAATAAGCTGACGGCCAAGTTTCAGCCCCGTCTTTTTTTGCTCTGCAAGCGCTGATTCCAACTGTTCCTGACTAATCAGTTGTTGAGCTACAAGAAGATCACCAAGGCGAATCCGTTTTGATGACGTCATGACTGACTAATATCCTTTGCTTGTTCAAGTTTCTCTAAGCGGGTATAGCGCTCACGTATAAAGTCTTCAATAGCCTTACTGTGACCACCAATACGCGCACTGGCGCTATAAGCAGTTCGAGCCTCATCGTAAAGCTTTAGCTTGTCTGCGTTTATAGCGCGGCCAAGCCAATACAATGCATTATTGGTATCGCCTTCGATTAAAATACGATATTGATTTAAGGCCGGCTCATATTGTTTATTTTTCTGTAACAAAGACGCGTACATAGCACGGGCACGACTTGACATATTTTTATGTGACGATAAGTATTTACGTGCCGTGTTATCACCTTGGTAATGCTGAATAAGTTTAGCCTGATAAAAAGGATAGACTCGATCTTGAGACTCCTGCTCAGTCAATAAGGCATTTAAAGCCAGCCAATCTTGCTGAGCCAAATACACAGTAAGTAAAGCGTCAACAAAACGCTCATCCGTTACTAAGGCCTGTTTATGCTGCTCAGCAAACTGCCTAGCGCCAATCAAATCACCTTGAGCAATTAAGGATTCAAGCTCAAGTAATTTTTCAGTACTACGCTGCTGACCAGATTTAGAGATAGATAAGGCCGAAGAAGAGTCAGAATTAAGAGCAGCGTCTGCAAGCTTCGGCTCCTGAAGATGCGACTCCTGACGAGGCTTAGAGTTAACAGCAGCTAGATACTCCTGTCGTAGAGTATCGATTTGTTTACCATAAACAGGCACCTCTTCAGAACTAAGCAAAGAGGATAAACGTGTTAGATATAACTCAGCTTTATCTTTATCACTTTGCTCTAAGGCTTGCTTATACAATGCTACATAGCGTTTTTTAACCTTCACCATGCCTTGAATTGCAGCCTCATTCTGGCTATCTAGAACCAATAACTGGCGATAATAAAAAACGGCGCTGTCATTTTCAGGAATAGTTAAGCGCTGCCCTTTATATGCCTGCTCCGCTTTATTCGAGAGCATTGTTTTTCGCAGAGCCAGCTGCTCCTCTGGGTTAGGCTGTACTTGGGGGCTTTGCGCTGGAAGTACAGAGGGCTTTGATGCTGTAGACACCTCAGCCAGCGGCTCCGCCTTCTGATCACCAGTAATATTTAGAGAGTCTTTAGTTTCAACAAGCTCCGACTCACTATTCTTTACAGCCAATAACCCTGACTTGTGTTCAGCCTGCGAACTTAGCTTAAGTATCGTTGAAGAAGCCTTAGCACTATTTAAGCTGCTGCTAGCAAGCCAATACCCTGCGGCAACTAAGGCTCCAGCAACAAAACACACCAAGGCAAGTAATACTAGGTAAGACAAGTACGAAGATTTAGATTTGACAGAGCCTGCCTGCCTTTGCTCTAAGTCGCTAAGGGCATCATTAATTAAACTCACTCAACAAGCTCCCCTCGTGGTGACCATAACTCCATCGAGAGAAGCCTAGCCAATATCCGAGCTTTACTTTCTTGTGTGTCTTTAATGGCTTTGGCGACATGCCATAAAGCCACTTGTTTATGCCCTCGCCCATAAGCTGCAATCAAACTTTTATGACATAAGATATTCACCAAGCGAGGAATACCGCCAGACGCCTTTTGCACCAAATCCATTGCCGATACCGAGAAAATATTCTCGCCATTTGAGCAAACAGAATTTAAACGGTGACGAATATAAGCACGGCAGGCGCTCTTATCTAATGGCTTTAGATATTCAGAAAACACAATACGCTGCTTAAGTTGGCGTAAATCACTGCGATTTAAAAGCTTATCTAATTCGGGCTGCCCCAACATAACAACCTGAAGCAATTTACGTTTTTCTGTTTCTAAGTTTGTTAAAAGGCGCAAACATTCGACGGTATCACGCGGCATTGCTTGAGCTTCATCGACAATGAGTACAACTTGTTTGCCCGTGCGATGCACCTGAACTAAACGCCGATATAAAGCCGACATCAACTCATGAGAAGCCATGTCTTTATCAAACTGAGCGCCCACCTCTTGTGCAACAAAAGACTTCAGCTCATCCGGGCTTAAATAAGGGTTGGGAACATAAGCAGTTACACAATCTTTTTTAAGCTCAGCAAGCAGTATGCGACTGAGAAGGGTCTTGCCTGTACCAACCTCACCAACAACCTTAACAAAACCTTCGCTGTGCTTAAGGGCCACTAAAATCGTGCTTAGAGCATCCTTGTGACTTCTCTGATTTAAGAAAAATTGCGTATCCGGGGTTAACGAAAACGGCAACTCAGAGAAATTAAAGTGAGAGTCATACATAATGTTGAGGCTCTATAGGCCTAGCATAGAAGATGCTAGCGCCCACCATTTTCAAAAGCGGCTTGGCCATCAGAAACGATCTGCTCCCAAGTGCCATCCTCAATCACAATAGGACGCATCAAGATAACCAGCTCCGTTTTATTAAGCTTTTGCTCTTCGTGCTTAAACAAGGTATTAATAATTGGGATGCTCGCCAAAAAGCCTCTGTCGGTACTGGTGTCCTGAGTGGTTTCTTGCATCAAGCCGCCAAGCACAACCACTTGACCGTTTTCGGCTCGAACAATGGAATCGGACTCACGCACATCACGATGAGCCAAAGGTAAAGAGAAGCTATCTTCGCCTAAGGCGATCTCCTTAATTTGATCTTTTACATTACTAACGATGGGATGAATATGAAGAATCACATCACCGTCATCTGCAATTTGAGGAGTAACATCCAAGCTAATACCGCTAAAGAATGGGCTTAATTCGATCTCTGGCGTATTGTTAACGGTGGCAGCACTGGTAGTTTGGGTATTCGAAATACCTGTCACAAAGTACTCATCTGAACCTACACGAATCACTGCTTTTTGGTTATTTACGGTTGAAATACGCGGGCTTGATAACACCTGTACATCACCTTGCTGATCGAGTAAGTGAATAAGGTCAGTAATATCAGCCACGCCAATAGCAGACGAGAAAACAACCTGTCCGGCATCGCCTGAATCGACAATAACCTCAGCAATATCGCCTATTGCGCTTATGTTCTGAGTTACTGCTAAAGCACCACCAATAGCCCCCCAATTAACCCCATTGGCATGATGATCATTAAGTTGGACTTCCAAAATTTTGGTTTCTAATACCACTTGACGCTGAACGCTTAACTCACTTTGCTCAAGAAAATCACGCACAGTGCCGAGCTCAGTCGGTAAGGCTTTGACAACCACGACCCCTGCTTGAGGATTTGTCATTACAAAGCGACCATCACTTTCACCGCCAATAATGCCAACTAAGGTTGTCTGTAGGCTCGACCAGAAATCCGTTTTATTTAATGTTTGTACTCGCGAGCCTGGGGTCATGCCATCCCCTTGCTTAGAGCTTTCATCACCTTCGCCAAGATAATCTAATAAGTTTGCCGTATTTTGGCTGGGGCTATTAGACACATTCCCCCCAGAGCCGTTATTACGATTATTATTTGACGTATCCGCCGTTCCAATTAATACCGAGGTGTCACTAACCCCAACACGCTGAATATCTAAGTAATCAATAGGAAATACCTGAGTGCGCAATTTACGCGGGTAAATCGTGTAGATGCCGTCTTTATGCTGATATTCATAACCATAAACATCGCGAACTACACTAAGCACTTCATCGATGCTGACATTACGTAAATCAAGACTTATTTGCCCTTCAATTTCAGGGTGAGCGACAACATTTTCACCCGATTCACTAACCAAACTCACAAAAAACAAGCGGGCTGGAATATTTTTCACGGATACATCAAAACGAGCCAGAGTCGGTTTGACAGCTGCTTTTTGTTGCCCCGCTCCAGCAAGAGCATCATCCACTTGAGCTGGAACCTCAACCTCTTCCGCTTCTTCAGGTGGTGCCACAAAACTCTGATACTCTTCCTCTGCCGTAGTGGTGCCTGGAGGCTGAGTAATACAGCCAGATAAAACACAGCAGCTTAGTACTAATAGCGATCGTACAACCCAAAAAGGCTCTTGCTTCAGTAACTTATTCTTTAGCATGTAATTAACCATTATCTAAGTTCAGCCAATTACGAATCGGCTTTGGTGGTAGCGAGTAACTGTTTGCGCAAAGTTAAATTTTTCACTTTGCCCTGTGAGCGCAACTGCACACTATTACGCTTAATATTTGTGAGAGTCCAACCAGATATGCGCTGCCCAAGTTCAAGGCTACGGCCATTAATAATGGCGCTATTGCCAGATGTGCGAATAAAAACAGCCTGTAATTCAAGGTTAACGCTCTGGATTTTAGCTGGGCGATAGTTAAGAGGACGAGTAGGATCACGCAGCTCCGCCGCTTGAGCAAAGGCATCTACTGCTAGCATTAACAGTAAGCCTGCAACTAGTTTATTCATCAATAAAACCTCGCTCAGTCGAAAGCGTATAAGCTTCAAGTTGAATTTCAGCTCCTGGCCACTTGGTAACTTTATAATCAAGAGAAGACCAATAAAATTGCCACGAGCTTTGCTCTAGCGCCTTTAAGTAACTAAGCAAGTCGAAATAGTTACCCTTTAACTTAAAAACAACACTGTGTTTGTAAACCCCCACCTTTTTCGACGTCGACTCCATAACAAAGCCATCATCATCAATTTGCTCGTCACCTTCTAGCTCTTCACTTTCAAAGCTAAGCAGTTGAGGGGCTTGGGCTTCCATACCAAGCAAACTAAGCTCTGCTTGCTGATTAAGCATGCTGCGAATCACCTGCGGTAACTGCTGTGCCTCAACCAAACCCACACTTAAATTTACTAGTTCATGATCTAAATCTTGCAGCCTTTTCTCTAAAACCTTTATGTCTTTGGTTTTTTTAAGGTTAGGGTTATTTAAAAGAATGTCGGTATAAAGACGCTCCTCTTCTGCAAGCTGGGCCATTTCCTGAACAATCAAGGCCTGTCTATCTTGTAGCTGCAAAGCTCTAGCGCGAGACTGCTTATAAAAGCTCAGACTCCAAATCAAATAAATAATAACCAAAGTGGCAAGCGCAATTAATATACGCTCACGCAAATTGCGCTGATTAAATGCAGCCATATATTTTTCTAATTGAGCCTTCACTTAAGGTCTCCCTCTGCTGTAAATAGAGGCTCATAGCCAAAGTGAAAAAGAAACTGCGAGCGCCGTTTAACATTAGGCTGCATGGTTAAGACACCAAAGGAGGCCTCTTCATAGGGAGTATTGGTTTTTAATTGATCCGCCAAGACCACCACAGATTCAGGCTGAGTTGTGACTCCAGCTAACTCAACCAAACTCGCGCCTCGAGAAAAGCGAAAACGATTTAAACTAAATTGATCGCGGCTATATTGGGCTAAAACAGCTAAACGAGAAGAATATCCATCGTTATTGCCGAGGCTCTGCCCTTCAATCAAGTCCTTTACCAACAAGCGGCTAGCAACAGCGGCTCTTAAGTGCTCTAGCTGTTGATCAAGTTTTATGCTGTTACCCGCTGGCGCGCGATTGCGAATGCTTTCTACACGGCCCGTAGAAGCCGCTACTGCCAACTCTAAAGTATCGAGACTTTCTTCAAACGCATTTAATCGATGCTGGTTCACGAAACCTGCTATCAACAGCACAATAATAAAACCAATACAGCTTAAACCCAGACTATAAGCGGTTAACCATTCTTGCTTATCACGAAGTTCTGGCAGATATAAATTAATATTTTGCATACTTACTCGCCCTCAACCCGTAATAGGCCGCCAATAGCCGCCGTACAAAGCTGTAAGAGCCCCTCGTCTAACTGATCCGTCTGAACATCCAGACCTTTAGCTGGGTCAAGGAGCTCCACCGGTAAAGAAAGGGCTGCCTTAAAGTGCTCAGTGATTTTTTCAGTACCGATACCTTCGCCAGTTAATAACAAAATACCGGGAGGAATTTGCCCCATTTGCCTCTCAAAATAATCCAATGAACGCTGAACTTCTAAAGCAAGCTGATCCACAGGTAAGTCATCAAGCAACCCGCCGCCATAAGCTAGTTTGAAGTTTCTAGATAAATAGAGCTCATTGTTTCGATAAATACTGACATCACCAGAACCTGAGCGTAACCGCACAACCGCCGCTCCACGCTCAAGGTCTCGGTTCAAAAGCAAGTTTCGAATGGCGAGCACTTCGATATCAATGCTTTGCAACTTCAGCTCTGCTTTTTTACACAGGTCGACTAAAGAAAGAATTAAAGCCTTATTAGCAGCCACAACATAAGCCATTGCTTTGCCACCACGGCTGACACCAGCAGGCAGAGAAAAGACATCGACAACGCTCTCTTCTACACTACCTGTGAGCAGGTCTTTTACTCGCCAAGTAAGTGCTTGACGCAACTCGGCTTCAGGAACCTCTGGCGCCTCAACAAGCAGTAATTGATATTCACTTGCGGGTAACACAAGACGACAACCGAGCCCTTGCAGCTGATGTTTATCAATATAAGCTTGTACTACCTCCAGCCATGACGCTGAACCTTTGGGGCAGTGCTGAGATGCCAAACAACTTAGCTTCCCACTTGTATTATCACGCACAGCAAAGCTGAGGTATTCAGCCCCTAACTCTATGCAGACACACGCCTTTGGCCGTGACAAACTCGCCATCCAGCTCATGCATCCCCCTCATTTGCACTCATATGAGTAGTTTCCTTTTATACAAGCAATATAGCTTCTATTTATGGATTAGTTTTATTATAGAGCTACCGAGCATAACTACTCTAGGCCTAAGAATCCCGATATACCTATGAATCAATTTAACATCGTTTTGTTCCAACCGGAAATACCGCCTAATACGGGCAATATAATCCGCCTCTGCGCCAACACCCCTTGTCGCTTACACGTCATTGAACCCTTAGGTTTCGAGCTCGATGACAAGCGCTTAAGACGCGCTGGCCTCGATTACGGCGAGTGGGCCTCTATTGCTCGCCACGCCTCATGGGAGGATTTTCTAAACGATGAAGCACCCGAGCGCATGTGGGCTCTATCGACCAAAGGCACACGCAATCATTGTGAAACTGATTTCAAGTTTGGCGACTACCTACTCTTTGGCCCTGAAACACGAGGCCTTCCCGATAATGCACTCAATGAGTGCGGTTCGGACAAGATCGTTCGAATCCCTATGTTAGAGGGAAGCCGAAGCATGAACTTAAGCAACGCCTGCTCTGTTATTGTCTATGAAGCATGGCGCCAACAAAACTTCAGTAATTGCCAATAATGTGCTGTAGCTCTCACTAATACTAGCACTAAAGAGTTGCATGTTACGACAAGTAGCACTTTAGTGCCAACTGAGCTCATTCTCAGAACTCAGGCCCTTACTTAGCAAGACTCATATGCAGGATTTAAAAACCTGTTAAAATCGCGACCTTTTCATGCTCCGAGACAAAAACATCCTATGTTAGATCCAAACGCGTTCGCCGCCCTAAATCAGCTGAAAGCTGACATACAAGCAACTAAAGACTACGCCGAGGGTGTGGTTGCTGCAACGAGCGGGCGTTTTGGCTTTGTTCGCTGTGATGACGGTCGAGATGCTTTTCTCTCGCCCGACAAAATGGATAAGGTTCTTCCCGGCGATAGAGTTAAAGTTTGCCTCACCGAAAACGACAAAGGTAAATTTGATGCCGAGCTTGAAGCCTTATTAAGCCAAGGCATAGGTAAATTTGTAGGTCAGTATCGAGTAAAAGGTAAAGGTCACTTTATCGCACCGAGCGGCCGAGATTTTAACCGCTGGATTTTTGTGCCGCCGCAACAACGTAAAAGCGCTAAAGAGGGTGATTTTGTTGTCGCAAAAATTGCTCGCCACCCTTGGAAAGATGCTCGCCCCCAAGCAAATATCTTGTTTCGTATTGGCCAGCCAGATGATCCATATATCGAGCACAAATACATTAAAGCTAAGTTTGATCTCAACTACCGCAACACTGAAAGCCACAACAAGCAGCTTGAAGACATCCAAAAATGCTTTAGCGAACAAGAATTCGGCGAACGCATCGACCTCAAAGCCCTGCCTTTTGTAACCATCGATTCTGCTTCAACTCTCGACATGGATGACGCCCTGTTCGCCGAGAAACAAGGTGATAACTACCTATTGCATATTGCGATAGCGGACCCTGCCAGCTTCTTACAGGCCGACACCCCCATTGCTAAGCAAGCCCAAAGCTGCAGCCAGTCTGTTTATTTGCTAGGCGGAACTGTTCCAATGCTACCGGCAGCCATTGCTCATTACGCATTTTCTTTAGAAGAGAAAAAAGTAAAACCAGCTTTAGTTTGCAACCTCAAATTATCTTCGCAAGGAGAAGTCACTCACTCTGAGTTTCAACTTGCCGAAATCAACTCGGCCGCCAAACTCAGCTACGAGCAGGTTGCCAACTATTTAGATAACAGTGATGCGGAAGGCCTAGACGCACCATTGAGCACCTCACTCGATACGCTTGCCGAACTAAGCCAAAAACGCCGAGACTATCGTGAAACCCACTTCCTTTTAAATGAAGACCACGGCGACTACGATCATCGACTTGACGACAAAGGTCATATTGAAAGCATTACCCCTCGCCAAAGAAACAGCGCACAACAGCTTGTAGAAGAGTCTATGGTTGCCTGTAACATGGCTGCAGGTGAGTTTCTTGCTAAGCACCAATGTGGCTTATTTATGGTGCACAAAGGCTTTAGAGAGGATCGTGTAGGTGAGGCTGTCGCACTCTTTAAGGAAGAGGGCTTAGACTTTGGTGATCTGAGCAGCCTAGAAGCTCACAACAGCATGCAGCGCACCCTAACTGCGGACTCAGAAAAGGCTAAATTCCTACCCGCACTGCGCAGACTCATGCAAGGCGCAGAACTTAGCACCGAGGCAGGCCCTCACTTTGGTCTTGGCGTAGCTCATTACGCACCGATGACCTCGCCGATTCGTCGTTTTGCTGATCTCTATAACCACTGGTGTATACAAGCCATACTCAAAGGCCAAAAAGCACCAAGCTTAAACGACGCCCAGCTTGCTGAACTAAATGAAAGTATCCGCAATGGGCGTCAAGCAGATAGAGAGCTACTACAGTGGTTACACTGTTTATTTGGCCAAACACTGCTTGGCCAAACTGCTACGGGGCGCGTACGCATCGTTACTCAACAGGGCTTTGGCGTACGTTTAGATGAAACCGGTATCGAAGGCTTTGTCTTATTCGATAAAAAAGTTGAAAAACAGTTTGATGCCAAACGCCTTAAGCTAAGTGTCGGTGACAACACGTGGTACGCCAATGATGAGGTGGAAATCAAAATTAGCGGCATCGATTTAGACAAGCGACGTATCGCTTTTGAACTAGCTTAGACCTTAACATAAGCCTTATAAGTGGGCCGCTTTCATATTAGCGGCCCACTTAAAAGAAAAGGCAATGAACAGACAGCAAGGCATTAGGCCTTATACGCATTGATCACAAAGTCACCTTTATTACTAGGCGGCTTTTTACTATCTACAGTTTATTTAGGGCTTTCTAGAGACTGTATAAGCTCTTTAAACACTTCTTTATTGTCATCGTTTAATTCAACCAAGCTTTTATGTGCTTCAAGTACTTTCTGCCGCACCACTTCTTCATCAAAGGCTAAATCGGGGCTGTGCAAGACTTGGAAGTCATCGTGCCCTATCTGAGCAGACTCAACAATCTGAAGTATTTCCGAAAAACCCATTGAATCCAATAAACGAATAATCATCGGGTTTCGAGTGATGACAATAGGGTCCATATGATGCAAAGCTCGCCCTTTGAGCGATACCTTCGCCATCAGGCCCAAGGTTGTACTATCGATGGCTTCAGCCTCACTCAGATCAAAAATAACCGAGCTAAAGCCCTCACTGGTAAACATTTCTTCTAAAAAATCATCCAAAGAAAGGCTTAGCGTGAGCCGTACATCACCGGTCATTTTGATGATAAAGACTCCGTCCTTATCCGCGACCTTAATCTCACCATTATTTATCATTCTACTACCACACCCAAGTACCCCACATTAGCGGTACACACGATCACTTTAGGTGAGCTCAATAGCTCAACATCCCTGAGGCTATGGTCAAACAGAGCAGCCATAGCTTTAATTATTGTCAGCATCAAAGCCGTTACTTGTATTCACACAATCAGCACTGTAAATGAGAAATGCAGCAACAAATAAAAACGGGGCAACAGTACTCCCATTAAACTCGGCTTTCAAGCTACACAAAGAGTCAAATTTACGTTACGGTAGGCATGATCGAACAA
The DNA here is from genome assembly GCF_041346925.1 of Agaribacterium sp. ZY112. Lineage (NCBI taxonomy): Bacteria > Pseudomonadati > Pseudomonadota > Gammaproteobacteria > Cellvibrionales > Cellvibrionaceae > Agaribacterium > Agaribacterium sp. ZY112. The sequence continues at coordinate 2,001,883 of NZ_CP166840.1, read as the reverse complement.
CTTATATACAGCCACGGCAACATTTAGACTGCTGTGGTCACTCCGTTACATTCACTTCAAAAGGATTCACAATGAGTGCAAGTAATCAGAGTTACCATGAAAAGCGCGGCTTTATTCGCATGAAGATAGATAGCCCAATCAAACTAATCTTCGATGATGGGCAAGCTCCGCAGATGGGCATATGTAAAGACTTAAGTGGGGGCGGGCTTTTAGTCGAAACGGAAACAACCCTACCCGTTGGCACGTCTTTAGAAGTTATTATCAGCTCCGATCACGGCCATTCACCGATACTAAGAGCACATACCCACGTCAGCCGTATTATTTCTAAACCCAGCTCTGAACAACTCAGCTGCCTGCTTGGCTTAAAAATAGATACCGTTTTGGATTAGACCTGCAAGCAGGTAAAACACTGCATTCTTAAGTTACTAGTTCACTAGTAACTTGGTTCTAGGTGCAGGGCTAAAGCCATTGAGAATGGCCCCTAGTGACCGTTAAGAGCGACAATAGACAAACGCTCTTAACGATTAATAAGCCGTCATAAAATGTGGCAAAGCTTCTTAGCTAAAAGTCCTCATCACCAAATTCGTCCTCATAATCTAGAGCAACTTCGCCATCATTTTCGAGGTATTCTCTGCGCTGCAAATAGGCATCACGCATAAACACGTACAAATCCCCAGAGGCTAGCTCTTCAATATCAAATAGACCGGCTCGATTATGGACCAAGCGCGTACCTACCATGGTATTTAGTACCGCTTGCCGATCAATATAAGCCACGGGGTCTAAGACATAAAAATCAACGGGTAAAGCCAAGCCCTCTCGCACAGTACTAGGCCCCAAAAAAGGAAGCACAACGTAAGGACCTTGAGCCACCCCCCAGTGAGCAAGGGTCTGACCAACATCTTCACCTTCGTTTTCTTCTAGCCCCACACGCGAGGCAACGTCAAGCACCCCCAACAAACCAACGGTTGAGTTCACAGCAAAGCGCAAACTATCGTTACCTGCTTGCTTCCACTTCAACTGCATCACGTCATTGGCAACATTGCCCACCTCACCAATATTACTAAAAAAGTTACCAATACCTGTTTGAATAGGTGCCGGGGTAATAAAGTCGTAAGTTTTAGCCACTGGGCGAAACAACCACTTATCAAGCCCCATGTTAAAAGCAAATACCTTGCGATTAACCCCCTCCCACGGATCCACTTGCTTGCTCTGCTCATCAGAACCTGAGTGGCTTGCACAGGCACTGAGCATTACCATACTCCAGCAAATAAGGACCAACCGCACTATATTCAAGATATCAAACCCTTTGCCTAAAGACTCTCTTGCCATTGTTTTTTTAAACGCTTTTCTGAAACGGCAACCGCCGTTTTTAAATTTTGCGCAAAAAGAGATACACGTAATTCCTCTAACATCCAGCGATAATCTTGCCATGCCGAGTTTTTAAAATACGCCGCCTGCCCCTCGCGCTTCAATCTATCCTCATGCTGCTGCCACAAAGCCTGAACCTGATACATTGCAGCCCGATCCGTGGTCATCTTTTGCGCGGCCTTTTCTAAGCGCAAGCTCAATGCTTTTAAGTAACGCGGCAAGTGCTTAAGCCAAGACCATGGGCTATCAAACAAAAAGCCAGGATACATAAGTTGTGTTAGCTGGTGCTGAACATCTGAAAAAACAAAAGCTAAAGCTAAAGCATTCTTACTGGCCTTAAGCTGCTTTCGGATGTCCAAAACCGATTTCAAACTCTCGAGCAATAATGCCTCATACTCCTCGCTCAACTCAACTACCTGACTTCGTCCTTGCTCGATGCTGGAGAAAAATTGTGCCTTTTCTCGAACATCGAGCTCACCATCAAAGCAAGCTCGCCGAACAGAAGCGAGTAAAATATCATCTGCAACTTGCTCCCTTGAACCAAGATCGACTAAGGCTAAACCTATGTCTTTTCCTTTAAGCAGATTCTTACGCGCATATTTAGCTGTTTCTGCCAATTCATTAAGAGCCAACTGACAAATACCACGTGCGTGGGCAGCTTCGGCCTCAAGAGGGTTATCAAATAATTTGATATCTACCTTACGAGATTTAGGCTCACACAATAACGCAGGGTAAGCTTTAACCTGAATAGAACCCCGCTTCAATGAGCAGCTCTTCCCAAGTGAATCAAAGTCCCATGCCTGCAAATCTTTTCTTTCTATGTCGCTACCGATGTCCTGTAGCGACAGCTCGACCTTAGCTTTATAACGCTTGCGTAAATCCTCTAAGTTTCGACTTTGATCGATAACTTTATTGTTTTCATCAACAACAACGATATTTGCCTTATAGAAACTGTCGATTTGCTCTGTATCCCAATGAGCATCACTTAGATCGACTCGGCTGAGATACTGTAACTGCTCTGCCAGCGCATCCGTTAAAGAACCCGTACCGGGTGTCATCCTTGCTAATGCTCGTTCCACAAACGAGGGGACTGGTACAAAGTGCTTACGCAGCTGTTTAGGTAAACTTTTAACAAGAGCGACACACTTGTCTTTAAGCATACCAGGGACAAGCCACTCAAGTTCAAAGACATCCAGCTGATGCAACAAATCAACAGGCGTCATCACATTTAAGCCGTCATTTTGGCGACTAGGCTCAAACTCATAACGCACAGGTAGGCTCAAGCCTGCATTTAAAATCGAAGCGGGAAACTGCTCCTCACTAATGGCATCGGCAGAATGCAACATCAACTGTTCTTGCTTAAGAAAAAGCAATTTAGCCTGCTCTTTTTCTGCAGCTTTACGCCAATGTTCAAAGCCGCGAAGATTGATGACTTTTTCAGGTATTCGAGCCTCATAAAACTCAAAGACCTGCTCATCATCAACCAATATATCGCGTCGACGTGATTTAGCTTCTAATTCTGAAATAGAACTAATTAATTTTTGATTTTCTTTAAAGAACAGTCCCTTACCACGATAGCGCCCCTCAACTAAGGCACTGCGTATAAAAACTTCTCTACAAGCCTTAGCATCAATTTGACTGTAATCAACTCGCTTCTTTTCCGCCAATACCAAGCCCCATAAGCTGACTTTCATATAGGCTTTTACAGAACCGCTTTTTACATCATAGTGAGGTTCAGAATACTGCTTATTAACCAAGTGAGAGGCGGCATGAATAACCCATGCAGGGTCAATTTTCGCAACGCAATGAGCATAGAGCTGGGACGTTTCAATAAAGTCAGCCGCCATCAACCACGGTAACTTTTTCTTTCTTAAGCTAGAACCTGGAAAAATATGAAATTTACGTGAGCGGGAACCCAAATAATCACGCTCACTTTCCTCTAAGTTTCTCGCACCGACATTAGATAATAAACCAGTTAATATCGCTTGATGCACAGCGGCATCTGATGCTGGCTCTTGATTTAATTTAAAGCCAAGCTCCTTACACTGTAATTTAATTTGATAGTGGAGCTCACGCCATTCTTTAAGGCGCAAAAAATTTAAAAACTCTTTTTTACATAAACGCCTTAACTGATTTTGGCTAAGTTCTTGACGCTGAAGTTCAATGTAATTCCACAGATTCACATAAGCAAGAAAATCGCTCCCCTCTTGCCAGAAACGCCTATGTTTTTCATCAGCAGCTTGTTGTTTATCAGCAGGACGATCTCTAGGATCTTGAATCGTAAGCGCAGTAACAATGATCAACACCTCGTTTAAGCAGCCCTGACTATGAGCAGCCAAGATCATACGAGCAAAGCGAGGATCCAAAGACAGTCTATTAAACTGCCGACCGACTTTGGTCATGTGGCCTTTTTTATCAACCGCCTGTAATTCTTCTAATAATTTATAACCATCTTTAATCAGCCGCCCATCAGGTTTATCGACAAAGGGGAAATCTTCTACCTTCCCCATACGCAAATGCAGCATTTGCAAAACTACGGCGGCTAAATTAGTGCGTAGAATTTCAGGATCAGTAAATTCTGGCCTACTTAAAAAATCTTCTTCTGAATAAAGGCGGTAACAAATACCATTACTGACACGACCACAGCGCCCAGAGCGCTGATTGGCACTCGCTTGAGAAATCGCCTCTATAGGCAGGCGCTGTACTTTTGTTTTTAAACTGTAGCGGCTGATTCGTGCCGTACCGGTATCAATGACATAACGAATTCCGGGCACAGTTAACGATGTCTCTGCGACATTGGTCGCTAAAATAATACGCCTGCCTTTGTGAGAGCCAAAAACTTTATTTTGTTCAGCAAGACTCAAACGCGCGTAAAGAGGCAAGACTTCTAAACCGGCTAAATTGGCACGTTTTAAAGCGAGAGAAACTTCACGAATATCACGTTCACCACTTAAAAAGACCAGTATATCGCCGCCTTGACCACGGCTCTCTTGTAGAATTTCTTCAGTGCATGAAACAAGGGCTTCAGCCAACTCTTCCGCTTCATCTTGCCAAGGCCGATAACGCAGTTCCACTGGGTAAGTACGACCGCTGACCTCAATAACCGGAGCTTTATTAAAGTGCTTAGAGAAACGCTGCACGTCAATCGTCGCAGAAGTAACAATAAGCTTAAGATCAGGGCGCTTAGGTAAAAGCTGTTTTAAATAGCCTAATAAAAAATCAATATTTAAACTGCGTTCATGCGCCTCATCAATAATGATTACGTCATAACGCAAGAGCAATGGATCGTTCTGGATTTCCGCCAGTAAAATACCGTCGGTCATAAGCTTAATAGCAGTATTGGCAGTGCTATTATCGGAAAAGCGAACTTGATAAGCGACTAAACTACCCAACTCTTGTTTTAACTCTTCAGCAATTCTCGCTGCAACGGTTCTTGCGGCAATACGACGTGGCTGCGTATGGCCAATTAAGCCTTTTAAACCCAAGCCTAGCTCGAGACATAACTTGGGTAATTGGGTGGTCTTTCCGGAGCCTGTTTCACCGGCAATAACCACGACTTGGTTATTATCTATTGCTTCACTAATTTCCTCTTTGCGCATGACAACAGGCAGCACGTCCGGAAACTCGATAAACTTAGGCCGAGCTTGCTGCTTTTGCAGTTGCCTCTCTTGTGCTTTTAAAATCGAGTCTTCGACCTGTAACAGGTTTTTATCAACGGGCTGATTTTGTTTTAAACGACGCTCAATAGCGTTCAGTTGAGCACCCAACTTTGAACGGCTTAAATGATCTAATTCGCTTAAATAGCGTCGACACTGCGCAAGCTGCTCTAAGTGAGCCTTATTTTGCGAAGATGAAGGGGGAGATGAATGTTGTTCAGCCATGTACTTACCTGTTGTGAGCGCAGTATTATACGTGGCTCACAGCAGGCAAGACAGCCTATTTAAGCATGACGAATTTCGTTAACCACTCGCTCCAGCTGTTCTCGAGTTGAACGTACATCATCCGCAGCAGCCTGCACAGCAGCAGCTTGGTCAGCGCTATCGTTAGCTATGCCTGCTATTTCGGTAATTTTCTCTGTGATATCTTCACTGACTGTACTCTGCTCTTGCACAGAGCCGGCTATAAACTGATTGACACTACTTATACGATCAATTGCCGCTCGAATAGCCGTGAGAGACTCCCCTGTCGCACTGACAGTAGCCATGCTCTCTTCCGACTGTCCTTGGCCTGTCTCAATCGCCTTAACCGCCTCAGTCACACCACCTTGCACCGTCTCAATGATCTGGTTAATCTCGGCCGTACTCTCTTGCGTGCGCTGAGCTAAGGTCCTTACCTCATCGGCAACAACTGCAAAACCTCGCCCTTGCTCTCCTGCGCGGGCGGCCTCAATCGCCGCATTCAAAGCAAGTAGGTTGGTTTGCTCAGCAATACCACCGATGACATCCAGCACTGTGCCAACCTGAGTTGTACTTTGCTCTAAACTGCGAATCACATCCGTAGTCGAACTAATGTGCTCCTTCATATGGGATATGGTATCGATGGCTCGCGCCATCGTACGCTCACCTTCTGTGGCTGCTTGATCGGCTTCATTAGAGGCTGCAGCAGCTTCCTGTGCTTGGTCCGCAATTTCTCGAGAGCTTGCTGACATCTCTGTCATCGCCGATGCGACCATATCTGTACGTTGATATTGTTCATGCGTAGCTCCCTGGATCTTTTCAGTTGCACCAGCCAGTTTAAAGTCAGCACTTTCAAGCACCTGCATCGTTGATAACAGGTTTTCTGTCGAATTGAGTAACTTATTTTGCAATACTTCCACTGCACGAATCACATCACCAATTTCATCCGTACTAGGTTCTGGCAGTGAGACTGAAAAGTCGCCCGCTGCAATCTGATTGATAGCCCCCCGCAAACGATAAATAGGCCGACTTATTTTGGAGCTAACTAAGTGCCAAGACAAAACGGAAACCAGCAGTACCGCGACAACTAGAATAGCGATCCCTCTATTTATAGTGCTGTGGGCGCGCTCTGATATTTCGTTTGAATGCTCTGCAACCAGCTCCTCTAGTAGATTAACAGCAGAACTCAAATCTTTAGCCGGCCCCCTATCAATCCCCCGTACACTGCTATCGCCGACCGTCGGATCAAAATCAGATCTCACAAACGTTTGATAACCTTGTTTGTACAAACTAAATATACGAGCGTGCTCCTGCTTAAAGCTTTCAATCTTCGCTCTCGCTTCAGCAGGTAAGTCTCTTTTTAATAGCGAGGCGGCTAAAGTTTGGTTATCTCTCTGTTTAGCTTGAAACTTCTGCCAATACTTTTCTCTGTCGCTATCAGTGTGGCCGCGCAAAAGCACATTTTTCCACTCTTGTACCTGAGTCTTAAACCCCAAACCCAAGCGCTCGGTCTCAATAGCGGATTGTAATTCTTCACTTAGCAACTGGTCATAGTCGTTGATACCTTGATTTAGCTGTAGAAAACTCGCTACAGAGATAAAACCAACTGCAAAAACGCCCCCGACCACAACAATCAACACCGCCCTGCGTACACTCAGATTAAACATGAAAAAACTCTCTCTTTTAGCTCTTCACTGAGTATAGACTCCTATAAGTAATGTGCCCTCTCGCTAAGCTAGCCTTAATAGAAGCAAATGACAGGCATAAAAAAACCGCAACATGTGCGGCTTTAAAGGAGGGGCTTTAACAGGCTCAAACAGGCCCGTTACCATAACTCATTAAGCGCTGATAACGCTTTTCAAGTAACTCATCAATATCTTGCCCCTCAAAAGAGTCAATTTGAGCAAGAAGACGCTCTTTTAGCGTTGCCGCCATCGCATCTATATCGCGATGTGCGCCCCCCAAAGGCTCTGGAATAGTCTCATCAACAATACCCAGTTCTTCTAGAATCGTTGAGGTTACCCCCATCGCTTCAGCCGCCAACGGGGCTTTTTCAACGGTCTTCCAAATAATATTGGCGCAACCTTCAGGCGAGATGACAAAATAAGTTGAGTACTGCAGCATATTAAGCTGATCACCAACACCAATCGCCAAAGCACCACCGGAGCTACCTTCACCAATAACCGTACAGATAATCGGCGTACGTAAGCGCGACATGACAGCAAGGTTTTGAGCGATAGATTCACTAATGCCACGCTCTTCAGAATCGATACCAGGATAAGCTCCCGGAGTATCAATTAGAGTAAGTACAGGCAACTTAAAACGCTCAGCCATTTCCATAAGGCGCAATGCCTTGCGGTAACCTTCCGGCTTTGGCATACCAAAATTGCGATAAACCTTATCTTTAACACTGCGGCCTTTTTCTTCACCAATAACCATGACGGGCTTGCCACCTATACGACCAATACCACCAATGATCGCGTGATCATCACCAAAGTGGCGATCACCGTGTAGCTCATCCCAGTCGTCAAAGATACGCTCGATATAATCCGCAGCATAAGGGCGATGAGGGTGGCGAGCCACTTGCACGACCTGCCACGGACTAAGGTCAGAGTAAATATTTTCGGTGAGTTTGAGGCTCTTATCTTGTAAGCGCGTAATTTCATCACCAATGTTGATGTCGTTATCTGCACCAACAAGCTTTAATTCTTCAATCTTGCCTTCAAGCTCAGCAATCGGCTGCTCAAAGTCTAGATAATCGAGGTTCATACCTTATCTACCTATCTCTAGCTCTCAAAAGAGCTGTCGGGGTCGCCAAAGCCACCCCCTCAAATTTGGGGCGTAAGTCTACCACTCCTAGCAGCGCTCTTAAAGCCAAGGCCCACATATCAGCGGTAGAGTAAAGACACGGATTTAGCACCATAAATAGAGCGTAAATTATGGATGCATTCATCACTGGTATTCACCCGCCAAGCCTCTCCTAGATCGAGCTCGATACTGGTATCGTCTCGGTGGTAACGAATACGTATTGGACACTCTCCGGCGTACTCCTGTATTGCAGAACCCAGCTCTTTGGCATAACTAGGTCCTAGTTGCTCAGCATAAAGCTGGACCTCGATCGCTTGCAGTCTATTTTGACGAGCTTCAGCAAAGTCACGTACGGCATCAGCACGCATTTTAAGACCGCCATTGTAGTCGTCACGACTGACCTGCCCTTCGATGACCAGTAGAGCATCTTTTTGCAGTTTTTCACGGTTTTCATTATAAGTATCCGAGAAAATAGCGACCTCCAAGCGTGCGGTTCTATCGTCCAAAGTAACAAAAGCCATGGTGTCACCACGCTTGGTTTTCATCACACGAAACGCTACGACCAAACCGCAAACTGTTTGTTTCGCTTTGTCCGCCTTAAGCTCAACCAAACGACTAGAAGCAAAGTACTTTAATTCATCTTCATACTCGTCAATCGGATGCCCAGTAAGGTATAAACCCAAGGTATCGCGCTCACCGTTTAATCGCTCTTTAATACTCCATGGGCGAACACGGGTAAACTCAGCATAAGGGTCACTATGTTCATCCGCACCGGGTACGACCTCACCAAATAAATCCATCATTCCGGCATTGGCATTCGCAGCACTTTGCTCCGCCGCTTTGACCGCTTCGGGTATCGCGGAACTCATCATAGACCGATCGTAATCGAGCTCCGCACCAGAGCCCAAATTATCAACCGCTCCACTTCGAACTAAAGCTTCTAGAGCACGCTTATTCACCTTGCGTAAGTCCACCCGATCACAAAAATCAAACAGATCTTTAAATGGCCCACCTTCATTTCTCGCTTCAAGTATGCTTTCAATTGGGCCCTCACCAAGCCCTTTGATAGCCCCAAGGCCGTAAATAACATTGTTATTATCATCAACTGTGAACTGAAATTCGCCACGATTGACATCGGGGGGTAATAGGTTGAGTTTCATATTGCGGCATTCTTCAATAAAGATAACGACCTTGTCGGTCTTATCCATATCGGAGCTCATGGTCGCCGCCATAAAGTGGGCAGGGTAATGCGCTTTTAGCCAAGCAGTCTGATAACTGACTAGCGCATAAGCGGCAGAGTGACTCTTGTTAAAACCATAACCTGCGAATTTCTCTACTAGGTCAAAAATCTTGGTTGCTAAATCAGGGTCGATACCTTGGCTAGCAGCACCTTCAGCAAACGTCGAACGCTGCTTTGCCATTTCTTCGGGCTTCTTTTTACCCATCGCACGACGCAGCATATCTGCACCACCGAGGGTGTAGCCAGCAAGCTCCTGCGCAATCTGCATCACTTGTTCTTGGTAAACAATGACGCCATAGGTGGGCTCAAGTATCGGCTTTAATTTCTCATGCTGATACTTCGAGTCGGGGTAGGCCACTTCGGCACGACCATGCTTACGATTGATAAAGTCATCAACCATGCCCGATTGCAGTGGCCCAGGGCGGAACAAGGCCACCAGAGCAATCATGTCTTCTAAGTTATCGGGCTGGAGTCGACTGATCAGATCCTTCATACCACGCGACTCCAGCTGGAATACGGCAGTCGTTTCTGCTTTGTTTAGCAAAGTAAACGTTGCCGGATCATCCAAGGCGATCGCGCTAATATCAACAGCCTCTTCACCTCGCTTAGCCCGTTGAGCGTTAATCATCGCCAATGCCCAATCGATAATGGTCAAGGTTCTTAGACCAAGGAAGTCAAACTTCACCAAGCCTGCATCTTCGACATCGTTTTTATCAAATTGGGTGACTAAACCACTGCCGCTTTCATCGCAGTATAAAGGTGCAAAGTCCGTCAGTTTTGTAGGAGCAATCACCACGCCCCCAGCATGCTTACCTACGTTTCGAGCAACACCCTCAAGCTGTAAGGCCATCTCCCAAATTTCACCGGCATCGCCATCATGCTTTAATAAATCTCGCAGCGGCTCTTCTTGCTCAAAGGCTTTATCCAGTGTCATGCCGGGATCAGGGGGAATAGCCTTAGAAAGCTTATCGGCTAGGCCGTAACTTTTACCTTGAGCTCGAGCAACATCTCGCACCACAGCTTTAGCAGCCATCGTACCAAACGTAATAATCTGGCTTACCGCTTCGCGGCCATAATTATCAGCCACATAACCAATGACACGATCGCGTTTCTCCATGCAGAAATCAATATCGAAATCGGGCATCGATACACGCTCTGGGTTTAGAAAGCGCTCAAAGAGCAAGTCGTATTCAAGCGGGTCTAGATCGGTAATCATCAAGACATAAGCAACCAAAGATCCAGCACCGGAACCTCGACCAGGCCCAACAGGTATGTCGTGATCTTTTGCCCACTGAATAAAGTCCATTACAATCAGGAAGTAACCTGGGAACCCCATCTGACAAATAATATCGAGCTCGAATTGCAGCCGATCGGTATAAACCTTTTTCTTAGCCGCATAGTCAGGGTCACTTTTATCAAGAATACGAACTAAACGATCTTCAAGCCCTTCGTAACTGATTTTGGCAAAAAACTCATCTTCAGTTAACCCTTCGGGAATAGGGAATTCGGGTAGAAAATAATCCCCCAAACGTATGTCCAAGCTGCATCTTTTAGCGATTTCCACACTATTCGCTAGGGCATCAGGGATATCGGCAAACAGCTCACACATCTGCTCTGGCGACTTAAGATATTGTTGATTGCTATAACGGCGCTCACGGCGAGGATCGTCGAGCGCACGCCCCTCACCAATACATACTCGAGCTTCGTGCACCTCGAACTGACTTTCCTCTAAAAAGCGCACATCATTGGTCGCCACAACAGGCAAGCCCAGCTCATCGGCCAAGGCTAAAGCTTCATGTAAATAACGCTCATCGCCTTCTCGGGCAGTGCGCTGTAATTCAATATAGAAACGGTTTTCGAAAATGCGCGCATACTCACGAGCTAACTCTTGAGCGTGAGCGCTATCACCGACCAAAATAGCTTGACCAATATCACCAAACTTCGCACCAGAAAGAGCAATCACCCCTTCGTTTTTTTCTTCAAGCCAAGTTTTACGAATATGGGGCAGACCCAACTTCTGCCCTTCTGTATAAGACAGAGAAATGAGCTCAGTGATGTTGCGATAACCTTGCTCATCCATCGCATAAAGCGATAGTACATTCACACGAGTATCATATTCTTCAGGCATAAGATGAAAGTCAGCCGCACAAATAGGCTTAATACCAGCTCCTTGTGCCGCTTTATAAAACTTTACTAAACCAAAGAAGTTATGAAGATCAGACACCGCACATGCGGGCTGATTTTGCTGATCTAACGCAGAAATGAGTTTCTTAACTCGAACTATACTGTCGACTAGAGAAAATTCAGTGCGAACACGCAAGTGTACAAAAGGACAATCCATAAAGGCGCTCTGCCAAGTGAAGCAAAAGAGCGATTATAAAGCTTGCCGATGAGGAAAACACTTCGATACTGCCAGTAACTTCAAGAGGGTAAATTTAGGTAAAACGCTTACCTTGGTAACAAGGTCTTTTTTATCGATACTAACGGTAACAAACCGAGTAAAAATTTGTTCTCGATCAATTTTTTGTTGCGGACGAGGTCTACCATGAACTCATAGCTGGACTAGCTCTAAGCGAACTATTCACACACTTATCCGTATGCGGAAAGGCCCACAAGGTCGAAGCCGCAGGATGTATTTAAAAGGTAGGACATACATGAACCAGAAAGCCGATATTAACTTGGATAAAGCCGAAGTCAGCCAAGCTGACGTACCTCAACAATGGCAGGGATTCAGCGCAGGCCCTTGGCAGAGCAGCGTTGACGTTCGAGACTTTATCCAGCGCAACTATACTGTTTACGAAGGTACTGCTGAGTTTCTTGCAGGTCCTACCGAAACAACTAAACAGTTGTGGGCTGAAACTCTAGAGCTTCTTAAAAAAGAACAAGAAGCGGGTGGCCCTCTCGATATCGATACCGTTAACCCTGCAGGTGTTACCGCCTTTGAGCCGGGTTACATCAACAAAGACCTTGAAAGCATCGTCGGTTTACAAACCAATGCTCCTTTAAAGCGTGCTATCGTACCTTACGGCGGCATCCGTATGGTTCAAGGTTCTTGTGACACATATAACAAGCCATTAGACCCGAAAGTTACTGAGATTTTCACCAAGTATCGCAAGACTCATAACAACGGTGTTTTTGATGCTTACACCCCTGAGATTCTTCGCTGCCGTAAAGCCGGTATTGTTACTGGACTTCCAGATGCATACGGCCGTGGTCGTATTATTGGTGACTACCGTCGTGTAGCTCTATACGGCATCGACTTCCTAACAAAAGCCAAACTTGCTGAAAAGTCAGAAACAGACAGCTGGGAACTAACTGAAAATACCATCCGCTTACGTGAAGAACTAAGTGAGCAAGTTCGTGCACTTGCTGAAATCAAAGAGATGGCTGCCAGCTACGGATTTGATATTAGCGGCCCTGCTGCCAATGCAAAAGAAGCCATTCAGTGGACCTACTTTGGCTACCTTGCAGCGGTTAAGAGCCAAAACGGCGCAGCAATGAGCTTTGGTCGTGTTTCCACCTTCTTAGATGTGTTTATCCAACGCGACCTAGAAGCTGGCGCCTTAAGTGAAGACGAAGCACAACAAATGATCGACGATTTGGTTATCAAGCTTCGTTTAGTTCGCTTCTTGCGCACCCCTGAATACGATGAACTTTTCTCTGGTGACCCAACCTGGGTAACAGAGTCTATTGGTGGTGTTGGTCTTGATGGTCGCCCACTGGTAACTAAGAGCTCTTTCCGTGTTCTACAAACTCTTTACAACTTAGGGCCTGCTCCAGAGCCAAACCTAACTGTATTGTGGTCAGAGCAAATGCCACTTGGCTTTAAAGAATTCTGCGCCAAAGTGAGTATCGACACCTCATCAATTCAATACGAAAGTGATGACTTGATGCGTGATAAGTTTGGCGATGACTACGGCATTGCTTGTTGTGTGAGTGCGATGCCTATCGGTAAACAAATGCAGTTCTTTGGTGCACGTGCAAACCTAGCTAAAACCATGCTTTACGCTATCAACGGCGGTGTAGATGAAAAGAGCGGCGCACAAGTAGCTCCAAAAATGGACGTACTCACTGGCGAACTCGATTATGACACCGTATATCAGCGCTTTGATGAGTATATGGCTTGGTTAGCTAAAGTTTATGTAAGTGCCTTGAACGCTATCCACTATATGCACGACAAATACGCATATGAAACACCATTAATGGCTCTGCACGATCGTGACATCAAACGCACCTTAGCGTGTGGTATTGCAGGCTTGAGCATCGTTGCCGATTCATTAAGTGCTATTAAATACGCCAAGGTGAAACCGGTAATTGGCGAAAATGGTCTAGCTCAAGATTACGAAATTGAAGGAGACTTCCCTAAATTTGGTAACAATGACGACCGCGTAGATAGCATTGCGCAAGAAATTGTTAAACGCTTTATGGAGCATGTTCAAAGCCATAAAACATATCGTGATGCTGAAGCAACTCAGAGTGTACTCACCATTACTTCAAACGTAGTTTACGGTAAGAAGACTGGTAACACGCCTGACGGCCGACGTGCTGGCGAGCCGTTTGCTCCTGGCGCAAACCCAATGCATGGGCGTGACACCGAAGGCGCACTAGCTGCACTACTATCCGTTGCCAAGATTCCATTTGAGTTTGCTCAAGATGGTATTAGTTACACCATGAGTATGGTACCTAATGCTCTTGGTAGTGACGATCAATCTAAAGTAACCAATCTTGTTGGCTTATTAGATGGTTATGCTGGCGCTCGAGGTCACCACGTAAACGTAAACGTCTTTGCTCGTGAAATGCTAGTAGATGCGATGGAAAACCCTGAGAAATACCCTCAGCTAACTATTCGTGTATCTGGCTACGCAGTGAACTTCAACAAACTCACTAAAGAGCAGCAAGCAGATGTTATCAGTCGTACTTTCCACGGCTGTGTATCTGGCTGTGACGTCTAAGGCTCTCTCGAGCTACAATAAAAAGGGAGCCTTAGGGCTTCCTTTTTTTTTGCCACTGATTTGTACAACATTTAACGCAATTAAAGTAGTTTTCACCCTATGGTTAAAAGCTTCCAAGATATTGATATTATCGACATAGATCAGGACCACATGCTTGGTCGTGTCCACAGCTTCGAGAACTGCACAGCTATAGATGGCCCAGGCCTACGAGTGGTTGTATTCCTGCAAGGGTGTCAGTTTCGCTGTAAATACTGCCACAACAGAGATAGCTGGGATCTGCACTCAGGGGATCTTTATACCGTGGCAGAGATTGTCGAGAAAGTACTGCCCTTTGCAAGCTTCTTAAGAGCGTCCAACGGAGGCGTAACCGTCTCAGGTGGTGAGGCACTATTACAAGCCGAGTTCCTAACCTTATTATTTAAACAATTCAAAAAACTAGGCATTCATACATGCTTAGATACAAACGGCTATGTTCGCGACCAGCTTTGGGGTGAAAAACTTGACGCACTAATGGCTGTAACCGATCACGTCCTTTTAGATATTAAACAAGTCGATGACCAAAAGCATATCGACTTAGTTGAAGTAAGCAATGCAAATACCCTTCGCTTTGCCAAACATCTGTGCAAAATAAATAAACCCACCTGGATACGCCACGTATTAATACCAGGCTATACCGATGATGGCGAAAGCATCCATAAACTTGGCGAGTTTCTTAAGCCACTAAATAATGTACAGAGGGTAGAAATTTTACCTTATCATCGAATGGGTAAAACAAAATGGGAAGAAATGAATCTCGATTACCCACTTGGTGACTTAGAGCCCCCAACTACCGAATCCCTTACTTGGGTGCTGGCCATATTAAAAGAATATGGCCTTAACGTTAGCGCTTAAAAGCTTTAATGTGGCCCGCAAGCGGCCACATCACAAACTTCGCACCTATATCGTCGACACGCCCTCAGCCCTCTCTGGCGCACTAAGACAAACAACTGCCTGAATAAGCAAAGCCCCTCTTAGTAAAGACTCGTAATCTATACACACGCCCAAGGACAAGGCCGTACAAGAACTTGGGAAAGTTAACGACACAAATAAAAGGAAATGATTATGTTGGTACTTACTCGTAAAAAGGCGAAGTGTTAATGGTTGGCGATGATGTGGTAATCACACTTTTAGAGACTCGCGGCAACCAGGTTAAGGTAGGCATAGGTGCGCCTCGTGATGTTGCAATACACCGTAAAGAAATTTACGACCGCATACAAGCAGAGCGTGCTGCGAACGATGGCTCCGCATATCGGTAAGACGACTAGGAAGCGCTGGAATATTAAAAATACCAGGCTCCTTCGTAGCTTCTAGTGAAGCGAATAATTGCGACTTTAACTATCAGTATTAAAGGTCATATTTTTCTGCAAGAAGCTCAATTAGAGAGTCTTTTGGAAAATCACCTTCTTTATTAAAGCCCGGCTTTCTTCTCATCATTTCATTCCATAAATGAATGCCGTAAGAGTCGGGGAAAAAGCGCTCAACATCAAAAAAAGTTGAATCAAAAACCTGCTCCCAGTGGGCAGGATGAATAGGGTAAAAGGCCCTGACAGGTAGAGCCAAAATCCCTAGATTGAAATGCTCGACAGCCTGGCTTAAGCCTAAAGGGCCGGCCTCTCCCCATTTCACATTCCCTCGTTTGTTACCTTGAAGGAATCGCCTCTTGAGTTTACGTCTCTTTACTCTAAAAGAATCGAAAGGTAAAAAATCATTAGGGCTTGCAGCCTGCTTAGCCATAAAGCCAAATAACGAATGTCCTGGTGGCGCTCCAACAACAGCATTATTAACAACCCCATCCTCTTGCCTACCGAATACAACTTCATTAGCAAAACTAAAAGGACGCAAGCAAATCATGTCGGCATCAACCCAAACTCCACCTTCATTATAAATCATTTTATAACGAAACCAGTCTGAGAAACCCACTACGCTCTTTTTATCTTTATATTCAAAAATATCTTCCCGGGGCAGAATTAAGTTCGCATCACGAAGTACAACCCCTTTTGGGACATTTTTCACATCATCGTAAACAAATAGCTCCATAGTATGGCCATTTGCTACAAATGATTTATATGCCAGTTTTTCAATACGTCCAAGCCTGTCACCAATCCAAAGACTCTTAATTACGGGTAAAGCTTTCTGGGAGTTAGTCATCATTGAATAGAAGATACAGGTACATAAAGAACTGACAGTCTATAGAGTTTTTCCCTTCACTCAACCCCCCCCAGAAGCCGACTCTTAAGAGATCGTGTGGGCTTTAAGTAAATGACTTCGAACTTAAGCCTATTTTGCATAATAATATGCCAGCAGACCATTTATATCAGGCTATTTGAGAACATTTAGAGGATACGAAGGCCAATGCGTCGCTTTAAGGGCACGCAGAGGGAGCGGCCACAGTAACCAGAAAACCCATTCTCTTTGTTCGAAATATTATGATTATAATATGTAGGCAGGCTACGTGAAATCGAGTTCATAAATGGACGAAGAATATTCAACAAAAAAGTCATAATTACGTGTATTTAACAAAAACGAGGAGGAGTACAGTTGAGCAGAACGCCGTCTTCATGTGCTTGCATATTATGAGGATTTTTACGAAGCTTTTAATTGTGCCCCCAATTAATAACCTTTACTACACCTAACTGATAAAAGCGTAATAATAAGTATCACCCTAAATATTCATACCAATTTTAAACGATATATCGCTTTTCCTTTTGAAATAATTTTGAACTACAGGCTGCCATAAATACCAAGAAACGTTTCTTCGGCTGGAAGCTTATTTTCTGTTCAAGAAGCATAGGATAAATAAAAGCTTAATTATGATAAGCAAGTATACGCTCAGGAGAAAAACAATAGTAGTTAAGCTCGCCAACAATGTTCCACCTTAATTCGGACTATAAAGACAGAGTAAAGCTTCCCAAGTAGTCACTACAACTACTGAATAGAGCCTGATAAACCTCGGAGGATTAACACAACCCTACGGCGGCTGCACTAAGAAGAAAACCAAAGGTGGCTCTTATCACAAAGAAACTCAAGCTCATCACCTGAAGTAAAGTACCATAGATTAAAAGACATAAAAAAACCCGAGCTATTTCTAGCTCGGGTTTTTTCTTAATAAGAGCCTGACGATGACCTACTCTCACATGGGGACTCCCCACACTACCATCGGCGATACGTCGTTTCACTACTGAGTTCGGAATGGGGTCAGGTGGTACCAACGCTCTATGGTCGTCAGGCAAAACTGGTGGCCAACTCTCTCGAGTCAATCAACGTCGCTAAGCTTTCGCTTCAGCGCAGTTTGCCAAATTCTTAGTGGTTCTAAAGTTAATATCTACTCTACAAATGCTTCTAACTCAAACCAAATCTCTGTAACGATTCTTCTTGGTCTGTCTTTCAACATAACAAATTCATCTCTGTTATATGGTCAAGCCTCACGGGCAATTAGTATTGGTTAGCTCAACGCCTCACAGCGCTTCCACACCCAACCTATCAACGTCGTAGTCTTCAACGGCCCTTTAGGGGGTCAAGCCCCAGGGAAATCTTATCTTGAAGGAGGCTTCCCGCTTAGATGCTTTCAGCGGTTATCCCGTCCGAACGTAGCTACCGGGCAATGCCATTGGCATGACAACCCGAACACCAGGGGTTCGTCCACTCCGGTCCTCTCGTACTAGGAGCAGCTCTTCTCAAATTTCCAACGCCCACGGCAGATAGGGACCGAACTGTCTCACGACGTTCTAAACCCAGCTCGCGTACCACTTTAAATGGCGAACAGCCATACCCTTGGGACCGGCTTCAGCCCCAGGATGTGATGAGCCGACATCGAGGTGCCAAACACCGCCGTCGATGTGAACTCTTGGGCGGTATCAGCCTGTTATCCCCGGAGTACCTTTTATCCGTTGAGCGACGACCCTTCCATACAGAATCGCCGGATCACTATGACCTACTTTCGTACCTGCTCGACTTGTCAGTCTCGCAGTCAAGCTGGCTTGTGCCATTACACTAACCGCATGATTTCCGACCATGCTTAGCCAACCTTCGTGCTCCTCCGTTACTCTTTGGGAGGAGACCGCCCCAGTCAAACTACCCACCATACACTGTCCTCAATCCCGGTAAGGGACCAGAGTTAGAACCTCAAACATACCAGGCTGGTATTTCAAGTGTGGCTCCACATTATCTAGCGACAACGCTTCAAAGCCTCCCAGCTATCCTACACAAGTAGGCTCAAAGTTCAGTGCAAAGCTGTAGTAAAGGTTCACGGGGTCTTTCCGTCTAGCCGCGGGTATACGGCATCTTAACCGCAATTTCAATTTCACTGAGTCTCGGGTGGAGACAGCGTGGCCATCGTTACGCCATTCGTGCAGGTCGGAACTTACCCGACAAGGAATTTCGCTACCTTAGGACCGTTATAGTTACGGCCGCCGTTTACCGGGGCTTCGATCAAGAGCTTCGCATACGCTAACCCCATCAATTAACCTTCCGGCACCGGGCAGGCGTCATACCCTATACGTCCACTTTCGTGTTTGCAGAGTACTATGTTTTTAATAAACAGTCGCAGCCACCTGGTCACTTCGACCGGCCTCAGCTTAAGCAGCAAGTGCCATCACCAAAACCGGCGTACCTTCTCCCGAAGTTACGGTACCATTTTGCCTAGTTCCTTCACCCGAGTTCTCTCAAGCGCCTTGGTATTCTCTACCTGATCACCTGTGTCGGTTTACAGTACGGTCAACTGTAACCTGAAGCTTAGAAGTTTTTCCTGGAAGCATGGCATCAACCACTTCGCCCAAAAGAGGGCTCGTCATCAATTCTCGGCCTTAGGGATCCGGATTTGCCTAAATCCCCAGCCTACTACCTTAAACACGGACAACCATCGCCGTGCTGGCCTAGCCTTCTCCGTCACTCCATCGCAGTTACAGTCGGTACAGGAATATTAACCTGTTTCCCATCGACTACGCATCTCTGCCTCGCCTTAGGGGCCGACTCACCCTTCCCCGATTAACGTTGGAAAGGAAACCTTGATCTTCCGGCGGGGGAGTTTTTCACTCCCCTTGTCGTTACTCATGTCAGCATTCGCACTTGTGATACCTCCAGC
>NZ_CP166840.1:1800000-1977500 GCF_041346925.1 Agaribacterium sp. ZY112 | reverse complement strand
TTATGACCAGCTTGCTGAAAGCGTTTCAAGGTCAACAAAGGAACCAAACTACCAATGTGCAAACTATCTGCAGTGGGATCAAAGCCACAATACAAAGTTCGCCCCTGCCCCGATAGATGCTCTACCAAGGCCTCCTCCGAGGTCATTTGAGCAACCAAGCCACGTGCTTGTAAGTCTTGCAACAATTCTGAGTTCTGCGCCGACATGAATAACAACCCTATTACTACATTTATATGGTAATGCCCCTAAAAATGGGCAAAAGCCGGAACCTTACCTTAACTATTTACAAATACAAGGGCCTCCGAGAGATAGCTATAGCAAGCTCTCAGATAGATGAAAAATGTGCTGAACTTTGATATAACGGGAATCACTGCACATGCTTTACCTATGAGTTATACAAATAAGTTATGGAACTTGTTGAAAAGATAAAGAAAAGTTCGGTAACGGCCTTTATTTCTCGCATACCGAAGTTACACCTTGCGGCAGTGGCCGGCCTTGGTGCAATCCTACTAAGCACACAGCTTTTGAGTAACAACAAGACTCCTGAGCGCCAACGCACCACAATAAGCCTACCAGTTACCGTTAGCAGCCCATCAATTGCGCCCACCATTGCAGAATCAGCTCCGCAAACGAATAGCGCTGCCCAGTGGCGAACAGAAAAACTGAAGATCAGAAACGGGGACACTCTTTCAAGTCTATTTAAGCGAGCAGGCTTAAATGACAGAAAGATGATGAACTTTCTTGCAGCTACCGATGATAAAGCTAGCTTTAATAAGCTCCTGCCAGGTAAGACACTCGAATTTAGCTTGAATAAAGAGGGCGATATAGAACAGCTTAGTTATGTATTAAGCAAACTTGAACGCTACACCTTTAGCAAAGACAACGAACGCTACAGCCTTGAAAAAGAATTACGTGAGCCTGACATTAGAATCGCTGCGCGCACTGGCATTATCAATAGCAGCCTTTATCTAGCAGGCACTGATGCAGGCATGGATGACAAGCTTATTATGGAGCTGGCAGAAATTTATGGCTGGGATATCGATTTTGCCTTAGATATACGTAAAGGCGACAGCTTCCGCATCCTCTATGAAGAACACTTTTTAGACGGGGAAAAACTTCGTAACGGGCCGATATTATCAGCAGAGTTTATCAACCAAGGCCAAGTATTCAGCGCTGTTCGCTATGTACATACAGACGGCCGAAGCCAATACTACACACCAGAAGGCAAAAGCATGCAAAAAGCCTTCTTGCGCGCACCGGTCGATTTTCGTCGTATAAGTAGCAACTTCAACCCCCGCCGACTTCACCCTGTGACTAAAACAGTTAAACCTCACAGAGGTATAGATTACGCAGCTAAAACAGGCACGCCAGTATGGTCAAGCGGTGACGGTAAAGTCATCAAATCAGGCTACAGCAAATACAATGGTAATTACGTTGTGATTCAACACGGCGGTGGAGTACAAACCAAATACTTACACCTTCATAAGCGCAAAGTAAAAACTGGCCAGCGCGTACGCCAAAAACAAGTTATCGGCACAGTTGGCGCTACTGGACGAGTAACCGGCCCCCACCTGCATTATGAGTTCCTTCTTAATGGCGCCCATCGCAACCCTCGCACCATCGTGCAGAAGCTCCCTAAAGCAGAATCGATCTCAACAAAGATCATCGATGATTTTCATCGACAGACTCAACCTTTAGTTGTCCAGCTTGAAGCCGAGACTGCAACCCTGCTTGCGCTAAACAGCAAAGGCTCACAAAACAAGGCCTTATGAGTTCAAGACCTGAACGCTATATCGGCTTAATGAGCGGCACCAGCGTTGACGGAATCGACGCTGCCTTGCTAGAAATAGATAACACCTCGATAAAACTAATTGCTCACCACGAAGCGGTTTTTGACAGTGATCTGCAGCAGCAGATACTCGACTTATTCGAGCCTGCAAACAATGAAATTGACAGGCTTGGGCAAGTTGATATTGCTTTGGCTGAAGCATACGCTCAAGCCGTTAAGAGCCTACTACAGCAAAACCAAATAGAACCTAGCACAATTCGAGCAATCGGCTGCCACGGGCAAACCATTCGTCATCGCCCTAACTTAGATAAAGGCTTCACACTACAAATTGGCGATGCGAACTTACTTGCAACTCAATGCGGCATTGAAGTCGTTGCCGATTTTCGCCGTAAAGATATTGCTCTAGGCGGTGAAGGCGCTCCTCTAAGCCCAGCATTTAATGCCTTTCTTGCCCAAGGGGAAAAGTGTGCCTTCTTAAATATCGGTGGTATTGCCAACATCAGCCTTATCGATACAGAGGTGCAAGGCTGGGACACCGGGCCAGGCAACGGCCTTATTGACGCTTGGTTTCGCAGGCATCATCAACAGCATAAGCAAAGCTATGACAAAAACGGCAGCTGGGCCAAAACAGGACAGTGCTCAGAGCAGCTATTAAAGCTGCTATTACAACACAGCTATTTTTCTAAAAGAGCCCCAAAGAGCACAGGCAAAGAGGAGTTCACCCTCGGCTGGCTTGATAGTATTGTCGAGCAAGAACACCCCATAAGCCCCGAGGATGTTCAGGCCACCTTAGTTGAGCTAAGCGCTATCAGCATTGCCAATGAGCTTAATGAGCAAGCCCAGGGCTTAAAGGTCTATGTATCAGGAGGAGGCATCCACAATAAATACCTCATGCAGCGCCTTAGCAAATACTCTAAAAGCCAATTGTGCTCAAGTGCCGAGCTAGGTATAAACCCGGACTGGATGGAAGCTGCGGCCTTTGCTTGGTTAGCCCAGCGCTTTATAACACGCCAAACAGGAAACATCCCAAGCGTTACCGGTGCCAAACGTAGCGCAGTGCTTGGCAGCCTTTATTTGCCAGACTAAGGCAAGCGGCACTCAGGTAAAAGAAAAGAGAACACTAAGACTTTAATTCGACCGCCCTCTGGTACAAAAGCTTTTTCGGTACCCCACTAAACTGACTGACAAGACTCGCCGCTTTTTTAGGTGGCAACTCATCACACAAAGCCATAAGCATTTGCTCAGTAGGTTCGTCTATCTCGAGAACACACTGTTCTTTCTCCGCAGGACTGATCATTAACACCATTTCACCACGACATTGATTGCCATCAGCCATAAGCGCAGCATGAATATCACCTAAAGTGCCCCCCAAAAAAGTCTCAAATGTTTTAGTCAGCTCTCTAGCAAGTACAGCTTTTCGCTCGCCACCAAGCACCTCAACCGCCTCCTCTATAGAAGCTAACACCCTATGAGGACTCTCAAAACAAACCAACGTATGAGCTGCCGCACCGTGGCGCTCAAAAAACTGTTTTCTAGCATGCGACTTAGCTGGCACAAAACCGACAAAGGCAAAGCTATCAGTAGGCAAGCCCGAGGCACTAAGCGCCGTAATAGGCGCACTGGGGCCTGGCACGGGCACCACGGTTAAGCCCAGCTCACGAGCCTCGCTAACTATACGATAACCTGGGTCATTAATAAGAGGGGTTCCCGCATCCGAAATTAGCGCAATCTTTTCACCCGCAGCCAAACGCTCAATTAGCTGTGCACTTTTCTGCTCACTACTGTGATCATGATAGGCAATGAGCTTTGTATCGATACCAAAATGGTTCATAAGTCGCTTACTGTGACGGGTATCTTCAGCTGCGATCAGATCCACTGACTTCAGGGTATTTAATGCCCTAACCGAGAGATCGTCGAGGTTACCAATAGGAGTCGCGACAATATAGAGGACACCATCTTTACTCATTTGTTATAGTTCCAAGCTAAATACATAGACGTATTGTTTAATAATACAGATACCGTGTGAATGATGTTTTTTAGTTCAAGAATTAAGCTAAACCAAAGTAAAAGCCTAATAGCGGCAACATGTGTTGGCGCAGCCCTACTCCTAGGCAGCTGTGGTTCAACCCCCACCCAGCAAAATGCCAGTGATTTTGAGCTAAGTAGTAACAATATAGACAGCTACTTAGAAGAAGCTTCAACGCTACCTATAACCGAACGCATCATACGGCAATTAAATGCAGCAGAGTTCTTATTTAAGCAAGGCCAGATCGACCGCTGCCACACCTTGCTTGACAGTATCGAGCAAAGCAAGACCAATGAAAATCAATATTTACGACTCACACTTCTAAAAAGTGCCGTTGCCCTAAAAGACGGGGAACCCTATCTTGCCCAACGCTATCTATTTGACGCAAAGCTAGATCAGAATGTCGATACCCAATACTCTGAACTTCGGATCAAGCTACTCGATCAGCGTGCAACACTCATGTTTGATCAAGACAACTATATCCGTGCATTTGAACAGCGCATTGCACTTGGCCTTCTTCTTAAAACCGACGATGAGCGCGCGCAATTAAATCACGACCTACTATGGGAATACCTAGCCGAACTGGATGAAAGCGAACTAACCAGACTAAGCCAAGAAGAAACAAACCAAGTAAAAGCAGGCTGGTATTCACTTGCAGCATTAAGCAAACGTAATGCTGCCAACTATCGCCAACAAATCCAGGAAATTCAGCAATGGCAAATGAACTGGCCTACACACCCGGCTAATCAACTTCTACCGGCTGACTTAATTGTTATTCTGCAACTAGCCGATCAACAAGTTCAGCAGATAGCGGTGCTTCTACCGCTATCTGGAAAGCTTGAAAGTTTAGGCAAGGCCATCCAAGAAGGCCTTTTGGCGGCTTATTATAATGACCTACAAACATCACCACTAACGCCTGAGCTGCGTTTTTTTGATAGTAATACCGATGACATCACTGCCCTCTACGATAAGGCGGTGGCTGAAGGAGCCGAACTCATCATTGGGCCATTAAGTAAAAAACAAATTCTCAGTTTAAGTAATTACCCAGAGCGTAAAGTAACAACGCTCGCCTTAAATACAGCCAGTAAAGAGCCCTTAAAAACAAACGTAAATGAGCAAAGAGAAAACTCATTAGGTGAACGCCCTACAGAGTTCAATCCCGCTCAGAGTGAAACAACAGTAACATCGGATCCCGCAAGCACTGAGCAAGAAGCAGCTAGTACGGCTAGGCTCTACCAGTTCAGCTTGGCCATTGAAGACGAAGCTGAGCAAATTGCAAAACGCGTTTGGCGCGACGGCCACCGACAAGGCTTGATCATTACGCCCAACAATAGCTGGGGGAAACGTGGTGCAGATACCTTCAGCAGCCAATGGCAAGCACTAGATGGCAACATCCTTGGGCAAGAGACGTATAAAGAACAACGCGCCTACTCAAAACTCATTGAGTCTGCTGTTGCTGTCGACCAAAGCAAGGCCAGACACCAGCAAATGCAGCGCCTATTGAAGCAAAAGCTTGAATTTGAGCCTCGTAAGCGTAAAGACATAGACTTTATTTTCTTACTTGCTCGACCAACACAAGCTCGCCAATTATTACCTTTATTGTCTTACCACTACGCCGGTGACATTCCGGTATATGCAAGCAGCCAAGTTTATGAAGGCAAAAGCAGCAAAAAACTCAGCGATTTAAACGGTCTACGCTTCTCTAGCATGCCATGGCTACTCGATAACACTATTAAAGAGCAGCAAGACATAGCACAAAACGGAGCCAACCTTGCAGCCCTTCAACAACTCTATGCCTTAGGGGTCGATGCTTATCACATCTACCCAAGATTGGAGCAATTAAAAAATATTCCTCAGGCTCAATTTTATGGCAGCACGGGTAAATTAAGCATTAACTCGGACTTACGTATTATTCGTCAGCAGAATTTTGGCGAAATTAAAAATGGGCGTGCAATTGAACTAAAAACAGAAACAAATGCCCATCAATAGTAGAGATATAGGCAAGCAGGCCGAGCAACAGGCTCGCCACCACCTTGAACACAAAGGCCTAACGTTTCGAGAGCAGAACTTTTCATGTAAGCATGGTGAAATAGACCTCATCATGCTCGACAAAGACGCTCTAGTTTTTGTCGAAGTCCGCTACCGAAAAAATCATGCTTATGGTGGTGCCGCCGCATCTGTCACCATACAAAAACAAACAAAAGTTCGTCATAGTGCCGAATACTATTTACAAATAAACGAACTCACTACAGCTTGCCGTTTTGATGTCGTGGCCATTAGCGCCAACGACATCGAATGGATTTGCGGAGCTTTTTAATGACAACTGAACGCGTCTACAACCTTTTTCGAGAGAGCATTGAAGCTAAAATGGAGGTTGGCGAGCAACTAGCCGCTCCTCTGAGCCTTGCTGCCGAATATATCAGCGAAGCCTTACTCAACGGCAACAAAATTTTGGCCGCGGGCAACGGCTCTTCCGCTGCACTGGCGCAAATTTTTTGCTCTGCCATGGTTGACCGCTTTGAGCAAGAGCGCCCAAGCCTACCTGCCTTATGGTTAGGTAGCTATATGAACACAGCTATTTCAATGAGTAATGACCAAGGTTTACATGAAGCCTTTTCTAAACCCGTGCGAGCACTGGGGCAGAGTGGCGATATTCTGTTATTACTTAGCTGCAATGGCTTTGCTCGAAACCTTATTCAAGCAATTAGCGCAGCACATGATAGAGGCATGAGAGTAATAGCCTTAACAGGCCGTGACGGCGGTGATGTAAGCTCGTTAATTGCAGCAGAGGACTTAGAGCTTCGAGCAACTATCAACAAACGCTCACATGTTCACGAGGTACACCTGCTCAGCATTCACTGTTTACTTGAACTAATCGACAGCAACCTATTTGGATTAGGTGATGCACAATAAATCAACGTTACAGCTCGTTTATCTAAGCGCCTTACTGAGCGCTTGTATTCTTCTAAGTGGCTGTGTACATATCGCTGACGCTCTTTCTGACGAACCAATTCAGCCAGACCCGACCAAAAGAAGCTTTGGTGAAGCGTGGGATGATAAACAGCTCAGTCGAATTATCCGCGTCAACCTAAATAAAGCCGACCCGCGTTTTGATGACCTGAACGTTAACGTCTACGTTTATAACGGTGTTGTCCTATTAACAGGCGAAGTTGATGATGAAAAGCTTAGAATACAAGCGGCCAATGTAGCCAAAGATGTCTACCGTGTTCGCCAAGTACACAACGAACTACAAGTCGGCCCCCAAAGAGGCTTTGGTTCGCATACCAGCGACTCATGGCTCGATACAAAAATCGAAGCTAAACTGGCAACAAATGGTGATATTGATGCCAGCAGGGTAGAAGTCTATGTAGAAGACGACAACGTCTATCTTATGGGCATGATGAGTAAGGCTCAAGCAGAACGCATTACCGACGTTATACGCTCGACCAAAGGTGTCAAAAAAGTGGTACGAGCGATCGAATACATCGATTAAGTTTGAAAACTATTTTTAATAAAACGAATAAGGATATTAAACATGGGCACTTCAGGCATCATTACACTGATTGTTATTGTTCTTGCGATTATTTACATCGCTGCTATTTACAATCGCTTAGTCGCACTCAGAAATCGCTATCAAAATGGCTTTGCCCAGATCGAGGTTCAATTAAAGCGGCGCTACGATTTAATTCCCAACCTTGTAGAGACGGCTAAAGCTTATTTAAGCCACGAGAAAGAAACTCTAAGCGCCGTCGTAGAAGCAAGAAACGGCGCAGTCAACAGCCTTAAAACGGCCTCCAAGGCACCAGGGGACACATCAGCAATGGATCTCTTGGCCAATGCAGAGCAAACCCTTGGTAATGCCCTTGGAAAATTCAACATGGTGGTTGAAAACTACCCTGAGCTAAAAGCCAGTGAGAATATGCAGCAGCTAAGCGAAGAGCTGACTAGCACCGAAAATAAAGTTGCTTTTGCCCGCCAAGCTTTTAATGATTTTGTTACAGAGTACAACAGCTATCGACAAAGCTTCCCACCAGTACTTTTTGCCGGTGCTTTTGGGCACCGTAAAGACGCAGAGTTATTAGAATTTGCTGATTCTGCGGCCATTCAAGAAGCGCCTAAAGTCTCGTTTTAAGAATTAACTTATCTGCTACATCTATAAACACCCGCCCCATATAGATGTAGCACGGGTATTAGAAATTACTCTTTTAGAACCTTGATAGAAATAGCGTCCCCAACACCATTTCTATCAAGCACATAAAACATCACATCAAAATAGGAGCTGAGTGTGAACTTTTTTCAGCACCAAGATGACGCCAGACGAAAAACCCGCCTTTTAAGCTTATTACTAGCCTGCGCCGTATTAACCTTAATCATTATTACCACATTGTTTCTTGCCGCTTTTCTTTTTTATTTTGATCACTATGGCGGCGGCCTAAGTACAAGCGCTTATCAACAACAAAGCTACGGGCAGTTATTACTATCACTATTACAATCAAAAGCCATTTTATGGTTAAGCTTGGCGGTGGTTCTTGTTATAGCTAGCGGCAGCCTATTTAAATTTATCGAATTGAGACGTGGCGGCAGCTATGTCGCTGAAGCACTTGGTGGACAACTATTACTTCATGAACAAGCCGATAACAAACAAAAACAACTGCTAAACGTTGTTGAAGAAATGGCCTTAGCCTCTGGGGTTGCCGTACCTAGGGTCTATTTATTACACGAACCAAGCATAAACGCCTTTGCCGCCGGGTTTAACAATAGCAACGCTGTTATCGGCATAACCCAAGGCTGTATCGAAGCTCTTAATCGAGACCAGTTACAGGCTGTCATAGCCCATGAGTTTAGTCATATCCAGCATGGCGATATGAAGCTCAACATGCGTATTGTTGCCGTTTTGCATGGAATTATGATGATAGGCCTTGTAGGCGAATTGCTTTTACACAGCAGCAGTCATCGCCGCCATTCATCGTACAGTTACTCAAGCTCAAGAAATCATTCCGACAACAAACTTATGCCCTTAGGCCTAGGTCTCGTAGCTCTAGGCTGGGGCGGCAGCTTTTTTGGCGGTTTAATCAAATCTGCGGTCAGTCGTCAACGTGAATACCTAGCCGACGCATCTGCCGTTCAATTCACTAGAAACCCACTTGGTATTGCCGGCGCCCTGTATCAAATACAAACTCATAGCGGCTCCTCATTACTAAAAGAAAATAAAGCCAGCGAATTTAGTCATTTCTATTTTGCCAACGGTGTTAGCAACTGGAGCAATAAATTATTTGCAAGCCACCCTCCAATTGATGATCGAATAGAGCGTGTTTTCCCTGCAGGTATTGGCATGCTTGAACAAGAACTGGATAAACAAAAAAGAAAAGAGCGTAAAAGCCAAGATACAGACAAAAAAGACGACACGAACAACTCAGCAGTATCAACTGAGCACATTATAGGTGCGGCTATTGGCAGCGCCGTCGGAAATAGCATGCAGAGCCAAACCACACAAACAAGCACTCTTAACACACAAGTCAATAAAATAAAGGCTCATGAAAATAACTCAGGCGAAGAAAACACTTCAAGCAAATCGAGCAGCACAGGAACGCAGGATAATATAGATAAGCCAAACGACCTCAGCGCTTTTGTAGGCGAAACACCTGAGATCAGCCTTGCAGCCAGCCACGAGCTTATCAGCCAATTACCAAAAGCGCTCTATCAAGCCTGTCATAACGCTTTTGAAGCAAGAGCACTATGCTATTTACTCTTAATTCATAAATCTGGAGAACAACGGGAACAACAGCTACAGCAGTTAAAGCAACGAGCCCACCCAAGAACCTTCCAAACACTTAATAAGTTACTGCCACTACAGACAGAGCTTAGCCCTTATCAATACCTGCCACTATTACAACTTTGTTTACCTGCATTACAAAACCAAAGCGCCAAGCAACTCGAGGTGTTTTTTAACAACTGCAAAAGCCTGATTCAGGCCGATAGAAAAGTCGATCTTTATGAGTGGTGTTTTTATTGTATTATCCATAATGCGCTAGGAGCTCAGAATAAGCACAATTCGAATCAAAGTCTTGATAAATTACATAATGAGATAAGCGGCTTATTAGCTTTAGTCGCCCACTTAAACCCAAAACCGGAATTAGCCTATCAAAAAGGAATAAGTACTCTTTGGCCCGAGAAACAAGCGGCAAAGGCCAAACAACCAGAACTAAAAATACTTAAAAACCTGTGCCTTAAACTGCCACAATTAAAGCCTTTGCAAAAACCTCTACTGCTAAAGGCTCTTCATGCTGCGATGCTAACAGATGGTAAGCTAAGCAGTGATGAATACACCCTATTACGAACCTTTGGCATTATTCTCGACTGCCCACTGCCAATGCACACGGAATGATAGACCGGTATCGATCGACACTAGTTATTATTTAATGATTCAGCTTTCAAGAAAACTCAATAAAAGGGAGCAAGCACTACTGCAGCCAGAAAAAACTACAATGCATTTAAACTAGCGGCCTAGCAGCACATAAAAGAAGCTCTGGGCTTTACTCATATTTTGGGTAGGGCAGCCTAAGCAAGTACCTTAAAGATTCTTAGGCTCACTAAAAATAAACCACAAACTAAGAGTCAAATATGAGCGGTAATGGTAAACAGCACATCCTTTGATGTAATACGTATATCAGTCTATAAATACCGGCCCTGTACCCATGCTCCAAACAAGCACTGTGGCAATCATTGTCGAAACCATAAGCACTAAACCAACAGTAATGACTGAAGAGGAATACATAAAGGCCCGCTCTTTATCAATTTTCATCAAGATCGGCATACCTTCATAGATAAGATAAACAGTGTAAGCACCCGCAACACAAAGGCTGGCAACAATTAACCACAACTGCGGGTAGATATTAAAAATTCCGGCTAAAAACATAGGCGTACTTACATAAACGGCCATAGCCCCGCTTTCATCATGACGTCTCTGCTTATCATCTTGTACGCCATAGGTTCGCGCCATCCAATTTATAAATTCGCCAAATAGATACACACCTATTAACAAACCTACATAAGCTAAAGCACAAAAAGCCAAAGCACTCTCTGCTGCAAGTAAAACAGGGGCACCATCACCAATAGTCCAGCCAACTTTCGTCACACCAATATAGGCAGAAACACAGGGAATTAAAGCTAAAAACGGGATATGACCAAAAAACACCGATTGAAAGCTACTTTGCTCTTGACGGATAGACTCCCACTCGGAATCGGGATGCAAGAAAATACCAAGGGTGTGATTCAAAATAGCCATTAGAGTACCTATATCTTAAGTAGCATCGCTTTAATTTGGCGCAAGATTCATTGCCGCATTTTAACTATATGAGGCTTTGTTCAAAGCGCAAGTAAGCAGGCCAAGAAAGAAGGTTAGGCTACAGGACTTATGACTAGAACTTATAAAAGAGGGGAAGGGGAAATAGGCCCGAAACAGGCCTATTTATCACTTAACTAAACGTAGGCCCGGCTTTTTAGCTGGCGCAGGTACAGGTTTGCTAGGCTTGGGCGGCTCAGGTTCCGGCTCTGCCTCTAAGTCAAACATCATGCCCCGGCCATTTTCACGTGCGTAAATACCCAATACCGCATAGCACGGTACTGAAATATCATGTGACACACCTGAAAAACGCGCACTAAAGGAAACGAAGTCATTCTCCAAGCTTAAGTGCTGAACAGCACCTGGAGCAATATTCAACACAATTTCGCCGTTTTTATTAACGTACTGCTGCGGCACCATAACTCCATCTTTGTGTGCATCTACCACAACATGAGGGGTACAGTCATTGTCGACTATCCACTCATATAGCGCGCGCAGCATATAAGGCTTGCTAGAGCTCATGGTGTCAGTCATTGTTATTCCTTAAGCTTTAACGCTGTAATAGCCGTGGCGCATCTCGAGTTCAGCTTCGCTGAGACTCTCCTTGAATGACTCACGCTCAAACAAACGGTCCATATACTCAAGTAATGCAGCCGTCTGACGAGTACGAGCAATGGTGATACCAAAAGCTTCCAAACGCCATAAAATCGGCGCCAAGCAAGTATCAACCAATGAGAACTCTTCACTCATAAAGAAAGGCTTTTCTGCAAAAATTGGAGCAATAGTCGTCAAACTATCTTTTAGCTCTTTGGCAGCTGCGGCAACAGCTTCTTTATTTTTACCCGCAGTGATGGTTTTCACCAAAGGACACCAGTCATTCTCAATACGGTACATAAACTGGCGGCTCTCAGCACGCGCTACAGGATAAACCGGCAACAATGGCGGATGAGGAAAACGCTCGTCTAAATACTCCATCATTACGTGAGTTTCATACAAAGCCAACTCACGATCAAGAAGCACCGGCAAGGTGCCATAAGGGTTGCTCTCTTGCACTTCCTCAGGGAGGTTAGCTGGATCAACTTCAACAATATCTGCAGTAACGCCTTTTTCAGCTAATACTATACGAACACGATGGCTGTAGTGATCACTGCCATCCGAAAAGTAAGTCATGGATGAACGCTTGGTTACAACTGCCATTACTAAACCTCTATAAATTTAATCAAGTTAAACCCGACCTTAAGGTCGGGTTTGAATCAGACCGCAGAACTTAATGGATATCTTTCCAATACTCGCGGTTCAGAAGAACAACAAAAATCATCAATACAAATAGGAAAAGGAAAACGTAGATTCCAATTGTAGGGCGGCTCATTGCAGCCGGCTCAGACAAGTAAGTCAGGAAGTTCACAAGGTCATAGATTGCGGCATCGTACTGCGCCTTATCCATCTTACCTTTAACATCACTAACCTCCAAAGAACCACACTCGACCAGTACCGGCTCCCCAAGCGCATCGCGCTCAACTTTACCGTGACTGTCACGATGAGGGCCAGGCGCACAGCGAGGCAGGCCTTGAAGCTCCATCAATACGTGAGGCATACCAACATTGGCAAACACCTTGTTGTTTACACCCGTTGGGCGACTCTCGTCCGCGTAGAAGTTACGTAAGAAGGTATAAAGCCAGTCAGTTGAGCGAGCACGGGCAACCAAAGTTAAATCTGGAGGAGTTGCACCAAACCACTTCTTACTCTTCTCCGGAGCCATAGAAATGTGCATCAACTCACCGATCTTTTGATCACCAAAAACTAGGTTATCCAACATAAGCTGATGAGGAATATCTAAGTCATCAGCAACACGCTCAAAGCGACTGAAGTTGGCGCTGTGACAGCCCATACAGAAGTTAGTAAACAACTGTGCACCGCGCTGCAAACTCTCTTTGTCATCCAAATCAGCTTCAAAGTGATCACAAGGAATAGAACCACAACCACCGCCACCGGCGGCCACAGCTTTCAACGGAACAATAGCAAGCAACAAGAAACCAACAAAACCGATCCAAACAAGTAACTTGCTCAAACCTTTCATCTGTACACGCTCTGGTACAGGCTTCTCAGCATCACGCTCAGCCAACCAAGGCAGAGCAATAGTTAAAACACCCAAGCCCAGGCCATAAATTGTCAAGAGAATATTAACCGACTCACCGCCAGCCATAGCGCCGCGTACACCCAAACCAGAGAGCAAGGTCATATATAAAATCATCAGACCCAGAACAATTGAAAGCCCCATGCCAAGCTTGCTCTTGCTACCTGCGCTGGTCCATACCGGCATAGTAAAGAAGAACACAAAGTAGAACACCGTGGTGATCTGGCTTAACAAAGTCTTATCGTTTGAAGGTGAGTCGAGACCAAGCTTGCCCAAGATAACAAAGGTCGAAGCAAACAAGATCAGCATCAATTTAGGCAACCAGCCTTTGTAGCGAACACTTTTTGCTTTGCTCTTGTCCAACCAAGGAAGGAAGAACAAGACAACAATCGCCGCGCCCATAGCAATAAAACCAAGTAACTTAGAGGTAAACACACCACCTAAGTCGACAGTTACCGCACGCAAAATCGCGTAGAACGGGGTGAAGTACCATACAGGGGCAATGTGTTCAGGCGTCTTTAAGTTATTTGCCGCTTCGAAGTTTGCAAACTCAAGGAAGTAACCGTTCATTTCTGGCGCAAAGAAAACAATACCAAGGAAAACAAATAAGAAGGCAGTTACACCAACCAAGTCATGAACAGTGTAATAAGGGTGGAAAGGCACACCGTCTAGAGGAATACCGTTTTCATCTTTATTCTTCTTAATCTCAACACCGTCAGGGTTGTTAGAACCAACTTCATGCAAAGCTAGGATGTGCATAACCACAAGGCCAAGCAAGGCGATTGGCAAAGCAACGACATGTAAGGCAAAGAAGCGGTTTAGTGTTGCTTCAGAGATCAAGTAATCACCGCGGATCCACTCAACCAAGGCATCACCAACCCAAGGAATCGCACCAAAGAGGTTTACAATAACCTGAGCGCCCCAGTAGCTCATTTGGCCCCAAGGTAATACATAACCCAAGAAGGCTTCAGCCATAAGGATCAGGTAGATAAACATACCAAAGATCCACACCAACTCGCGTGGTGCACGATAAGAACCGTACATCAAACCACGGAACATATGCAGGTAAACCACAATAAAGAATGCCGATGCCCCCGTACTGTGTAGGTAGCGAATGATCCAGCCATAAGGTACATCACGCATAATGTACTCAACTGAAGCAAAAGCATCAGCGGCCGTCGGAGCGTAGTGCATAGTCAACCAAATACCGGTCAATAACTGGTTGACCAGTACCAAGATGGAAAGCACACCAAAAAAGTACCAAAAGTTAAAATTCTTGGGCGCGTAATACTTGCCCATGTGCGTATCCCAAGCACGCTGCACAGGAAGACGCTCGTCGACCCAATTCCACAGCCCAGTAAGCAAATTACCCATGACTAAGCCTCCTGATCCAAGCCGATGATCATGACATCATCGCTTACATATTTATAAGGGGGAACTTCGAGGTTGATAGGTGCAGGCACGCCCTGCAACACACGACCAGCGAGATCAAATTTAGAACCGTGACAACGGCAGAAGAAACCACCTAACCACTCAGCACCACCTAAATCTTCGGCTCCTACTTCTGGACGATAAGTTGGCGCACAGCCAAGATGAGTACAAAGACCAAGTAGCACAAGGTACTCTTCTTTGATGGAGCGATACTCATTTTGAGCATAAGCAGGCTGGGTCGACTTTTCAGACATTGGGTCGCGTAAACGAGACTCAATTTTAGTTAGATTTGCCAATGCTTCTGGGGTACGACGCACCACATAAACAGGCTTACCACGCCACTCTACCGTGACCATTTCGCCGGGAGCCAACTTACTAATATTGATTTCGAC
Source organism: Agaribacterium sp. ZY112 (assembly GCF_041346925.1). NCBI lineage: Bacteria > Pseudomonadati > Pseudomonadota > Gammaproteobacteria > Cellvibrionales > Cellvibrionaceae > Agaribacterium > Agaribacterium sp. ZY112. Next base: position 1,962,386 of record NZ_CP166840.1, on the reverse strand, counting down.
CGGAGCACCAGCAGCTTTCGCCCTTGCGCTAGGGTTCCATGAACCCACAAAAGGCACTGCGGCACCAATAGCGCCAACGGCACCAACAGCCGACGTCATCACAGTAAGCACTCTGCGACGGCTGTTATTTACACCATCATTACTCACGAGGTAGATCTCCCCTATTTTTTTGTAAATATCTTTTGCAATCCGAACTTCCCGCCGGACCGCGCTTAAGAAGACTATAGCCCCGAGAACCGAAGCCATACTTGAGCGTTTATGAAACTACGTATTGTTTTTATAGGCGCAGCCACCCAAATTTGGCCGCTATATTATAGTTTTTCCCTAAATAACACAAGGAATTAGATAAAACCCACAAGAACCAAGCCGTGCAGAGATTGTAAGCACTAACAAACAAACCAAGAAAGCATCAATAAAAATACAGAAAAGCAATTTTCAAATACAAGCCTCAGGAAAACGCCAAAAACCCTGGGTGAGCACCCACAAAAGTGCGTCAAAGAGATAGGCAAGCCGCAAGCTATAGACCGCATTTTCACCTATCAAATCACTCACACCTAAAGACAACAGGCATAAAAAAACCCAGCATATAGCTGGGTTTTTTTGAAGCACAAAACGAATTAACGCTTTGAGAACTGAGGCTTCTTACGTGCTTTACGCAAGCCAACCTTCTTACGCTCAACTTCACGACTGTCACGAGTCACATAACCCGCTTCACGAAGAGTTGGACGAAGCGCTTCATCATATGCCATAAGTGCACGCGTTAAACCGTGACGAATAGCACCGGCTTGACCGAAGCTACCACCGCCTTTAACCGTTACTTTAACGTCAAAGCCTTCACTGTGATCAGTCGCTTCAAGCGGCTGACGCACGATCATACGAGCAACTTCACGACCGAAGTATTCATCAACAGGCTTACCGTTAACAACGATAGCGCCAGTTCCTTTCGTGATAAAAACACGAGCGGTCGAAGTTTTACGACGACCAGTTCCGTAATAAGTTTCTGCAGCCATTGTTTAGCGCCCCTTATATATTCAATTCTTGTGGCTGTTGAGCAGCATGAGGATGCTGATCACCGGCATAGACTTTAAGCTTTTTGAACATCGCACGACCAAGAGGGCCACGCGGCAACATGCCTTTAACAGCATTTTGCAGAGCACGCTCAGGCGCTTTGTCGATCAACTTTTCAAAGCTAATTTCTTTAATACCGCCAATGTAACCTGTGTGACGGTAGTAAATTTTGTTCTTAGCCTTGTTGCCAGTAACGGCCACTTTCTCACAGTTAGTTACAACGATGTAATCGCCGCAATCTACATGAGGAGTGAATTCAGGTTTATGCTTTCCACGCAGTCGATGTGCGATTTCCGCAGCAAGACGACCCAATGTCTTGCCGGTAGCATCAACAACGAACCAGTCTTGTTTGACTGTTTGAGGGTTGGCACTAATAGTCTTCATGTTATGTTGCCCTACGGATGGTACCAATAAATAACGCGGGTCCAAATTAGACCCTAATTCAAGGAGCGCGGATTCTACTGACTAAGTGATCAGAATTCAAGCAGATTTTACACATCCCCTACAATTCAATAAATACACACCTAGCCCTTATGCGGCAGAGCCAAATACTCCTCACTTTGCATCTCTTGCAGGCGGCTTTGAGTACGCTCAAACTCAAAACTCAAACGCCCCTCCAAGTACAGCTCCAGAAAGGGGGCCTCAGCACTTATAATGAGTTTTACGTTACGATCATAAAATTCGTCAACTAAATAGATAAAGCGACGCGCCTGATCATCATTCCTTTCATTAAAACAAGGCACGGCCGATAACAGCACCGTATGATATTCACGCGCCAACTCAATATAGTCATTTTGGGAACGAGGCCCGTCACACAGGGCATAAAAGTCAAACCAAGCAACGCCATCCCCCTCTAAACGAACCTGTAGCTCTCGCCCCTCAACCTCAAGCAAAGAATTAACATTCACATGCTCATCAGCCGGAACAAGTGCATGAAAGCAACGATCTAGCGCCTTGTCGGTTTCATCAGTTAAAGGACTGTAGTACAGCTCGCTCTGCTTTAAGGCTCTCAAACGATAATCTGTGCCACCATCCACATTAACAACATCTGTATGCTGCTCTAACAAGGCAATCGCAGGTAAGAATCTGGCACGCTGCAAGCCATTTTCATACAAGCCACGAGGAACGATGTTTGAAGTAGCCACCAAAGTGACACCACGCCTGAACAAGCCATCAAGTAAATTAGCTAAGATCATCGCATCCGTGATGTCGACAACAAAAAACTCATCAAAGCAAATAACCCGATACTGCTTAGCGAACTTCTCGGCGACCAGTTCAAGCGGGTCACTGCAGTCCTTTAACTGCTTGAGCTCCATATGCACAGAACGCATAAATCGGTGGAAGTGCGTACGCAGCTTCTGCTCAAACGGCAGCGCATCAAAAAACAAATCCATAAGGTAGGTCTTGCCTCGACCAACCCCCCCCCAAAAGTACAAGCCTTTTTCAGGCTGTCGCTTCGGCTCTATAAATTTGGCCAATAACTTTTCAGCTAGACTTAAAGGCTGAGACTGCACTGCAACTAATCGAGTACAGAGCCCATCCAACAAAAACACTGCGCGCTCTTGCGCTGCATCGCGTTCAAAGTTGTGATGTTCAATGTCATATTGGTAGCGCTGCAAAGGACTCGAATTGCCCATGTTTTAACCTTTTCATAGCTTACTTAGGAGCTTGGGCGCGCAATTTAGCAAATTTTACCGCTGCGTCCATATAAAACGGCCGAATTTATGTATCATACATATACAGCCGTTTCTTTTATTTGCCCACGGAGGCTTAGAGTGTTCTCGTTAGAAGTATTAATTATGGTCAGCGCTATTGTCTTTTGCCTTGGCGGCTTACTTGGCGCCATCATCAGCCGCAGCATATTCCCACCAGAGCAGCAAAAGCAGCTTGAAGAGAACCTAAACAACAGCCGCAAGGAGCTAGACCAATACCAGCGCGATGTTGCTCAGCACTTTGCCGAGACAGCTCAACTTGTTAACAACCTTACCCAGAGCTACAAAAGCGTACACGATCACTTAGCCACAGGCGCCCTGCAGCTGACCAATGCCGAAATAACCCAAAGCATGCTAAGTGCCGGCGATGAGAGCCTTGGCTTAGATACCCCAGAGCAACTGGAAGAACAACACATTGAACCACCTCGAGACTGGGCCCCAAAGCCAGCCGGCCAAACAGGCACTTTAAGTGAAGAATACGGTCTAGAGCAATTTGAAAACGAGATACCAAAAGCCACTAGCGTACGCACAAGCTAGCAGGGCAACTTATGAGCAGACTCATTAGCTTATACCGCTTTGTCGCCGGCCCTATCCTTGCGGGCCTCGCCATGGCTGGACTTCTGAGTTTGCTGTACCCGCAGTACTTCAAATCCACAAATGACAGCAGCGCCAGCCCTCAAGCTTGGACCTATGCTGACGCCGTCGCTAAGGCCGCCCCCTCAGTTGTTAACATCTACACGCTGCGCTCAACCCCAACCAACAACGAACGCTACAACCCCGTCACAGGCCGCTTTGATAATGGCAAACAGCGCCGCATAACACCAAGTACAGGCTCAGGCGTTATTGTCAGTAAAGATGGTTATATCGTTACCGCTGCCCATGTCATTGAGTGGGCTCATAAAATTCGCGTAGCCTTACAGGATGGCCGCGAAGCAATTCCACAAATTGTTGGCGTCAGTGAGGATGACGACGTTGCCGTATTAAAAATCGACCTTCAACACTTGCAGGCCATTGAAATTGCCTCGTCTGATGAAACTCGTATCGGCGACATTGTCTTAGCCATTGGCAATCCATTTGGCGTAGGCCAAACCGTGACCCAAGGCATCGTCAGTGCGACCCGCCGCAAAGGTCTAAACATCGCTCGCTTTGAAAACTTTATTCAAACCGATGCAGCCATCAACCCAGGTAACAGCGGAGGCGCTCTAGTAGACGCCAAAGGTCGTTTATTGGGTATCAACATCAGTGACTTACGGCATACCACTCTCGGTGATGCCAGCGGCATTGGTTTTGCTATTCCTGTAGACAGGGCCGTCAAAACCGTTACCGACCTCGTTGAGCACGGTAAAGTTGTACGTGGCTGGATAGGTGTTGGCGCGCTGAATATCACCCCTAAGATTATCAACGATTACGGCCTGCAGGTCGAAAACGGCGTATTGATTACCGACACCTATCAAGGAGGCCCTGCTGATATCGCCGGGCTTATCCCTGGAGACGTCGTGGTGAGTTTTAATGAACACAGCATCGACAGCATTGCCGATGCCATTCAAGAGTTTGCAGATCTACGCCCTGGCGACACCGCCTCACTAGGCATAGTCAGAGGAAAACAAACCAAGCTTATTAATGTTACGCTCGGTCGCGCACCAGAGAAGGCCAAATAAGCCCCGTCTTAGCGCCAATAAAAAGCCCGCTAACGCGGGCTTCGGACTCACTCTTTAATTCTGTATTCCGCTGACCTAGCGTGAGCCTCAAGAGACTCTGAGCGCGCCAAGGTCGATGCTATTTTACCCAGGTCTGAGGCCCCCTGCTCTGAGCAAAAGATAATCGACGAACGCTTTACATAGTCATAGACGCCCAACGGGGAAGAAAAACGTGCAGTACCCGAAGTAGGCAAGACATGATTAGGACCGGCACAATAATCACCCAAGGCTTCAGAGCTGTGACGCCCCATAAAGATAGCCCCCGCATGACGAATCTGACCCAACCAAGCTTCGGGGTCTTCCACACTTAACTCTAAATGCTCAGGAGCGATTCTATTGACAAGATGCATCGCCTGCTCAAGATCGGCAACCTGAATTAAGGCACCTCGGTCACGTAAAGATTGTGCTGCAACATCACTGCGATCAAGGGTCGGCAATAACTTGGCAATCGAGGCCTCAACCTCAGCCAAGAAAGCTGCATCAGAGGAAATAAGAATGGCCTGCGCAAGCTCATCGTGTTCGGCCTGAGAAAATAGATCCATCGCAATCCAATCAGGATCTGTATGACCATCACACACAACAAGAATCTCAGAAGGTCCTGCGATCATGTCAATATCAACAACACCAAAAACTTCACGCTTAGCCGTGGCAACATAAATATTGCCAGGCCCAACAATCTTATCAACAGCTGGCACCGTTTTGGTCCCATAAGCAAGCGCCGCAACCGCCTGAGCCCCACCAATGCAAATGACCTTATCAACGCCGGCAACTTTAGCCGCAGCCAAAACAACATCATTAACCCTACCATCAGGCGTAGGGCTAACCATCACAACCTCAGGAACTCCCGCAACCTTAGCCGGAATAGCCGCCATCAACACCGATGAAGGGTAGGCCGCTTTACCACCAGGCACATATAAACCAACGCGATCAAGAGCAGTCACCTTTTGACCTAGGACGGTGCCATCGGCTTCGGTGTAGCGCCAGCTTTCTGTACGCTGATGCTCATGGTAAGCACGCACACGTTCAGCCGACAGTTCAAGCGCACGGTACTGCTCTTGAGGAATGCGTGCCGCTGCAGCATCTATTGCAGCAGCATCTAAAACCAACTGGTCAGCACTGCACAAGCTCTGACGATCAAAGCGATTGGTATACTCAAGCAAGGCCTCATCACCGCGCTTTCTTACATCAGTAATCACCTGCTTAACCGTTGCCAACACTCCCTCTTCTTGCTCCTCTTCCCAGGCAAGCAGTTGATCTAAAGCGGAATTGAACCCCTCTTCTTCAGCATTTAAACGACGCACTAATTGACTCACACTCACCTCAGGCCTTTTCTAGCTCAGCTTCACGCTCACGAACAACACCCGCTACCGCGTCAATAAATGCTTCAATTTTTTGGTGCTTCATCTTAAGGGAGGCCTTGTTAACAATTAGACGAGAGCTAATAGTGGCAATTTCTTCACGGGGCTCAAGGCCATTGGCAACCAAGGTATTGCCCGTATCAACGATATCGACAATTTCATCGGCCAAATCCATCAAGGGAGCTAATTCCATCGCACCGTAAAGCTTGATTATATCAACCTGCTGGCCCTTTTCTGCGTAATACTGCTTGGCAAGGCTAACGTACTTGGTAGCCACTTTCATACGCCCAACTGGCGTACTTTTACCCACCATACCCGCAGTCATCAGACGGCAACGACTGATACGCAAATCTAAAGGCTCATAAAAACCTTTGCCGCCGTGCTCAAGCAAGGTGTCTTTTCCTGCTACGCCAATATCGGCAGCGCCAAATTCGACATAAGTCGGCACATCCGAACCACGCAATATAAGCAGGCGCACATCAGGAGAGCTTGTCTCAAAAGTCAATTTACGACTTTTACTGATGTCCTCTAAAGGTTCGATTCCGGCCGCCGCAAGCAGAGGTAAAGTTTCTTTCAATATACGCCCTTTGGTAAGAGCAATAGTCAGAGCTGACATAGTAATAATCTCTATTAGCCGGCTACTCGGCGAATCTTTGCGCCAAGCTGCTGCATTTTTTCTTCAATACATTCATAACCGCGGTCGATATGATAAATACGATCAACCAAGGTTTCCCCCTCAGCCAGCAAACCCGCAATCACTAAGCTCGCTGAGGCTCGTAAATCACTCGCCATCACAGGGGCTGCTTTTAATTTTTCCACCCCCTCAACCAACGCAGTATTTCCTTCTAGAGCAATATTAGCGCCCATACGATTCAGCTCGTGCACCTGAATCAAACGATTTTCAAAAATCGTTTCAGTAATTGTCGAAGCCCCATCAGCCACAGCATTCATAGCCATAAACTGGCTTTGCATATCCGTTGGAAAAGCCGGGTGAGGCGCCGTTCTTAGACTCACCGCTTTTGGCTTCTTACCATGCATATCAAGGCTAATATAATCGTCACCAATATCGATAGCAGCGCCCGTTTCTCGCAGCTTAATCAGCACGGCTTCCATACTTTCTGCATCAGTGCCTTTAAGCTTGATCGAGCCTCGAGTAGCAGCCGCAGCCACCAAATAAGTACCAGCCTCAATACGATCGGGCATAACGGAGTACGTGCAACCAGACAAAGACTCAACACCTTCAATCTCAAGCCGATCACTGCCAATGCCTTTAATTTTGGCGCCCATGGCAACCAAACAATTAGACAGGTCGACAATTTCAGGCTCTTTAGCCGCGTTATCTAAGATGGTTGTGCCTTTTGCCAGCACCGCAGCCATAAGTAGATTTTCCGTACCACCAACAGTGACTTTATCCATCAAGAAGTGAGCACCACGCAAACCACCCTCTGGGGCACGAGCACGAATATAGCCACCATCGATTTCAATACTTGCCCCCATCGCCTCTAAACCACGCAGATGAATATCAACAGGACGACTACCGATGGCACAACCACCAGGAAAGCTAACATCGGCCTTGCCAAAGCGAGCCAATAAAGGCCCCAACACCAAAATGGAAGCCCTCATGGTTTTAACTAACTCATAAGGCGCTTCATATTCAGTAATGTCGCTGGCATCGACCTCAACATTCATTTTTTCATCAATAGTGATATCCACTCCCATGCAGCGCAGCAACGCAAGCATCGTAGTAACATCATTAAGGTGAGGGAGGTTACTTAGACTCGTTGGTGTAGTTGCCAATAAAGTCGCAGCCAAAATAGGCAAAGCGGCATTCTTAGAGCCAGAAACCCAAATTTCACCGCTGAGCTGAGCGCCCCCAGTGATTAACAATTTATCCATGAAAAGGCCTTAAGCGCTTTGCGCTTGCCACTCTGCCGGAGTGAAGGTTTTCATATGCACAGCGTGAATGGCACCACTTGCAATAACATCTTGTAGACCAGCATAGACGAGCTGCTGCTTTTTAACGGCGTTTAAACCTTCAAAAGCAGTACTAACAACATTGAGCGCGACGTGTGAACCGTCTATTTGAACATCAACGGTACTATCAGGGAGTGACGCTTCGATAAGCGCCTTAATTTCTTCAACTTGCATGCGGGGCCTTTTACAATAGTTACGACGGCAAATCCGACCATTCTAATAAAAAACCCCATCTTGCGCATTCGTTTTGACAAGCGAATGCAAAAGCCACCATTACTTAGCCTCTTGGCCCCAACTATTGATCGCCAAGCCCAGATCGTTATCGGCATCTTTTACAGCCTGATTGAACTGAGAGCGAAAGGTCTTGCCAAGGTTAACGCCATCTAAAGTCACATTTCGCAACATCCAAACAGAGTCTACATTGCGCATGGTATAAACAATCTTGCTGGAGCCGCTGTCGGTTTTTACACTTTGAACAACGTACTGGGTCTTATCAGACTTTTCCGAAGGGCGGGAGCTTTCGATCGAGATATCTAAATCAGCAAAGTTAGCCATACCCTTACCGTAAGTTTCTACAAGGCTATTGGTAAACACTTCAACAAATTGCTTCTGCTGCTCTTCGGTAGCCGACAGCCAATACTTCTTGCCCATCACGTTTTTAGCAATGCTTTCAAAATCAACCGAAGACTCAAGCTCAGACCTTACAAGCGCAAAATACTGATCAGGCGAGCTTTTTAGAAGCTCGGTATTGTTTTTTGCAACACTTAACAATTTGCTAGTTACCGACTCCACCACCTCTGCAGGGCTCGGCTCTGGCGCTAGCTCATTGGCAAAAACCGAGACCGACAGCCAACAACACAGCAAAACTAAAATATGGTGTAAACGTTGCACAAAAAAATCCTCTAATAACATTCGAACGACACTAAGAGCGCCGCCCTTCATATAAGTTCCGCCAGCATTGTAACGCTTGCGGCACACGAATAAAGCCTATATTGGGTCGAGCTTAACTTTCTCAAGCTGACAAAGGCCGATGGCAGCAGTAATATGGCGCCACCTTAAACTTAGAAACATCAGGACACAGCTCCTTGCTTGACAGTATCCCAACTATTTATATTGCTGCCGTCGCCATCCTCTTAGGGTTTGGCGGGCTTATTTGGTCAGCCGACCGCTTTGTTGCAGGCGCCGCTGCCTTTGCACTTAACTTTGGCCTAGCACCGATGCTCATAGGTTTGACCATTGTTTCTCTTGGCACATCAGCGCCTGAAGTATTGGTCTCCTTAAATGCATCACTGGATGGTTCCGGTGATATCGCTATCGGCAATGCCATCGGTTCCAATATTGCCAATGTCGGCTTAGTGCTTGCCATCACCGCGCTTGTGGCACGCATTCCTGTGCAAAAACACATCCTCAAAGATGAGCTGCCCATTTTAGTACTCATCACCTTATTGGCAGGTTGGTTTTTACGTGACGCCACGCTTAGTCGCAGCGAAGGCTGGATTCTTGCACTCGCCTTAATACCCGCCCTTGCCTATATGGTCTGGAGTAAAAGCCACGACTTAAGTGCCAAAGAAATGGAACAAGAGCAAGAAGGTGTCGAGCCCATGGCTATTGGCGCTGCTATTTTCTGGTTTTCATTTGGCTTAATCCTGCTAATTCTGAGCGCAAAAATCCTTATCTGGGGGGCACAAACAACAGCCATTCACTTCTCGGTAAGCCCTTTAATCATAGGCTTAACCGTACTTGCCATCGGTACTAGCCTACCCGAACTGGCGGCCTCCGTAGTAAGCGCACTCAAGGGCCACCACGACATAGCACTAGGTAATATCATCGGCTCAAACATTTTTAACCTACTCGCTGTTATGTCGATTCCAGGCATTATTGCACCCCTGACATATGACTCAACGGTCTTCAGCCGAGACTACCTTTATATGCTTGGCTTAACCCTGCTGCTAGTCGTATTTGTTGTCTACGCGCTATTAAGCCGCAACAAATTGAGCCCGAACAAAAAGCCAGGCTTCGGGCGTGTCGCCGGTAGCATCCTACTGATAAGCTACGCCGCCTACATTTACATCTTGTATCAGAATAGTGTGAGCGCTTAAGTCTATGACCTCCCAAAATCTAATCAACAGCGGCCGAACAACCATTCTTAAAGAGAGCCAGGCCGTAGCCCAGCTTATCGACCGCATAAGTGATGATTTTGTACGTGCCTGTGAGCTTATTCTCGCTTGCCGAGGCCGAGTCATTGTGACCGGCATGGGCAAAAGCGGTCATATCGCCAATAAAATTGCTGCCACTTTAGCAAGCACCGGCACTCCCGCTTTTTTTGTTCATCCGGGCGAAGCCAGTCATGGGGATTTTGGCATGATCACTCGCGAAGATGTGATTATTGCCCTATCCAACTCCGGCTCAACCAATGAACTGATCACCCTCATCCCGATGTTTAAACGCTTGGGCGTAAGCTTTATCAGCATGAGCGGTAAACAAAGCAGCCCACTTGCCGAATTTGCTGACGTCAACCTAGATGTGAGCGTTGAAGAAGAGGCCTGCCCGCACAACCTTGCTCCAACCTCAAGCACCACTGCAACTCTGGTTATGGGAGATGCGCTTGCGGTAGCACTGCTCGAAGCTCGCGGTTTCAGCCCTGAAGATTTTGCCTTTTCTCACCCCGGTGGCGCCCTTGGTCGAAAGTTATTACTGCGCTGCAAAGATATTATGCACGGGGGCGACGACCTGCCTCAGGTGCAGCTCAACAGCTTATTAAGCGAAGCCCTAACTGAAATGACCAGTAAAGGCTTTGGTATGACGACTGTCGTCGATGAGAAACAATGCCTTGCCGGTATTTTCACCGATGGCGACCTGCGCCGTGTTGTTGCTCGCAAGCTCGACCTAAACCTAGCAAGCATGAGCGAAGTCATGACCGCTTCACCGCGCACGGTAAATCAAAACCTGCTGGCCGCCGAAGCACTGCACCTCATGGAACAATATAAAATCACCGCCCTTGTCGTAGCAGATGATCACAACAACCCCGTTGGTGTATTACATATGCACGACCTGTTACGTGCCGGAATTTATTGAGAAAAAACATGCCTAAAACAGTATTAAAAAACACAGAGCTGCTTGCGAAAGCTCAAAAAATCAAACTACTTGTACTTGATGTCGATGGAGTATTAAGCGACGGCAAGGTCTATTTTGATAACAACGGCCTAGAAACTAAGTGTTTTCACACCTTAGATGGCCAAGGCCTCAAACAGCTAAAAAAGAGTGGTGTTGAAGTTGCCATTATTACCGGCAGAAAAAGTGCCATCGTTGAGCGTCGCGCCAATGAACTCGGCATCAAACTGTTAATACAAGGCCGCGAAGATAAATTCGTTGCACTGCAGGAGATACTCAAGCAATTCCCTTGCGAACTCGAAAACATTGCCCACATGGGCGATGACTGGCCCGACCTACACGTTATGACTCGTGTTGGCCTAGCGCTAAGCCTTTGCAGTGCCCACTGGCAAGTAAAAGAAATGGCTGATTGGATCAGCACCCGTCGCGGTGGCGATGGTGCCGTTAGAGATGCCTGCGACATGCTTATGATCGCGCAAGGCAATTACGAAAAAGCACTCGCACCTTATGTCAGTCTATAAGTTCTCATTTTACGCCGCGGCTTTGCTAATTGCGGTTGGCGCACTGCTTATTTTTAGCGATAGTACTAGCAGCATTTTGGGCGAGGTCGAACAAGAGACCAACGCCAAAATCAGCGCCTATGCAGTGGCTCGCGATACCGACACTCAATACTTTAATGAAGACGGCAGCCTAAGTTACACCTTTAAAGCTGCAGAACTTAAGCACTACCGCCCCAACGATGAAGAAGCGAGTAGTTATAGCACCGCAAAAAAGCCAATAATTGAGTTTGTAGGCCAAACCAACCCTTGGGAAATTGAGGCTCAAAAAGCGCATGTAAGCAACGAACGCATCATTACCATGAGCGAAGACGTCATCGCCCAGCATACCGACCTCAACAACATGCACACCGTTATGCATACTCAAGAGCTTATTTTTGAGCCAGAGCAAAAACTAGCGTACACCAACAAGCCTGTTACAATCGTCAGCCCGCTTGGTAAGGTCAGTGCTGTAGGAATGATCGCCGATCTACAACAGCGTAAGATCACACTTAAAAGTAAAGTAAAGGGCTTACACAGCCCCGAGAAAATAAATCCATGAGCAAAGCTACACGGCCTCTATTCTTACTTGGCCTTTGTGCCATCGCCAGCGCCTGCCTCGCCCTTCCCGACGATGCAGAGAAAGACCTGGAACTGGAAGCTGAGAGCCTTGTTTATGACGAGCTAAAGAATACACTCACGTATTCTGGCTCCGTTACCATGCAGCAGGGCAGCATGCTTATTAAAGCGGATGACGTGATTATTTTTGGTAATGCAGAAAAAGCCACCCGAGTACTAGCCACAGGTCGCCCAGCTCACTTTCAGCAGACACCAAGTGTTGGCGCAGAACCTGTCACAGCCAGAGCCATAAAGCTTGATTACGATATCCACAATAAAGGCCTTATCCTTGAAGGTGACGCAACACTGGACCAAGAAGGCGCAAGTTTAAGCGGCAATCGAATTGAGTACGATGTAAAACAAGCCCTTGTTAAAGCAAGCAGCCTCAGTGAAGGCAGTGACGAGAAAAAACGCGTGAAAATGATTATCCCGCCTAAAGCCCTGCAACAAGAACAAGACGCAGCCGAGCAACAACCAGAAGAAAATTCAGCGCAATAACATGCCCATATTAGAAGCACAGCATTTGGCCAAAAGCTATAAAGGCCGCAAAGTTATTGTTGATGTCAGCATGCAAGTAAGCTCCGGCGAAGTAGTTGGACTGCTCGGCCCCAACGGCGCGGGTAAGACCACCTGCTTTTACATGATCGCAGGTATCGTTAAACCCGATCACGGCAGAGTCTTTATCGATAAGCAAGAAATCACCCACATGCCGATGCACAAACGCGCGCGCACAGGGCTTGGTTACTTACCCCAAGAGGCCTCCGTATTTCGCAAACTCACTGTGACTGAAAACATCAGTGCGATTTTGGAAACCCGTAAAGAACTAAGCAAACAGCAGCGCAAAGACAAACAACAAGAGCTGCTCGAAGAGTTTCACATTACCCACATCAAAGACAGCCAAGGCATGGCCTTAAGTGGTGGTGAGCGCCGCAGAGTAGAAATTGCACGCGCACTGGCCAGCGAGCCAAATTTTGTTCTGCTTGACGAACCCTTTGCCGGCGTTGACCCGATCTCGGTCAGTGATATCAAAGACATCATTTTGCAACTCAAAGCAAAAAATATTGGCATCTTAATCACCGATCACAATGTGCGTGAAACGCTCGATATTTGCGAAAAAGCCTATATCGTTTCCGAAGGCCAAATACTCGCCGAAGGTGATTCCGCTACGGTTTTGAGCAATAAAAAAGTACGTGAAGTCTATCTAGGCCAGCACTTTACACTCTAAAACCAACCTCTTGCTGCAGGCCTAGTCGATGGCAGAGCAATTGGCAAGCACATTCGGCATAAAGATTGCTTTGTTATCTGCTTAAAAGCGTTGCCCTGAAGCTAAGGGAATACTAAACTTAGCTAAGTTACCAAACCCAATAGCGCAGAGCGTTTACGGGCCCCAGAGCAACATAAGTAGTCGCCTATGAAGCAATCTCTCCAGTTAAAGATGGGCCATCAGCTAACGATGACCCCTCAGTTACAACAAGCCATTCGCTTGCTGCAACTTTCTACTCTTGACCTACAAGCCGAAATTCAAGAAGCCCTTGAAAGCAACCCTTTACTCGAAATAAACGAAGTAGAAGAAAGCAGCAGTAGCTCAGATGAGTCAAACAAAAATAATCCGGAAGAGAACAAAGCAAACAACAGCAGTGAAGCTGACCATCAAGCTAATGAGAAATCAGTCAACGAAGGCGATGCCAGCGATGGCTTATCGGAAGGCGATTGGAGTAATGACATTCCAACCGACCTCGCCGTAGACACCAGCTGGGACGACGTTTACCAAGCCAACTCGTTTAGTAACACGGGACTAGCGCGTAACGATCAAGAAGATTACGACTTAGAGAGCCGACGCGGTGGTACAGAGAGCCTTGGTGACCACCTTTTCTGGCAGCTCAACCTCACTCCAATGAGCGACCGTGACCTATTGATTGCAGAAGCAATCATTGATGCCGTTGCCGATAGCGGCATGCTTGAGCAAAGCATCGAAGACATCTTTGAGGGCCTAAGTACCGAGCTTGAAGACTTAGAAGAAGATGAGGTCATCGCCGTCCTACACCGAGTGCAACAATTTGACCCCCCAGGTGTTGCAGCAAGAGACTTAAGTGACTGCTTACTTATCCAGCTCAATGCACTAAAACAAGATACACCAGAGATCAGTAAAGCGCGTGAACTCATCGTCAACTACCTTCCCCTGCTTGGTAGTCGCGACTTCAAGACCTTAATGCGCAAACTAAAAATCAAAGAACCTGAACTTCAAGCTGTCATAGCCATCATTCAGGCGCTTAACCCTCGCCCTGGCGATAGCATCGACACCTCATCAACCGAATACGTTGTTCCCGATGTCTTTGTTAAAAAAGAAAAACAGCGCTGGACCGTTAGCCTCAACCCAGATATCGCACCCAAAATTCGTATCAATTCGGATTACGCATCGATGGTCAAACGTGCTGACAGCAGTGCCGACAACACCTTTATTCGAGACAACCTGCAAGAAGCACGCTGGTTTCTTAAAAGCCTGCAAAGCCGCAATGAAACCCTGCTTAAAGTCGCAACCTGCATCGTAGAAAAACAGCAGGGCTTTTTAGACTTTGGCCCAGAGGCGATGAAGCCGATGGTACTTCATGATGTAGCAGAAATCGTCGGCATGCATGAGTCGACTATTTCCCGTGTAACGACTCAAAAGTACATGCATACCCCTCAGGGTATTTTTGAATTGAAATACTTCTTTTCTAGTCACGTTGCCACTGAAGGTGGAGGTGAATGCTCATCCACCGCCATTCGTGCCATCATTAAAAAATTAGTAGCGGCGGAAAATACCCGCAAACCGCTTAGCGACTCGAAAATGACAGCCCTGCTTGAAGAGCAGGGTATTAAGGTTGCTCGCCGTACGATAGCTAAATACCGAGAATCTCTCAGTATTCCGCCATCAAACGAACGCAAGCAATTAACATAATAGCAATCTTATTATTCTAAGTTTATGTGGATTAAAAACGTTCTATCAGAAACACTCTGCGCGGCACGTATTGAAGGTGTCAGCAAAAAACGCGTACTCGACAAAGTAGCTCAAACACTAGGTGAACAATACGGCGTGGATGCCAATACGCTATTTAGCCAACTTGTTGCCAGAGAAAAACTAGGCTCCACAGGCATTGGCGACGGTGTTGCAATCCCACACTGCCGCTTTGATACCGATGAAGCGATGCTTGCAGTATTTACTTTGGACCAAGGTATTGATTTTGATGCGATCGACCAACAGCCTGTTGATGTTGTTTTTGCTATGGTCGCCCCCGAGAACAGTGAACAGAACCATTTAGAGAACCTCGCGGCCATTGCTTCTGCATTGCAAAACGAGGACTACTTAAAACACTTGCGCCAAGCAAACAGTGCACAAGAACTTTATCTCGCCGCCACTGAGCAATGAGCCCTAACTATGCAAATTTTGGTGATATCCGGCCGATCCGGCTCAGGTAAAACAACCGCGCTCAACCTGTTAGAGGATGAGGGTTACACCTGCATCGACAATTTGCCGCTGAGCCTGCTACCTGCCCTTACTGAACAAATACGCAAGGCTCACAACCCCAACACTGCACGCCTTGCCATTGGCATTGATGCGCGCAATATTGATGGCGACCTAAGTGTGCTGCCAAGCTTACTTGAGTCACTTAAAAAAGACTCCGACAACTTCCGTATACTCTATCTAGATACAGGCAAAGAAGTCTTATTACGCCGCTTTAGCGAAACGCGCCGCAAACACCCACTAAGTAACAAAAACACAGGTTTGCACGAAGCGATCAGCAGTGAGGATTTAATCCTTGCCCCCATAGCAGCACTGGCAGATGTCACCATTGACACCAGCAACCTAAACTTACACGAACTACGCAGTGCCGTTAAACGTCAACTCATCGACAATGAGCGTGACGGCATTGCGATCACCTTGACTTCTTTTGGCTTTAAATTTGGCGTACCTGTAGATTCAGACTTTATGTTTGATGTGCGCTGCTTACCCAACCCCTATTGGCAAGCAGAACTTAGAGGCTATTCAGGGCTCGAACAACCCGTCATCAACTTTTTAAAAGACCAAGATCCCGTGCAGCAAATGGCTGCCGATATAGAATCATTTGCTCGGAAGTGGATTCCTAGCTTTGAAGACAATAACCGCAGTTACATCAACATAGCAATTGGCTGCACCGGAGGCATGCACCGCAGTGTATTCCTTAGCGAGCACATTGCTGCATGCCTGCGCGACAACTATAAAAATGTTCAGACTCGCCACCGCCAACTCAGCGCAAAATATATGGCGCCGGTCCGATAAAGGAAAGCCATGAAGGAACAACAAATTCAAATTATTAACAAGCTCGGTTTACACGCCCGAGCGGCCACAAAGTTTGCAAATACAGCAAAACAATATGGGGCAGATATCGAAGTCGAATTTGATGGCAAATCAATTGATGGTAAAAGCATCATGTCACTGATGCTTTTGGCCGCAGCCAAAGGCAGTGAGCTTACTATTCGCTGTAATGGTAAAGACGAGCAAAAGGCCATGAAGGGTCTTTGCAGCTTAATCAACAACCGCTTTGACGAAGACGAATAAGATCTATGCAGCAGGCTGAAGAGCTGAACAATCAGACTCAGGCACATCTAGGGCGAGTACAGCAGTTACTCGGCCAAGGCACCACTTGGCAGCTCAGCCAAATGGTCAACGGCTTGCGCCCTGTAGAGATTGCCCGCTTGCTCTCTTCCGCCCCACCAGCGTCACGCGCCCTAATCTGGGACCTAGTTGATAAAAATGTACTCGGTGAAGTACTCGAAGAGCTACCCGAAGATATACGCAGCAGCTACCTAAACAATATCGAAGCCGAGGACATTGCCGAGTTAACCGAAGGTCTCGAAACGGATGATGTGGTAGACATCCTGCAACAACTGCCTGAGCAAGTTATTCAAGAAGTGCTCGGCGCGATGGACAACCAAGACCGCGAACGCGTAGAAAAAGTTCTACCCTATGCCGAAGACACTGCAGGCGGCCTAACCAACACAGATACTATTACGGTTCGCCCGCGTTTTACTCTCGATGTGGTACTGCGTTATTTGCGCTTGCACCCAGAATTACCCCCTTCAACAGATGCGCTTATTGTTGTTAACCGCAAAGATGATTACTTAGGCCTATTACCTTTAGCGACCCTACTGACAACAGACCCAAACACCACTGTGCGGGAAGTCATGGTCACCGATGAAAACGCGATCCGCGCCGATATGGCCGACGCAGAAGTCGCTAAGCTATTCGAACAACACGACTGGATTTCAGCCCCCGTTGTTGACGAAAAAGGCAAACTTCTAGGCCGAATTACCATTGATGACGTGGTTGATGTTATTCGTGACGAAGCCGATCACAGCTTAATGAGCATGGCGGGCCTCGATGAAGATGAAGATACCTTTGCACCAGTCAGGAAAAGCACCCCTCGCCGAGCGATGTGGCTGGGAATTAATTTAATAACAGCTCTACTTGCATCATCGGTGATCAACCTCTTCCAAGGTACTATCGACAAGGTCGTAGCTCTAGCAGTGCTAATGCCCATTGTTGCCTCCATGGGGGGCGTAGCAGGCTCCCAAACCCTAACTATGGTGATACGGGGTATGGCCACAGGCCAAATTGGCTCCAATAATTTAAAATGGCTAATTAACAGAGAGCTAGGGGTAGGCATGATTAACGGCCTACTCTGGGCTACGATTATGGGCATTATCGCTGGTTTTTGGTTTCAAGACCCTATCATCTCCGTCATTATCGGTGCCGCAATGGTCATTAACTTATTAGTTGCAGCGCTTGCCGGAGCAGTACTACCCTCTATCTTAAAAGCTATGAAAATAGACCCAGCCTTGGCCGGAGGGGTCACTTTAACCACCATTACCGATGTGATTGGTTTCCTCTCATTCCTAGGTTTAGCGACTATTTTTTACGCCTAAGCCCAACAAAAGACAAACAGCATGACCGAAGACGATTTTTGGGACGACCCCGACTATAAAAGTAAAACCGAGATAAAAAGTGACATGCGTGAGCTCAGAGCACTAGGCCTTGAGCTTGCCGAGCTACCGAAAAAGATTCTCGACACTGTGCCGATGAGTGAAGAGCTGCGTTACGCGATTGATGAATACCGCCGCATCACCCATAAAAACGCATTAAAACGCCAAGCCTCATTTATTGGCAAGCTCATTCGTAAAGAGGAGGATGCAGGAGAAGCGTTAAAAGCCAGCTTAGAAAGCATCAAACAAGAGCGCCACAAAACAACTCGACAGTTACATGTTGTGGAGCAATGGCGAGAGCGCCTAATCGATCAAGGCAATGAGGCTTTTAACGAGTTTGTGAGCCAATTTCCAAACTGCGACCGCCAGCAGTTAAGAAACTTATTACGCAATGCGCAAAAAGATAAAAGCCAAAACAAGCCACCAGCCAATGCACGCAAACTATTTAAGCTCGTACAACAAGTGCTAGCTGAAGCTTAAAACTACAAATCAATCTAAACCAAGCTGATCTAGTCCGACCGAGTGCTCAAAAATATAAACATAGCAGCGCACTCGGTTTAGCGCAGTATCAAACACAACAAAATAGAATTACTAAACTACTGAAGAAGCTCAGTACGAGAGATCATTGATCTATTTTCTGGTGAGCCTTCACCATGTTTATTAAGCTCAGATTCCATTGTGCTTTTAGTATTACCAGTATCAAATTTAGTCTCAGTACGAACTTCATGCTCAGCCTTACTGGGTTTATTTTCTACATCGTCATTAAAGACTTTTAACACTTTAATTTTCGGGTCTTCCCAAGCCCCGCGAACGCTGTAGCTAATACTGGATGCTTTATCGACCTGCTTACTAAACATCTTACTGATAACATATACCCCAAGCCCTGCGGGCAGACCTGCAAGAAAAGCTGTGGCAACAACAATATTACCTGCAACCGGAAGGGTAACAGCCAGCTCCGTATCTAAGGTTTCATTAACAATATCTATATCACCAGCCATACGCATTTTTGAAGAGCTACTTTCTACTAGCATAGGCTCATCTAAGCTCGCCAAACCTTCATTAAAACGCATTTTTGCGTGAACTTTATCATAAGCAAAACCTTTAGCTGCAAGGTCAGAGAAATCCAAACGCAGGCGCCTTGCAAAAGTATCAAAATTAAACAAAGCAATAAGCCTTAATAATGGATTTTCCCCAGCATCAGCGCCTCGAATAAAGCTACCTTTATGCAATTCAAGCTCTAAGTTACCGTTAAGTATTTCCAGTTGCGGCATATCCGGCTCGGCACTCCAGCTTACATCTAAATCAAACCAAGCTAAGCGACTCTCAAGCATTCGCTCCTGCCCCCAGGCCTCCAATGCTTGACCTACATCTTCGGTTTGAATTCGAGCGGTTAATGCGCTGTGGTGCTGGCCTTGCTCGTCTTTCGTCCAGATAAACTGCCCTCCCTGAGCGGCCCCAATTTTTAAGTGACGCACTTCAGCCTCAATCGACTCAAAACGTAAACCTTGCTCTATTGGCACTACATCAAAGAACCAGTGACCATAATCTTGATCATGCATACGTAACTCTTGAATGCTTACCTGCATCGCTGCAACTGAACTCAAGTCAAAATCACTTAAGGCGCTAACACGAGGCTCATCTAAATCAAAATCACTAAATTCATCCGCGGCGCTTAAACTGCCGTGCTCGCCTTCATAAACACTTAAGTAGTCAAAGTCTAATAGTAGGGGCCCATCACCTAAAGGTAGCGTCACCGCGCCATCAAACTGCTCACTTTTCCCCTCAAAGCGCCAACGCCGATTATTACCATCTATATTTAATGCCACACTAGGCATGCTTAAATCAGCAAAAACAAAGTTACCGACATTCAACTCTATACGAGCTTGGAAGCCATCTGACTCTTGTTCTTCAGGGTCAAAACGTTTCTCTTGTTCTAATAAACGCTCAAGCCAAGAACTCCACTGCTCGTAACTCACTTCATCGAGATAACCAGTAATAAGCGATAGACCCGGCTTTAAGCGCTCTTGCTCGGGCAAGCTTTCGCCAATAGTTATATGCAAGGCTGTAGAGTCTTGCGGAGCATGCTCAGATACCACTTGGGTATTAACCGCAAGGTCAGCATCATAACTATCTAATAACAATTCAAACTGGTTATTGTGTTGATAGTGATAACGTAGACCGTAATCAAGCTGCTGAATAGACAGCTCAAACAAACCAGTTTCCCCAGCCTCTTTTTTTAAAGCTCCTGGTAAATCGATACTGCTATTTTTTAAGTTACTCGAAAGATCTAGGTTTAAGCCCTCAGTATTTGCACTTTCAGAAAGTGGTAAATTCAATAAACCCTTTACAGAAAAATCTCCTGATAAAGCAAATAATTCGGGGCGCTTTGACCATGCTTGTAGAGCATCTACATTTACTTCACCGGTGAAATGTACATCCATCTCACTCAGATCTTTATGCGTTTGAATACCGAGTGAAATTGGCTTATCCCAAAGCTTAGCCGTTAAAGCTTTAGCTTGAACCAAGTGACTTTTATTAACAGCGAAAGCACCATTAATATCCTCATACCTTAAATTGAGCCTTGGCATATATAATTCAGCACCAACAAGCTGAGTGCTAACAGAATAATCCAGATCTCGTTCCATATTCTGAAAAGGCAGGGTTAAATGAAAGCGGCTTTTGTGCCTTCCCAACAGCTGCCATGAGGACAAAAAGCTTTCAACAGAATCGGCAATAGGGCTATCCAATAAAAAAACCTGAGCATCGGTAAGCGCGCCATTAATATCGGCCTGCACATTAAGCTCATGCACAGCCTTAGCGTTTTTACCCACACTGACACGAGCATAACTCACATCATTACCATCAAGTTCAGCTTGTCTAACTTCAGCGTTAAATACATTGTCATCCAAGCTTAACTTCGCAGATACAGCACTGAGCTCTGGCCAGTGCTCATCAAATTTTAAGCTGGCGTTATCGACTGCCAAATCAAGCTGAAACAAAGCAGCCTGCTTAGGATTTAGAGACACCGAGCCATGATAAAAAACATTAATGTTGCTTGCTTGACCGTCACGAATCGCCAATGCCAACCAGCGATCTAGCTCATCTGGCACCATCCTAGGTACATATTGAGAGTAGCTTGTTGCCGGAGCCCGATCAGCATAAATAGACAAATCCAAACTCGGCTCTCCCACATCGCTAGAAAAAGGCAAAACCATTGAGAAAAAGCCACTAACGTAACGATCTTCCGTTAAAGAGCTGAGCTGGGCACTATGTAAAAAAGCTTTACGCTGTTCTAAATCCACACGCCAAGCCAGCTGCCCTTTAACATTGTCTAGGGTAAAAGCTTGATCAAATACCTTGGGTAAAAACAAACTAAAAGGCTCGTTGCGGATATCGGCATTTACAAAACCACCAAACAATGAACTTTCAACGTAGCCATCGATATTTTTAAGTTCTGGGCTACCCATAAAAGCGGCTGAATAACCGTCTTTAAGCTGTGCTCGTAAATTAAACCAGCCCCGCTCTTCGCCAACGTAAGCAAGATCCACATCGCTTAACTGCCCACTTAAGTTAAGCGAACGGATGACATTAACAACAGGGTGATCACGCCCTTCATTAGCCCTCAAAAAGTGCTGACTTAAATCACCGATATTAAAATGCGCTATACGTAGGCCAACGCTGGCATCTTTACCGTAAAAACTAAAGGTATCAAAAGGAAGTGGCTCACCTGAAAAAATAATGGACATATCTTGCAAGCTTAAGTTCCAGCCTTTTGCTCGCTGCCAAAAACCACTGACATCGGCCGTCAAACTTTCAGGTAAAGCAATATTCTTTTGTATATCGTGAGGCAGGCCCGTCAGCGAAATACGCCCCTTAGCAGAAACCCCATCTTTGGGAGAGCCATCAAGCCACAACTCAAAGTCTAACTTACCCTGGCCTCGATCATCTGCAAACTTGTCTAAGGCGCTAGCACCAGTTTGATCCTCAACCGCGATCTGCTGCTCTACCTTCTTAAGCGCTGCATAGATATCATCAACGGGAATCTGTTTAAGCTGAATATAAGCACTCGCAGAAAAGCGCTGCTCGTTACGAGGGTCACCGTAACCTTCAACAACCACACGTAAACTTTCTTGGTCATTCAAATTGAAGTTTGCACTCAAACGATGAAAAAAACGATCGTTTTCAAGTGAAATAACAGGAATATCAAGCTGGCTAGTTTTGCCATTTAAAAACTCGAAATTTAGCTCAGCAGAACGAATTTCTACACGTCGTCCAAATAAGAAAATATCTAGAGGGTCATCAAAAGCAAAGGAGCTTTCCGTATTTGCAGTGCCACCGCTATAACCTTTAATGCCCCAGCTATTATCTTGGCGCTGTTCAATTGTAGTGGAAAAATTCTCAAATACGATGGTGCGCCAAGCCAAGCCCCGCTGCGCAATACTATCAAGGATGCTAAGTTCTGCTAATGCGGTATCAACATGAAATATTTCTTGGCCATCATTATTTTTAATTTGCAACTGACCAAGCACTATCTGCGGCTTCAACCCCTTCCATTGGGCGGCTATACCTAAGAGCTCTACGTCGACCCCTAATTGAGCACCAAGGGAGTCGGCAATAACGTGGCGATAATCATTAAGCAAAGGGAAGGCCTGCCGACCTATTTGAACCAAGACGGCAAACGCAATGATGCTTCCGAGGATAAACCCCCAGAAGCGTCGAGTAAGCAATCGCAAATGCCGCTTAAACACGCCAATCTTACCTATTGAGAGAGAATAATATCGTACTGCTCCTGATGATAAATTCCTTCTACCTGAAACCGTATTGTTCCTTCAATAAATAATTCCAGATCGGCAACATTAGCGGACTCCTCATCAAGCAAGCGATCAATAACAACTTGTGATGCGAGCACCATAAAATTCTTACTTTCATAAGCCCTGCTTTCACGCAGAATTTCACGAAATATTTCGTAGCAAATACTTTCAGCAGACTTTAATTTCCCGCGCCCCTGACAGACAGGACAGGGCTCACATAACATCTGCGTTAATGACTCACTGGTACGCTTGCGTGTCATCTCCACCAACCCAAGCTCGGAAACACCGGTAATACTGGTTTTGACACGATCACGATCGAGGTTCTTCTCTAAAGTGCGCAAAATTTGGCGCTGATGCTCTTCGTCGAGCATATCAATAAAGTCGAGAATAATAATGCCGCCAATATTGCGTAAACGCAGTTGTCGAGCAATGGCAGAAGCGGCTTCTAAATTCGTTTTAAAAATAGTTTCTTCTAAATTTCGATGGCCAACAAAAGCGCCGGTATTCACATCAATGGTTGTCATTGCCTCAGTTTGTTCGATAAGCAAATAACCACCCGACTTTAAACCAACTTTTACCTCTAGTGCCTTACTCAGCTCACTCTCAACACCGTATAAGTCAAAAATAGGTCGCTCGCCGGGGTAATGCTCGAGTTTTGAGCCAATTTCAGGCGCATAGTGCTTGGCAAAACTTTGCATGCGCTGAAACGCTTCTCGTGAGTCGATGCGAACCTTCTCAATATTTGGTCGCATCAAATCCCGAATAGTACGCATATACAACGGCATGTCTTCATAAACAACAGCTGGGGCCTGAGTGTTTTTTATCTTCTCTTCAACGTCGCCCCAGACGCGAAACACAAAAGGAATGTCTGCACGAAAATCTTCAACCGTGGCAGACTCCGCAGCAGTACGCACAATAAAGCCGCCTACGTTGTACTCATCTTTATATTCAGCTGAAAGCTCATGCACCGCATTTTTTAAGCGCTCTCTTTCACTGTCATCCTCAATACGAGCAGAAATACCAACATGAGCGGTATAAGGCATGTAGACCAAATAGCGTGCACTGATGCTCAAGTGGCTCGTTAAACGCGCACCTTTAGTGCTAATAGGATCTTTAATAACCTGAACAACAAGCTCTTGGCCTTGGCGTAAATAATTTCGAATATCGCTTTGTTCATTTAAGCGAATCTCTACACCATTTTCATCACGAGGAGATAAGTCGGCGACATGAATAAAACCCGCGCGCTCTTGGCCAATATCGACAAATGCCGCCTGCATACCCGGCAGCACTCTTACGACTTTACCCTTGTAAATATTACCTACGTAGCCCTTACTGTGAACACGCTCAATATAAACCTCCTGTAAAACACCGTTCTCTACCAGAGCATCACGTGTTTCAGTTGGCCCAACATTGACCAGTATCTCATCACTCATAATTTTCCCTATTAACGCTTAAGCCGTTAAACCATGCTTAAGCGCCATTAAATCCAATAATTCGGCCGTTTCTGCTAAAGGCAAACCCATCACGCCAGAATAGGACCCCTTAAGCTCTTCTATAAACATGGCACCTAAACCTTGAATGGCATAAGCACCGGCTTTACCCAAAGGCTCTTTAGAGTGCCAATAACGTAGTATTTCGGCCTTGCTTAATTTTCGCATGCGCACTCTAGACTCTGACACTCGACAATATGCTTTAGTGCCATCAAATATACATACCGAACTGAACACACTGTGCCAAGTGCCAGAAAGTAAGCTGAGCATTCGCTCTGCATCTTGCTGATCTTTAGGCTTGCCCATAATCAGCTCCGTACCATCAGCCGTAGCCGTAAAAACAACCGATGTATCCGAGCCTAAGCAAGGGGCATCCGCTAACAACTCGTAACCGGCACGAGCCTTGGCCTCGGCTAAACGCAAGACATAATCTTGAGCATGCTCCCCTGCAAAAGGCGTTTCATCAATCTCAGCGCTAACTACCTCGTAGGGCACAGCGATTTGGTCTAGCAGCTCTCGCCTACGAGGTGAGCCTGAATTCAAGTTTAAACACTTAAGCAACGTCATTAAGCCAACCTCAATAAACGTAAGAGCTTAGGTGCTAATAAGTACATAAAAGGCCAGAAAATGGAGGTGCTCAACACTGAGCAAAGTAGCACATGAGGAGCAACGGCATAACCCGCAAGCCCCTGCACCCAATTCACCAGCACCTGATGTAATCCAATTAATACACTTATCCAAAGTGTTTGCCGCCAAACCCCATAGCTACGAAGGCGGTGCTCGGCGCTTAATATAATATAAGCGCTCATAACCAAGGCAAAAGCGTGTGCCCCCCAAATTCCTAGCTCAACAAGATCTTGCAACAAACCTACGAAAAAAACCAAGGCAAGGCTCAAATATTGAGGGCAATAAAGCAGGAAAAAAAAGACAACCAAGCACACGAGCTCGGGCCTTAAAGGGCTTAAGGCCGGCGATAGAGGCACAATCGCAAATAACAGGGAGGCTAAACACGCACAGGTAAAAACAATAAAAAAGCGTAAGGGGTGGCGGCGAATGACCATTAGCCGCCCTTTTTATCTTCAAAAACAAGCAGAACATGACGACTGCGATTCATCTGCGCCTTGGGTGCCGCTTTAACTCGAGCGAAAGCACGACCTGGATCCACCTCCACTTCAGTAACCTCCGCCACCGGATACCCCGCAGGAAATACCAAGCCCAAACCAGAACTGACTAACAAGTCACCAACCTGAATATCAACCGTATTAGCAACATGCCTCAAAATTAAACTCTCAAGCGTACCAACACCATCGGCAACCAGGCGAACCCCATTGCGATTGACCTGCACAGGAAGGGCATGTGTTGCATCAGTGATAAGTAGCGCCACACTCTGCTGCTCGCCAACCTCAACAACCTGCCCCATAAGCCCAAAGGCATCCAGCACAGCCTGTCCCTCATAAACCCCATTATTACTACCGCGATTAATCAGCACCTTATGAACCTGAGGATCCGGAGCAACACCAACAATTTCACCAATCAAGACACGCGTTTGTACAGCATCGGAAGCATTTAACAACTGACGAAGGCGAAAGTTCTCAGCCTCTAACGCAGCGTTTTTTTGCAATTTTTGATTGAGAATTAAGTTTTCAGAGCGCAAAGCTTGGTTCTCATGGATCAAAGCCGCACGAGAGCTAAGCCTATCATCGGCCCAAAGGCCCGTACGCTCTGGCAAATCACTTAACCAATGGAAGGGCACACTGATATCAACAGCAATACTTCGTGCAGAAGAAAACAACGGGGCATAGATAAACAAAAAGGCGAGTGCTAAAGCAGCACCCGCCCAGATAATTAGCTGTACAACAGAGGAAGACCCCTTGCGAAAAATCGGTTTAATACGCCGCTCCTCGTTAGCAAAGGCCCAAGAAATGTAGCTAAATAGCTAAATCAATCTTTTGTGTTTCCATCACCTCAAGAGCAATGCCACCGCCACGAGCAACACAAGTAAGAGGATCATCGGCAACAATCACAGGTAAACCGGTCTCATCAGCGATCAGCCTATCAAGATCACGCAATAAAGCACCACCACCGGTTAAGACAATACCGGTCTCAGCAATATCGGAAGCCAGTTCTGGCGGGCTAAGCTCAAGCGCGCTTTTAATCGCCTGCATAATACCTGCAAGAGGCTCTTGTAACGCCTCAAGAATCTCGCCACTGCTTAGCGTAAAGCTTTTAGGTACACCTTCCGCAAGGTTGCGACCGCGAACATCGATCTCCAACTCTTCACTCTCAGTGTGCGCACAACCAATTTCGGTCTTAATGCGCTCTGCAGTTGCATCACCAATCACACTGCCGTACTTGCGACGAACGTAATTAACAACCGCCTCATCAAATCGATCTCCACCTATACGCACAGAGTCTGAAAGCACAACGCCATTTAGTGACAGGATGGCTATTTCAGTGGTACCACCACCGATATCCACCACCATAGAACCAGAAGCCTGCTCTACTTTAAGACCGGCACCAATCGCTGCAGCCATTGGCTCTTCGATCAAATGCACCTCGCGCGCTCCAGCACCAAGAGCAGACTCTCGAATAGCTCGTTTTTCTACTTCAGTGGATAAACACGGCACACAGATCAGAACACGAGGACTCGGTTGGAACCAGCTGCTTTCATGCACTTTGCGAATAAAGTGCTGCAGCATTTTCTCGGTCACCTGAAAGTCGGCAATCACGCCGTCTTTTAACGGGCGGATAGCGGTAATATTGCCAGGTGTTCTACCAAGCATGCGCTTAGCGCTTTCACCTACAGCTTCGACTGATTTTTGACCATTGTGATTGCGGATCGCAACCACGGAAGGCTCATTTAATACTATGCCGCGACCACGCACATAAATCAGCGTGTTCGCCGTCCCCAAATCAATGGACAGGTCGTTAGAGAACAGACCTTTGACTTTTTTTAACATCGTGAATCGCTTGTTCCTGAAGGTCTTATTTTTGTCACATTATGACCACAATTGGATCGTAACTTAGACCTATATAAAAGATGCAGGCACTCTAACAACGCTGGGGATTTTGGGCAAGACGTAAATATGGTAACTTAGCGGCCTTTCTGCCTTGAGGCAGAAGCTTTTTCACAGAGCAGAAGCATGGGCTTTTGCCAAGGACTCGGAGAAAAAAGTGAACCCTTCCGACATTCAAAAAATTGCTCATCTTGCGCGAGTGGAAATCAGTGCCGACGTTGCCGATGAAACCGCAAAGAGCATTACCGAAGTGCTGACACTTGTAGACCAGCTGCAGGCTGCAGACACAGAGGGTGTTGCCCCAATGGCTCACCCACTTGATGCAGTTCAGCGTTTACGTGCTGACTCAGTCAGCGAAACGAACGTGCGCGAGAAGATGCAAAACATCGCTCCGGCCGTAGAAAACGGCCTCTATCTTGTGCCCAAAGTAATCGACTAATATCGACTCTATAAAGGCAGCTTAGCTGCCCCGCTAGGAATCATGCTCGGAAACCCGCAATGCATACGCTAACCCTTGCTCAACAAATACAAAAACTCAATGCTGGTGAATTCTCCAGCGTTGAATTGACCCAGCACTACCTTGATCGCATCAAGCGCTTAGATGGCGAGATCAACAGTTTTATTACCGTTACCGAAGATCTAGCCCTAGAACAAGCCAGGGCCGCTGATGCCAAACGCGCCGCTGGCGAAACAGCCCCTCTTCTCGGTTTGCCTATCGCCCACAAAGATATTTTTTGTACTGACGGCGTACTGACGACCTGTGGCTCAAAAATGCTCAACAACTTTGTTGCGCCTTATAACGCCACCATCGTTGAGAACTACCTCAATGCCGGTGCCGTTACACTAGGTAAAACCAATATGGATGAGTTTGCGATGGGCTCTTCCAACGAGACCTCGTATTACGGCAAGGTTCTCAACCCGTGGGCCCGCAACTGCGTACCGGGTGGCTCATCCGGTGGTTCTGCCGCTTGTGTGGCAGCTCGCTTAGCGCCAGCCGCCACCGCCAGCGACACCGGCGGCTCTATTCGCCAACCGGCAGCACTATGTGGCGTCACCGGTATCAAGCCTACCTACGGTCGTGTCAGCCGCTGGGGCATGATTGCCTTCGCCTCAAGCCTCGACCAAGCAGGTGTCATGGCTGCCACAGCAGAAGATGCGGCACTCATGCTAGAGACCATGGCCGGTTTTGACAAAAAAGACTCTACCAGCATCGATCAGGATGTGCCTCAGTACAGTGCCAGCCTCAACGATGACATCAAGGGCCTACGTATTGGCGTGCCTGACGAATACTTCGGTGAAGGTTTAGATCCAGCGACAGAAAAAGCCGTACAAGAAGCCATCAAAGTTTACGAGCAGCTTGGCGCCGAGATTGTCAGCATCAGCCTGCCGCACACCCACTTAGCCGTACCAGCTTATTATGTGATTGCCCCCGCAGAAGCATCGGCCAATTTAAGCCGCTTTGACGGCGTGCGCTACGGTCACCGCTGTGACGATCCCGCCGATCTCGAAGACCTCTACAAACGCTCTCGCGGAGAAGGCTTTGGCGAAGAAGTGAAGCGCCGTATCTTAGTTGGCACCTACGCCTTAAGTGCTGGCTATTACGATGCTTACTACCGTAAAGCCCAACAAGTACGCCGCTTGATGAAACAAGACTTCGATCAGGCCTTTGACAAGGTTGATCTAATTATTGGCCCCACATCACCCTCGCCGGCCTTTGAGTTTGGCTCTAAAAGTGATGACCCTATCGCCATGTACCTCGAAGATATCTACACCATTGCCACCAATCTTGCAGGCTTACCCGGCATGAGCATTCCGTGTGGTTTAGTAGATAACAAGCCCGTAGGCCTACAGCTTATCGGCAACTACTTCAAAGAAGGCACCATGCTTAATGCCGCTCACCGCTTCCAGCAAGCGACCAACTTCCACACGCTTGCACCGAGCGACATAGACTAGGAATTTGACCATGCAGTGGGAAACCGTTATTGGCCTGGAAATTCACGTCCAGCTCAACACTCATACTAAAATATTTTCAGGCTCCAGCATCGCTTTTGGTGCCGAGCCCAATACCCAAGCTAGCCTCGTTGATTTGGCTATGCCTGGCACCTTGCCGGTGGCCAACGAAGAAGCCTTCCGCAAAGCCATCATGTTTGGTCTTGCAGTCGACGCCGAAATTGGTACAGAAAGTGTTTTTGAACGCAAAAACTACTTCTACCCCGATTTGCCTAAGGGCTATCAAACCACACAACTGGATAAGCCCATTGTTATCGGCGGCCATCTCGACATTCAGGTTGGAGAAAACACAAAACGCGTTCGCTTACACCACGCCCACCTAGAAGAAGATGCCGGAAAGAGCTTGCACGAAGACTTTCACGGCATGAGTGGAATCGATTTAAACCGCGCTGGCACGCCACTTATTGAAGTGGTCACTGAGCCTGACATTAGCAATGCTGAAGAAGCGGTTGCGTTTGCTCGCAAGATGCACAGCCTTGTCAGCTCACTGGGTATTTGTGATGGCGAAATGAGCCAAGGCTCCATGCGCTTTGACGTTAACATCAGTGTTCGCCCTGCCGGCGAAGAAAAACTCGGCACGCGCACCGAAACCAAAAACCTCAATAGCTTCCGCTTTATGGAACGCTGTATTGAGCAAGAAGTAGAGCGCCAAATTGAGGTGCTCGAAGACGGCGGCAGCATCACTCAGGAGACTCGCCTCTACAACGGCGATACTCACACCGCTCGCTCCATGCGCTCAAAAGAAGAAGCCAACGACTACCGCTACTTCCCCTGCCCCGATTTATTACCGGTGCACGTCGACGAAGTTTATATCGAAGCCGTTAAACAAAGCCTGCCCGAGCTCCCCGAAGCCCGCAAACAACGCTTTGAAGAACAGTACAAACTCAGCAGCTACGACGCCGACCTGCTAAGTGCTGACGCCTCCATGGCCAAGCTTTTTGAAAGCTGCACAGAGACCAGCAAAGACGCCAAGCTCAGCGCCAACTGGCTGATGGGTGAATTTAGTGCACGCTTAAATACAGAGGAACTCAGCATTAATCACGCCCCAATTAACGGTGAACAACTAGGCACCCTAATTGTCCGCATTAAAGACGGCACCATCTCCAATAAGATTGCTAAAACCGTCTTTGATGCCATGTGGAATGGTGAAGGCGAAGTGGACAGTATCATCGAAGCCAAAGGCTTAAAGCAGGTAAGTGACAGTGGTGCACTAGAAAAGATCGTTGATGATGTTATCGCCGCCAACGACAAACAAGTAGAAAATTATCGCGCCGCAGCCGAAGATAAAAAACCCAAAATGCTCGGTTTCTTTGTTGGTCAATGTATGAAAGCCTCCAAAGGCCAAGCCAACCCGCAACAATTGAATAAGATTTTAAAAGAGAAATTAGGATGAGTTTAAAAAAAGACAAGCAAAAGGTACTGGGTGAAGTCTTTGACGACCAGCGAGTAAAAAGCTTTTTGGAAATTAACGAGCGCGAAGGCATCAATACCGACTACGCCCTACTCGAGCGAGCTTACCGTGGCATGAAAGCAGAAAATTTTTCGACGTTTGTCGGCTTTTTTGTTGAAGCAGGGCACGATATTAACGCCACCAACACTCAGGGCTTAAACTTGCTGAATGTTATTGCCGAGCATACAACAAGCGACGATTACCGCAGCGCACTTGTCGCAGCAGGTGCTCGCGGCTAATGCCCATCAACTGCCCCAACAATAATATTATTAGTGGTGCGCGCTATATGTTTGAAGGCGCGCGCCTATTAATGCACCCTAAGCTGCGCCCCTATATTTTAGTACCGCTGCTGATCAACTGTCTTTTATTCTTTGTTCTAACTAGCGTGCTATTAAGCTATTTCTGGACAGTATTTAACGAAGGGACAGGCTGGATTCCAGAATCTATTCAGCCTTGGGTCGAACCCTTTGCGTGGTTTGTCTGGTTTATTGTTGGCGTCTTTTTCTTAATTATTTACGGCTACTCCTTTAATGTTATTACCAACATTGTCGCGGCGCCGTTTTATGGCTTATTGGCCGAGAATACCGAAAAATTACTAACTGGCACCGAACCTCCACCCGAAAGCCTAGGCCGGATGATTCCGCGGGTACTTATGCGAGAGTTCTCCAAGCTGCTTTATTTTTTAGGGCGTGGTTTTCTAGTCATACTCCTGATGATCATGCTTGGTTTTATTCCGGTAATACAACTGCTTGCACCACTAATTGGCATGCTCTGGGGGGCGTGGTCTATGGCCATACAATATGCCGACTACCCTGCCGACAACCATCAGGTGCGCTTTTCTCATATGCGTCTTTCACTGTGGAATCGAATGGGTTCGAGTTTAGGTTTTGGCAGCTGCATCATGACCTGCTCGGTCATCCCCATTGTTAATATCTTTGCCATGCCAGCGGCCGTCACAGGCGGCACTTTATTTTGGTTAAAAGAACTGAACGAACAAGTTGAACTAGACAGTAATAAGTAACTGTTTAATTCCCGCTATAGGAATACATCATGGAAAGCACCTTCGAAAAATTACTCTACCGTTCGCGCTGGCTACTGGCGCCAATTTATTTTGGCTTAAGCTTTGCCGTCATCGCCCTTGCGATCATGTTCTTTCGAGAAGTCTGGTATTTATTTAGCCATATCATGAGCATAAAAGAAGCCGACTTGATTCTGCATATCTTGTCGCTAATCGATATCGCCATGGTCGGTGGCCTCTTGGTCATGGTAATGATGAGCGGTTACGAAAATTTTGTATCTACTCTCACCGTTGCAGACGAAGACGAAAAACTCGGCTGGCTCGGCAAGATGGATAGCTCCTCTCTAAAAGCAAAAATCGCGGCCAGCATTGTCGCCATCTCATCCATCCACCTACTCAAAAAGTTTATGGATTTAGAGCATATAGAGAATGACAAACTACTTTGGTACGTCATTATCCATATGACCTTTGTGGTATCTGCATTTTTGATGAGCATTAGTGATAGTAAGTTATTTAAGAAATAAGCCTACCGCCCTCAGAGCCAAGCCCACCTTGGCTCATCATCCCTACCCGCCCCCAAAACCTACCTCGTGTAGCTGCAATCAACACTAAGTAAATACATAAAAAACGATTGCACAGACAATAAAACGATATAGCGCAAGTAAGGTTTAGTTTTACTTGCAAAGCGATAGGCAAAGCTCTAAGTTCGAGCAAAAACAAATCCCAAATTATTTAAAACACGATTCAATATGCCTAACTTAAAACTGATAGTAAGTACTTTAGCCCTTAGCCTCTGCGCCTGTGGCGGAGGTGGTGGCAACAGCAAAGCAACACCTTCGGAACAACCAAGTCCTGCCGCCAGCGCCAGCCCAGAGACCTCGCCAAGCCCAAGCCCAAGCCCAATAGCCAAGCTTAAAGTAGAGTTGGATATCCCAAATGATATTTGTGGTGATCCGTTAGTAACTAATATGAAGCTAGAACAAATTGATGAGCACGGAGAGCGAACAATTTTATTTGAGCCAGGCCAGTCTCCCAACAACATTGAACTTACAGCCCCCATGGGAGAGGCATTTACACTTATCGCCGACTTTAACGACCCAAGTAATGGCGAAGAAATAGTTGAATATCGTGATTTAACTAACGGCTCCGTAAACATAGAGGCGCTTAACGCTTCATCTCGCAAGGTCGATGAACTCAGTTGTGACTGCCAGCAAATTAATGTAGCAATAGAATCTAACGATTACCCTAACGTCACGCTATACGCGCACGGGCAAGCTGTGTATGCCGGCCCCTTTGGTCATACTCTCACCCTATGCGAAAACCATGAAGATAGACGTCAAACATTTATTGCGTATAGCAACCATGACGTCCCCAGCGACAACCCCGACTTTCATAGAGAGATTATTGCAGGAGATTTTATTCTCACCGCTTCAGATGCCAGTTCAGTAACTACACATACTGCTGAACTCATCGAGAACCAGAACTATTTTTCTGAGCTGGATATCACCGATAACAGTAGTGACGAACTAGAAGGCCACCCAAGCACCAACAATGGAGTCTCCCCCTCTAATGTAATGCTTATACAAAACCCAGAGCGTTTTAGTGTGATCAGCTTTACCGATACTAACGAACACGCCTTGTTAGAATACAGGACAACTGACATTACCAAACCTTGGTTAATTGAGGCAGAGCCTAGTTTTATTGAATATATTGAAGCCCAGAAGCTCCCTGATAGCGCCCCACTTATGCCTTGGCTTGAAGAGTACCCTTCTTGGCCAGCCTCAAGCCAAAGCTTCCTCCTCAATAAAACCAACTTAAGTGACACCTATGCCCGCCCCCCGATAATAAGCCCTACGCCTATTACCGTTTCTTATCATAAGGATGAACTAAGCGGTGAAGAAACACTGAATTTCAATGGCAATAACCATCAGCTGCTTAGCTTAAGAGTAACCTTATCGATTAATGAGGCCTACCATAGCTATACATTACATGCCGATGGCCAGCTATCTCAGCTAAACCTAACCGAAATTCCACTGTTCTCGCGCCTAAAAGACGCCGAGAGGGTAAATATTCGTATTGATTTCAGTAATAAGCATGGGGCCACAAACTATATGGAAGCAATTGCATTACATAAAGCCGAAAACTCAGAAAGCACAACCTTGTATGCAATATATGAAAGGGGCGAAATAGAATAACCCCCTCCAGAGAACGATCAAACGCCACAAGCATACGAGTTTTGCTGTGGCGCTTGAGACAAAGACATAAGCAAATCCCCAATTTATAAGCTCAGTATTTCATCATTGTTTGCCCCCCACCCGCTTTCCCCCTAAAATAGCGCCAACTCTCGGGGAGCCTTGTGCTGAGACGCAGTAGAGATCTAACTCAATCGCGGACCCGTATTACCTGATCCGACTAGTATCGGCGTAGGGAAGAGCTTGGTTTGGGCTGCGTGCCCCCTCCCTGTTCCGCTCTCGCCTGCTAGTTTTTGACCCATGGCGGAGTGACTTATGAACAGCAAGACCGACATCAATAGCGCCGATGCGCAATCCATTATCACCCGCGAGCCTCTTCCGGCCAGCAGCAAGGTATACGTACAAAGCGAAAGCATTGCCGACGTTAAAGTACCTATGCGTGAAATCGCCTTGACCGATGGCACCAGCGTCACGGTTTACGATTGCTCCGGCCCTTATACCGACCCAGATGCCAACATCAACGTGCACGAAGGTCTGCCTGATATTCGCAGCCAATGGATTGAAACACGCGGTGATACAGAAGAATACGAAGGCCGAGAGATCAAACCTATTGATAACGGCCACACCGATGAAATTCGCGGCTTTGCCTACTTCAACGAAAAACTACAGCGCAAACCTCGCCGCGCCAAAGCCGGCGGCAACGTCAGCCAAATGCACTACGCTCGCAAAGGTATTATCACGCCAGAGATGGAATACATTGCCATTCGCGAAAACCAAGCGCGCGAAGCCTTAAGTAATGAGTTCACCACTGATGAGCGCAACGAGCGTCTAAAAGGCCACAGCTGGGGCGCAAACCTACAGCCAATTACGCCTGAATTTGTACGTAAAGAAGTGGCTGAAGGTCGCGCAATTATCCCTGCGAACATCAACCATACCGAATTGGAACCCATGATCATTGGCCGTAACTTCTTAGTGAAGATCAACGCCAACATCGGTAACTCTGCATTAACCTCAAGTATTGAAGAAGAAGTAGAAAAGCTAGTTTGGTCTATCCGCTGGGGTGGTGACACCGTTATGGACCTTTCAACCGGTAAGCACATTCACGCTACCCGCGACTACATTGTACGTAACAGCCCCGTGCCCATCGGCACCGTACCTATTTATCAAGCGCTTGAAAAAGTAAACGGTGTCGCCGAAGACCTAAACTGGGAAGTTTTCCGCGATACCCTGATTGAACAAGCTGAACAGGGCGTTGACTACTTCACCATTCACGCCGGTGTATTGCTGCGCTATGTACCGCTAACCGCCGATCGTGTCACCGGTATCGTTAGCCGTGGTGGCTCTATCATGGCCAAGTGGTGTATTGCCCACCACGAAGAGAACTTCCTCTACACCCACTTTGAAGAAATCTGTGAAATCATGAAAGCTTACGACGTAAGCTTCAGCTTGGGTGATGGTCTGCGCCCAGGTTCTTTGGCCGATGCCAACGATGCCGCACAATTTGGTGAGCTAGAAACACTCGGAGAATTGACCAAAATCGCTTGGAAGCACGACGTACAGGTTATGATCGAAGGCCCAGGTCATGTTGCCATGCACTTAATTAAAGAGAACATGGACAAGCAGTTAGAATGCTGTGATGAAGCACCATTCTATACCTTAGGCCCACTGACCACAGACATCGCTCCAGGTTACGACCACTTTACCAGTGGCATCGGCGCCGCGATGATCGGTTGGTACGGCTGCGCCATGCTTTGTTATGTCACACCTAAAGAGCACCTTGGCCTGCCTAACCGTGATGATGTTAAAGAAGGCATCATCACCTATAAAATTGCTGCCCACGCTGCCGACATCGCCAAAGGACACCCCGGTGCTCGCTACCGCGATGACATGCTCAGTAAAGCTCGCTTTGAATTCCGCTGGGAAGATCAGTTCAACCTAGGTTTAGACCCTGATCGTGCCCGTGAATTTCACGATGAAACCCTGCCTAAAGACAGCGCCAAAGTGGCTCACTTCTGCTCCATGTGTGGCCCTAAGTTCTGCTCAATGAAGATTTCTCAGGAAGTCCGCGACTACAGCGAACAGCAAAAAGCCGCCGAAGAAGGCATGAAACAAAAGTCGGAAGAATTTTTGGCGCAAGGCGCTGAGATTTATACCGAGGCCAAATAATGGCAACTTGCCTTAACATAGGCATCGCAGGTGCCGGCCTAATGGGTCGGCTCTTGGCTTGGCAGCTCAATCAACTTGGCCACCAAGTAACGGTGTTTGATAAAAACACTCGTTACAGTGGCGAAGCTGCAGGCTTTACAGCTGCAGGTATGCTGACCCCTTACGCCGAAGCCGAGGCAGCAGAGCTGCCAATTTACCGGCTTGGTTTACGCTCTTTGCAACTCTGGCCAGCTATCATTAAGCAGCTCAAGCAGCCTGTTCGCTATCAGCAACAAGGCAGTATTTTAGTGGCTCATCCTGCTGATGCTGCCGAACTACAACAGTTTGAAAGCCAGCTAAGACACAGCATACAGCCTAGCCCTGAACAACAATTAAAACTCGACCAAGGCGCTTTAACTGCTCTCGAGCCCGAACTCGCTCAGCACTTCCAAACTGCTATGTATTTCCCCGAAGAGGCATGGATTAGCGCCTCTGACAGTATGCAAGCACTTGCCAACGAAGCTATCGAAAACGGTGTTGCTTGGCGCGAACAACATGCTGTCGATCGTGCTGAAGCGCATACTATTGTTAGCAACGGTAACGCAGAGCGTTTTGACTGGGTGATCGATTGCCGAGGCACAGGCGCGAAGCCTCAGTGGCAAGATGTACGTGCCGTGCGTGGTGAAGTACTGTGGGTACAAGCCCCCGAAGTGAACATTAAGCGCCTTGTGCGCCTTATGCATCCACGCTATCGACTCTACCTAGTGCCAACTGGCAAAGATGATATTTACATTATTGGCGCGACTCAGATAGAAAGTGAAGACTGGTCCGCAATGAGCGTACGTTCAGCCTTAGAACTACTGTCGGCCCTTTACAGCCTACACAGTGGTTTTGCCGAAGCCCGAATCATTAAAATGGATAGCAACTGCCGGCCTGCTCTCAAAGACAACTTACCCAAAGTCGAATGCAGCCAAGGCTTGATGCGAGTTAACGGCCTCTTTCGCCATGGCTACCTTCTCGCTCCAGCTATTTGTGAGCAAGTAATTGCTCACATACAAGAAAAAAACCAATCTTTTAATGACGACGTTATAGCACCGATAAGCAGTGAGACTTAAAAAGATGAACTCTGGCAGCTGCTTATGCGGAAGCATTAACTACCAAATAATAGGGCAGCCTGGTGACATTGTGCACTGCCACTGCCAGACCTGCCAGAAGGCACATGGAGCAGCGTTCTCTAGTGTGGCAGCAGTAAAAGAGCAAAACTTTAAGCTCTTTGGGCAAGAAGCACTCAATAACCATGAATCGTCACCGGGTAAATTTAGGTACTTCTGTTCACACTGCGGTACTCAAATTTACGCCAAGCGAGAAGGCAGCGAAGACATTATTTTACGCCTTGGTAGCCTTGACACTCAGCCTGACAGCAAAGAGAGCCACCATATTTGGGTATCGCAAAAAGCCAGTTGGTACAGCATCCAAAACCAACTACCTGAAAACCAAGAATACTAAAACAGCGTAACAAACAAAGAGCAGCGGATATCAACACCGTAAATAAGATATTTATGAACATCATCCTAAATGATCAACAACAAGAACTTAGCTCCAGCGCCTTAAGTGAGCTGATTAGCACCGCGGTCACAGGTGACGCCCCTTTTGCCATTGCCATTAACGAGCAGTTTATTCCTCGCAGTGAGTACAACAACACCGAGCTTAAAGACGGTGATCGTGTGGAAATTTTATCACCCATGCAAGGAGGCTAAGGATGTGGACTCTAGCCGACAAAGAACTCGATAGCCGCTTATTAATTGGTACTGCGCTGTACCCTTCACCACAAATTATGGTCGATGCGATTAAGGCGTCCAAGTCTGAGGTGCTGACTGTTAGCTTGCGCCGTCAAAAACCCGAACAGGGGGGCGGCCAAGAATTTTGGAATTACCTAAAAGAGCTCAATTTAAATATCTTGCCCAATACCGCCGGCTGCCACAGCGTAAAAGAAGCGGTAACAACCGCGCAAATGGCACGCGAGTTATTTGGCACTACGTGGTTAAAACTCGAAGTCATTGGCGATGATTACAACCTACAGCCAAACCCTTTTGAACTACTTGAAGCAACAAAAGAGCTCATCAGCCAAGGCTTTGAAGTCTTCCCTTATTGCACCGATGATCTTGTTCTGTGCGAAAAATTAGTCGAAGCCGGCTGTCAAATTCTCATGCCTTGGGGGGCCCCGATTGGTACAGGCCGTGGTTTAACCGACCCCTATGCGCTTAAGGTGTTGCGCCAGCGCATGCCCGACATCACCATGATTGTTGATGCCGGTATCGGCTCGCCTTCACACGCAGTTCAAGCCCTAGAAATGGGTTTTGATGGCGTACTGCTTAATACAGCCGTTGCTAAAGCTGCAGACCCAGTAAAAATGGCTCGCGCTTTTGCCCACGCTCTTGAAGCCGGTCGCCTAGGTTATGAAGCGGGTGTAATGCCAGAAAAAGACCTAGCAGCCCCCAGTACCCCCACCTTAGGCACCCCTTTTTGGCACCAAAACTAATCATAGAGACAAGTGAATGAGCAAACGCGAACGCCCAAGTATTTTGTGTATAGGCGGCAACGATAGTGCGGCAATGGCAGGCCTAAGTATGGATTGCCGTACAGCCGAAGCGCTTGGCGCTCACGCTCTTAGTATTTGTACGGCAACAACTGCCCAAAACTCCAAGCACTTCAATGCATTAAACCCCGTCAGTGATGCCGTATTAGAAAGCCAATTAAACTGCCATTCTCAGGCAGAGCATGCATACGCCGCTATAAAAATTGGCCTTATTGGCGACAAGAGTCAGCTTAAGCTGATTGGTAACTCATTAAAGCATCAAACCGCTCCAATTATCTGTGACCCAGTTATGGCTGCAAGTGCCGGTAACAACCTATGGGATGCCGAGTTTATCGCGCAATTTAAAGCGCAGCTGATGCCTAAACTCTACCTGCTTACTCCGAATCTACCTGAGGCAGAGCGACTATTAGGTAAAGTTATCAACGGTGAAGACGCCATTAAAAGCGCCGCCCAAGAATTACTCGCCCTCGGTACTCAAGCCGTTTTAATAAAAGGCGGGCATGTTAACGACGCACAAAACGCTTGGTCTCAAGACTATTTTAGTGATGGAAAGCGCAGCTTCTGGTTAAGTTCAGCGCGCCAAGCAAATACAAACACACGTGGCACCGGTTGCTGTATGGCCTCTGCATGCGCCAGTGCTCTCGCCTTAGAGTACAGCCTCTACGATGCCGTCGTTATCGCTAAGATGACGATCAACCAGAGCTTGAGACATGCTTATTCGGTGATCGGGCAAGCTGGTGCAGGCCCTCTAGCACCTCAGTCTTTCCCAATAGAACAACAAGATCTGCCTCACCTGCACCAAGTCAAAGACGACCTAAAACACGGCTCCTTTCCTGAGTGCAATAACACTAAGCTTGGGCTTTATCCTGTTATTGAACGCACTCAGTGGCTAAAACGGCTATTGCCTTTGGGGATTACCACTGCCCAACTGCGGGTTAAAGACTTAGAAGGCGAAGCCCTAGAAGCTGAGATCAAAGAAGCGATCGCCCTTGGCCACAAGTATAAGTGTCGCTTATTTATTAATGATTACTGGCAACTAGCGATAAAACACGGGGCCTACGGCGTTCATCTAGGCCAAGAAGACTTAGACGAAGCCGACATTCACGCTATTCGCAAAGCAGGCCTTCGCTTAGGCACAAGCACTCACTGCCACTATGAAGTTGCTCGCGCTCATCACTACAAGCCTAGCTACATTGCTGTAGGGCCTGTTTATCCAACCACGAGTAAAGATATGCCGTGGATACCTCATGGGCCAGCAGGTTTTAGTTACTGGCGCACCTGCTTAGACTACCCCTTAGTGGCCATTGGTGGCATCAATGCCAAGCGTATTCAGCCCATGCTTGAAGCTGGGGCAGACAGTATCGCTATGATTACCGCCATTACCTTAGCAGCAGCCCCAGAAGCGACTGCGAGCGTGTACAAGGAGCAGATCGATGCCTACCAACAGTCCTACTAAAACCCTTTTTTCTGGCGACGAGTGGAATCGCTACGCTCGGCATATCCAGCTACCTCAATTTGGCGCAGAGGGGCAAAGTAAACTCAAACAAAGCCGAGTGCTGATTGTGGGCTCCGGAGGCTTAGGCTCACCGGTATCACTTTATCTTGCAGCAGCAGGGGTAGGCCATATCACTCTGATTGATCATGACCATGTCGATGTCAGCAATTTACAGCGTCAAATTTTATTCGATACCCAAAGCCTAGGTTCAGCGAAAGCCGAAGCCGGTGCCACCCGCTTAAAAGCACTAAACCCCCATATTGAAGTCGTTGCAGATACACGCCGTTTTGGTCGCGATAACGCCAAAGAATTGATCGGACAAGTCGACCTAGTACTCGACTGCACTGATAATTTTGCAACCCGCTATCTAATTAATGACCTATGCTTTGAACTTAAAAAAAGCTGGGTCTTTGCCAGCATCTATCAATACAGTGGCCAGTGTGCTGTTTTTAGTCCAGGTAAAGGCTGTTTTAGGTGTTTATTTCCTGATTACCCACAAAATATTGATGACTGCAATGCGGCGGGTGTCATTGGTGTACTACCGGGTCTCTTAGGTACCTTGCAAGCAAATGAAGCATTAAAGTTATTAGCTGGGCAAAAAAGCCCTATTGATGGCAATTTATTATTAGTCGATGCCATGCAATTAAGCTTCAGAAAAATTCAGCTAGCTCGCTGTAGCGACTGCCTATGCTGTGGAGAAACACCAGCTAAGACCGATCAACTTTCCGAGTATTATCAACTGCCAAGCTGTGCTGTTAACAACAATAAAAATGAAATCACAAAAGAGCAGTTTGATGAACTTCTTAACTCAGAAAGCTATGTGATTTTGGATGTACGCTCAGAGCAAGAACACCGTGCCTTTAATCTTGGCGGCCGAAATATTCCTTTAAACGAATTGGAAAACACCTTAAGCGAATTTAATAATGACACTTGTTTTCTTTGTTATTGCCAGAGCGGAATAAGAAGCAACAAGGCAGCAGAGTTGTTACAAGAAAAAGGGCATAAAGCCTTAAGCCTAAAAGGCGGATTGCTTAGCTATGTAAAATAACACCTTTAAATAAGGGCGTTTTAAAAAGTCACATACATTAAGGGCATGCCTAAACAGCCCCATTAATCACCAATCACCAAGGCCCCACCTGCATCTCTCGCCCTTTGCAGGCAGGATGTCGCCTCGCGATGAACATCATCAAGCTGATCTTTAATAAAGCTTGTAATCCCTGCAGAAAAGCCAAGAAAGTGCTCTTGGCATCCCCCCTGAAACGCTTTAGATGTACATAACTGACGTACTTGATCAACGTAAGCACAGGCTTTTTCATTATCAAGCCCCGGCATAAGTACAGCAAAAGTTGAATCTGCCACCCGCGCAAAAAAGAAACGCTCAAAATGGCTATTAAGGCGCTGAGCAACCTGCTGCAATACAAGCACTGATTCATCATTACCCCGCTCTGCCTGAAACTGTTCAAAGTTTTCAATTTCGATCAAGGCAAGACTTAAAGGCGATGCACTCTCTTTTGCCTTTTGTAAAATAAGCTCACCATGTTTAAAGAAGTAACTTCGATTGTAACAAGAACACAGCTCATCTCGATTAGCTGCATCCCGTATGGACTCGATCAACTCCAAAAATTCAACATTATGATTAATACGACAAAAGAACTCTTCATGATTAAAGGGCTTTTTAAGGAAATCATTCGCACCCGATTTAATAAACTTTGCTGATAGCGAGCTTTCTTCCTCTGAGCTTAGGCCCACAATCACTAAGTCAGATTTTTCATATTTTGCGCGAAGATTTTTAATTAACTCAAAACCATCCATACGCGGCATATTGTAATCTGTTACTAATAAACAAATATCACTGTGTTCCAATATTTGTTTTATTGCATGCACACCATCTTCAGCTTCAAGCACCTGAAAGAGATGTAAACGGAACAACTGAGATAAGACCTTACGCTGCGTTTTACTATCATCAACCACCAAGACTTTTACATCTTGATTTTTTATTAAGCGATGAATTGTCGCCAGAGCCAGTTCATAAGAATAACGGCCTTCTTTAGTCACATAATCGACAACACCTTTATTTAACAGTTCGGTGCGTCGTTTTTCATCAAAAGTACTGGTTAAAACAATACAGGGGATATTTTTAGCTAATACCTCATCAACGACTTCGCCACTTGGCGCATCGGGTAAACTAAGATCAACCAAGGCACAAAAGTAATCTTTTTTAGCTAACAAAGCCTGAGCTTCAGCAAGACTGCCGGCATAATCGACATTGATTTTCTGACTTTGCCCAAGCACATGACGAATGACCTTAGTGACCATTGTGCTGTCTTCGACAACTAAAACTGGCTTCATGAATCTCTACCTCAATACATCGGCGCGGAACATCAACATGATCCATAAACGCGCTACTCACCAGTATCAGTGTAGAAGAAATGCAGCCAAGCGTGACTTAGGAGAAAGAAGGGAGAAACGAAAGGCCCAAATAAGGCCATCGGGCGACTTTAACTACTTAAGCCGCCTCAATCAAAAAGCCTTAGGGTAATAAAGACTCTGGCGGGTGCTCACATTCAAGAGGCTTACCTAATAAGGCTTCAATGCTAGGCAAACGGAACGCATCATCTTCACAAGCAAAACTAATAGAAGTCCCTGTACTGCCTGCCCGCCCTGTACGACCAATACGATGTACGTAATCTTCAGGCTCTTCAGGCAAGGTGTAATTAATAACATGACTCACACCATCGATGTGGATACCACGGCCTGCCACATCCGTCGCAACTAAGAAGCGCAACTGACCATTTTTAAATGCTTCTAAGGTACGAATACGCTTATTCTGAGGGATATCACCACTGAGTAAACCAACCTTCAAGCCCGCGCCACGCAGCTCATCGTGTAAACGGCGGCACTCATCACGGCGGTTGGCAAAAATCATTGCGCTGTTAACGTCATCAGCATTAATAATATTTTTAAGAATACTGAGCTTTTCATCACTGCCTACCATGTAGAGCTTTTGCTCAACCGTGTCCGTGGCAATGCTTTCTGGCTCTATCTCTACTTTGGTAGGCTCAACCATCCAACGCTCACCTAAGCGCAAGACATCATCACTAAAAGTCGCACTAAACATAAGAGTTTGACGG
Source organism: Agaribacterium sp. ZY112 (assembly GCF_041346925.1). NCBI lineage: Bacteria > Pseudomonadati > Pseudomonadota > Gammaproteobacteria > Cellvibrionales > Cellvibrionaceae > Agaribacterium > Agaribacterium sp. ZY112. The sequence continues at coordinate 1,918,957 of NZ_CP166840.1, read as the reverse complement.
CAGTCTTTACGCGGACAATAACGCTCAATTTGTTTTACCTGTGGGATAAAACCCATATCAAGCATACGGTCGGCCTCATCAATGACAAGCACTTCAGCCTGATCAAGGTGAACATAACGCTTCTGACAGAAGTCGATTAAACGCCCCGGAGTTGCAATAACAATGTCAACCAACTTGCGCTGCAGCTTTTGCATTTGTTTGTCGTAATCTACTCCGCCAACCAACGATACAATATGGAAATCGAGATACTTATTCAGTTCATGTGCATCTTTTTCTATTTGCAGGGCTAGCTCACGCGTCGGCGACAACACGATAGCACGCGGCTCACCAGCATAGCGCTCATCCGCAGGTGGTTCATTTTGTAAGGTTTCAAACAGGGCAAGCAAGAAGGCTGCTGTTTTACCGGTGCCAGTCTGGGCTTTGCCCATCACATCGTGACCTTGCAAGCTCCATGGCAGGCTCTTTTCCTGAATTGGTGAACATGTGGTGAATTGCAGGTCAGCTAAGGCTTTCTGGATGGAGTCGGACAAGGGCAGTTCGGTAAATTGCATGTAGCTTAATGATTCTCAAGATTCTCAAAGTGGTCGCCATTTAAACAGAAAGCTAGGCTTATGCCCAGATATTCCGTTTGATGACAGCTACAAGCCTACAACTTCGTTCTATATTCACAACGAATAAGGGCTGTGAAGCTATAGCCAATATTAAAAAGCACGATAGAATAGCGCGCATCGGTGCTGCACCAACGGACTCTGGTCTGCTCGTCTATACTCCAGAACAACATGTTCTAAATAGCGTTTCATCCAAGCTCATTGATGACCTTGGATGCCAATCATGTCCGTATTAAATGGAGCCGCCTATGCGAATTTTGGCCACTACAGCCCTTCGCCCCTTAGCTATCGCTGTCGCTTTTTATGGCCACAGCCTTTGTGCGGCAGAGCAGCCACGCCTTGAAGAGGTCATAGTCGCAGCCCAAAAACGCCAAGAAAATCTGCAGCAAGTACCACTTTCGGTCGCGGCTATCAGTGCCACTAAAATCGCTGAAGCAGGTATAGAAACCATCGATGAACTCAGCGTTCACCTACCGAACATTCACTTTACTGAAACCGGCTTTAGCACCCAAGTACGTATACGTGGTATTGGCTCTGATAACAGCCAAGGTTTTGAACAAAGTGTCGGCATGTATGTCGATGGCATTTACCACGGCCGTGCCCAGCTCTTTCGTCTACCAATGATGGACATGCAACGTATTGAGGTTCTTCGAGGCCCTCAATCGACCTTATTTGGAAAGAACTCCATTGCTGGCGCACTGAATCTTACAACGGCTCGCCCAACAGAAAATTTTGAGGGTTTTGTTAGCCTTTCACATGAATTCAAACACGACCAAAATGAGATTAATGCAGTTATCTCTGGCCCGCTCACAGACACCCTACGCGCCCGCCTTACTGTTCGTGGCTATCAAGAAGATGGTTATTTTTATAACAGCAGCAAAGCAACAGATGAAGCCCAAGCCGAAGAAAGTGCTGCGCGCTTAAGTCTAGAATGGGATGCAAGAGATAACTTAAATTTCTTTCTTAAGGCCGAACAAAACAAGTTTGAAACACAAGGCCGGCCAATGGAGATCACTTACGATAAAGCCCTTGCTCCCGGTTACCCTAATTACGCGCAAAGCTTGGCGCTGCTACAAGAACCCAGCTTAGAAAGTGAAAAAAACTACGTGCGCCAGAGCAATGCTGATGAGAGCAGCGACAACACCGTTAACAATCTTACTTTGACAGCCGACTATCAATGGGGCGATTACACTATTAGCTCGGTAAGCGGCCTACTCGATTTTAATTACGACGAGCACTGTGATTGTGACTACACCGCATCGGATATTCTGCCTTTACCTTTAAGTGAGGACTACGAACAATTTAGCCAAGAGCTTCGTATTGCATCCGATCAAAACGGTGCCGTTGAGTGGATTGGCGGGCTCTATTATCAAGGCTGGAAACAAACCTACAAGGACGAACTGGGCCTAAGCCCAAACAATATCTTGCCCGCCAAACTCAGCCAAACTCCAGGCCGAGAAGGCCTTGCGTATTTAGCGAATACAGGCTTAAAACGACACTTCGAACAAGAATCCGATTCTTGGGCCGCTTTTGCACGCCTAACGTGGCATGCAACAGAACGCTTACATTTAACCGCCGGTGCACGCTATACCGAAGAGCAGAAAAAAGCTCAAAAACAATTATGGCTATATGACCTACCCAGTGACAACGTTAATGACAGCACTGCCCTAGGCTTTATTTATTTAAATACATTTATTGTTGAAACTGAGCAAGCACGCGAATTCTATATTCCACCAGACCTTAACAATCCTGCAGGCCCCCTTGTATGGGGTGGCCATAATGTCGAAAAAACACGAAAAGAAGAAGTTTTCACACCGCTCATTAATATCGAGTTTGATATTAACGATCAGCTCATGACTTACGCTTCTTATACAACGGGCTATAAAGCGGGTGGTTTTGATCCTCGCTCAAACACGGTCGGCAACCTCGCGACTCCTGCTCCCTTAGTTCCCCCCAATACTGCCGAGGCAAACCCTTATTTGTATTTCGAGTTTGAAGAAGAAACCGCTCAAGCCTACGAGCTAGGCCTAAAAAGCTCAATCGCAGATGGTCGCGGTGAAATTAATGTCAGCCTTTATCGAACCGACTATGAAGATTTACAAGTAAGCCAATTTGATGGGGCTGTGGGTTTTAATACCGGTAATGCCCCCAAAACCACAGTACAAGGTGTAGAGCTAGACGGACGTTGGGCACTTAGCAATGAACTTACTGCAACCTACGGAGCCAGCTTTTTAGACTTTGAATATAAAGACTTTAAAAACGGTAATTGTTTTGCAGGACAAACATCCGATGGCAGTAATGGCGGCATAGCCACTTGTGATTACACTGGTAAACGCGGTGTCTACACCCCCAAGTACACCATTAATGCCAGCCTAGATTATCGTCGCTTTATCGTAAATGATATGCAGTTTGTCAGCTTTGTTGATGCTCAATGGGTCGATACTCACAATGTGCACGTCAACCTAGACCCTGAAGGTGAAATCGACGCCTACACCATGCTTGGAGCACGCATAGGTTTAGAGACAGAGCGCTGGGGTATCGCGTTATTAGGCAAAAATTTATTAAACGAATACATCATTAGCTACTCAGGCAATGCCCCATTGTCTGACTCTAGCTTTAATACCAACACCCATTACAGCTTTATACGACGTCCTCTCACTCTAGCCTTGGAAGGCACTGTGCGCTTTTAAATAACACGATCAAAGCGCTTTAATGCCAAGCCTTTTAGATAAAAGCCGAATAAACATCGCTTATTCGGCTTTTTTATGCTCGACTTTAAGATCTTTTGTTGTCCCCTATAACCCCTCTTTTTTCTGCAAAGAAAACAAACGATCAAGGCTTAGAGAAAACACATCATCCGTTTTTTGTTGCAACTGAGCAAAACGTGAAGAAAAATCTGCCAGCCATGGCTTGAGCTCAGAATCCATTGGCAGAGTTTCACACAGAGGTAGTTCACACAACAAAGCAACATCTTTTAAGCTCAGCGATTGCATATCACGGCTCAATACATAGGCGCCACTTTCAGTCACACTGACCCATTTCGCTTTAACAAGTTTAGAGCGCAACGTTTGCCAATGCACCAAGCCCATACCCAATGAAGTGCAATCTTTATCAACCACATCAGCACCTGTTTGCGCACGCTCGTAGAATAAATGTAAACAATGCAATAAAGCTTGCATATCGGTTAAACGTTGACGGCGGGAACCATAAGCCTCTTCACTTAAGGTGCGAACAAATACAGCGCCAGCCAGCACCAAAACCCAAACAAAGTTAATCCACATTAAAAATAAAGGCACCGCAGCAAAAGCGCCATAGACCAAGGTTAAACTAGAGGTTGACATAACCGCAGCAAAACCCGCTTTTAATAAACCAAAAACTAGAGATGTAACGACGCCACCAGCAAAGGCAAACTTAAACGGTACTCGACAATTTGGCACCGCAGCATAAAGCAGTGTGAACATAATCATCGACATCAAGAAAGGCACATGGGTGAAAATAGTTGGCGCCAAACCCGTCGGATCATATTCGTCGACAAGAAACTTAAGCGACAGCAGGTAGGTGCTCATAGTAAGCCCCACCCCCAGCATTAAAGGTCCGATTGTAAGCACGGCCCAATACAATAAAAAACTCGACAAACCTTTACGCGCCTCGGTCACTCCCCAGATCGCATTAAAGGTTTTTTCAATATTGGTTAGCATGAGATAGGCCGTAACAAATAACATACCGATACCTGCGCCAGTCAAACTTCTTGCCTGCGAGCTAAATTCGGTTAAATAACCGGTAACCTGATCTCCAGTTTCAGGCAGGAAGTTGGCAAACACCATATCGTGTAATTCGTGAGCAACACCGTCAAAGAAAGGGATAACACTAAGAATGGAGTACACAACCGTCATCATTGGCACAAGGGCAAACAAGGTCATATAGGTCAGAGCTGCTGCATTCTTTTGACAGCCCAAGGCAATAAACTCCCTAACTAAACCCTGAAAAAAATGAAGAATGTCGCTTGACCACAACTTCAGTTTTTCTATACGCACAAGTTCATTCATAATAAGCGCCATCCTAAACGCCAAAGATACGTGTTAACCATGAGTCACTTTACCATCTACCACAATCCACGCTGCTCCAAGTCTCGCCAAACACTGGCCTTGCTCGAAGAAAACGGCGTAGAGCCGGAAATTGTACTCTATTTACAAGACTCGCCTAGCCGTGATGAGTTAAAAAGCATCATTGGCAAGCTTGGCATCACTGCCCGCGAACTGCTTCGCAAGGGTGAAGACGCCTATAAAGAACTCGGACTTAAAGACAGCAGCCTCGATGACGAAGCTTTAATTGACGCCATGCTCACTCAGCCCAAGCTGATCGAACGCCCTATCGTCATCCACGCAGACAAAGCCGTACTTGGCCGCCCTCCCGAAAACGTACTTGAGCTGCTCTAATGAACAACAACCAACAGCCAGCTTTTATACTTGTTCTTTATTACAGCACTAAAGGTTCAACCAAGGCTTTAGCCGAAGCGATTGGCTTGGGTATTGAACAAGCAGGCCTTGAAGCACGCTTGCGCACTGTTCCTGCAGTCAGCAACAACTGCGAAAGCACTGAAGCCAAGATTCCGAGTCACGGTGACCTGTACTGTAGCAAGCAAGACCTCACTGACTGCGCAGGCCTTGCCCTTGGTAGCCCAACCCGTTTTGGCAACATGGCTGCAGCCATGAAGTACTTTCTCGATGGCACAGTAAATGAATGGCTAAACGGCGACTTACAAGGAAAGCCTGCGGGGGTATTTACCTCAACAGGCTCCATGCATGGAGGCCAAGAAAGCACCCTAATCAGCATGATGCTGCCTTTACTGCACCATGGCATGCTGCTCTGCGGCCTCCCCTACAGTGAAGAAGCACTGCACAGCACCCATAGCGGTGGTACACCTTATGGCCCTAGCCATGTGGCTTTAGAACAAAGCACTAATCTAAGCGATGAAGAACATAAATTAGCCGTCGCCTTTGGCCAACGGCTTGCACATACAGCAGAGAAATTACACTCAGCATGAGCTCAATAAAACAGCTTTTTATACGCTACCGCCGCTTAACTCACTGTTTTTTAGCGGCCTTAATCGCCTTAATTCTTTATTGGAACTTCGCTCGCCCCAGTGGTTTTAATGTCGTCTTACTGGTCGCTCAGCTTTTACCTTTGGCCGCTCTAGCCCCAGGCTTATATAGCCAATATTACCGAGCCTATAGCTGGCTGTGTTTTGTCATGCTACTTTACTTTGTGCTTGCGGTAATGGGCGCGTTCGCCAGTACAGCAAGCCTGGTAGATTATCTTTTTGTACTACTAAGCACCGCCTTATTTATCAGCAGCATGATGTGCAGTCGCTATGCACAACGCGTTCAAAAAAACATCACCGACTAAACGAATACCCACTGGGAAGTGACCATGGCTTTAATTAAAACCCTTTTTCATATTGTCGCCACCATGCTGCGCTGGATTCGATCTATCGCACTTGGCCTAGTTAGCTTGGCAATATTATTTATTGTGATCGAATCGTTTAGTTCCGCTCCCGAGATTCAAATCCCCAACAATAGCGCCTTATTTATTGCCCCTTCGGGCGCCTTAGTTGACCAAAGCAGTTACGAACCCAACCTTATGGATGTGCTTGGCGGCGCACCTGAGCAAGCACCAGAGACAGTACTAGGCGACTTGATCAAAGCCATCAAACTGGCCAAAAACGATGCGCAAATTACCAGCTTAGTATTACGCCTAGACTGGCTACAATCAGCAGGCATGAGTAAGGTCGAAGAACTTGGACATGCCATTGAACAATTTAAAAGCAGTGGTAAACCAGTCATTGCTTACGCCAATAACTTAAGCCAGCAGCGCTACCTGCTCGCCAGTTACGCTGACGAAATTTATATCCACCCAATGGGTGGTATCCATCTAAACGGCTTCGGCATTTATCGTAACTACTTTAAGCAAGCTGCTGATAACATAAAATTACAATTCCACGTTTTTCGTTCGGGTAAATATAAAGACGCTGTTGAACCTTTTATGCGCAACGATATGAGCGAAGAAAGCCGTGAACACTTAAGCACGTGGATTAATCAAAGTTGGCAGCGCTACACTCATATTATTGAACAGCAGCGTGACTTACCTAGTGGCCGCCTTAATCAACTGGCACAAGAACTTGATCTACATATGGAACATTACCGAGGTGATGCAGCGTTATTCGCAATGGAAAATGGCTTAGTCGATGCGGTATATAGTCGAGTTCAATTGCTTGAAAAACTAAAAGAAAAGGTGGGTGAAAAAGATAACGGTGAACCTAATGCTATTGATGTTCAAGCTTATTTAAACAACCCTGCTTTGCCAAGCCCTGCAAAAAGCGAAAAACAAATTGGCCTAATTATCGCCTCCGGTAATATTGTCGAAGGCCATCAACATGGCGGCGCAATTGGTTCAGAAAGCCTTAATGAATTAATTACCCAGGCGCGTGAAGATGACAACGTCAGTGCCCTTGTATTAAGGGTCGACAGTGGTGGTGGCTCCGCCTTCGCATCAGAAATCATACGTGAGCAGTTGCAATTAACGCGTGATAGCGGCAAGCCTGTTTATATCTCAATGGGCTCTATAGCTGCCTCAGGCGGTTATTGGATTAGTACCGCGGCAGAAGAGATCTGGGCGACACCAAGCACCATAACCGGTTCCATTGGGGTCTTTGGCCTCATACCTAATGTCAGTGCCAGCCTCAACAGTTTGGGCATTCACTCAGACGGCGTCGGCACCACACCGTTCTCTGGCTCGTGGAATCTAGACCGCACCATGTCGGAACAAACCAAAAGTCTGATTCAGAGCAGCGTAGATAATATTTATCATCAGTTTATTAACCTAGTTGCCGAGGCTCGCCAGCAAACGCCAGAACAAATTAATGAAATAGCTCAAGGCCATATTTGGTCTGGGCAGCAAGCAAAAGAACTTGGTTTAGTCGATGAGCTCGGCGGGCTTGATGAATTACTTAGCAGTGTTGCCAAGCGAATGGAGCTCAAAGGCGATGCCGTCAAACTGATTCAGAGACAGCTAAGCCCCAAAGAGCAACTTATTCAGGCCCTGATGGAGCAAGCATCAAGCCTGCCCTTTGATGTGTTAAGCACAGACTTACAGCAAAGCTTAGATCTAGCACGCTCGTTCAGCGCGCCTCTAACTCAGCTCCACCCTGTACTTAGCCCAACACTTAAAAACAATAACGCTATGGATGTATGGGCTCAATGCCTCGTTTGCGCCGCCCCATAGTTCAACACTTGTCGGTCGCTGAGTTTACGATTGAACTCAGCCGCAAGCGAGTTAAAAACATTAACTTGCGGGCAAGCCGCGACAGTGAACTCATAAGGGTAAGCGCCCCCGCCCATGTTAGCGATGCCCTTATACTCGACTTTGTTCGCTCCAAACTCGACTGGCTTCGAGTAAAAAAAACTCAGCTTGCTCAGCCAGAAACAAAAATAGAACAACAGTTCAAAACAGGCGCAACCGTGCCCTTCTTAGGGCAAACATGGCCTCTACAGCGCCAAGAAGCCAAGCGAACTCATTTTGAATTAAAGACCGACACCACAGGTCAACCTTATTTATTACTAAACGCGGCAACTGAGGCAACACAAACTCAATGCGAACAAGCCTTACAGCGCCTTTATAAAAAACAATTAATAGAACTAACAGAGACGTTAAGCCCGCTATGGCAGGAAAAAATCGGTGTTGAAGTGCTGGCGTTTAGCTATAGGAAAATGCGAAGCCGCTGGGGCAGCTGCAATATCAACAAGCAAAAAGTCACTCTAAATACAGAGCTAGTAAAATACGGGCAAGACTGTGTTGAATACGTGCTAGTGCACGAACTGATTCATTTGCTGGAGCGTTACCACAACAAACGGTTTTACTCATTTATGGATAGATTTTTACCAGATTGGCGCTTGCAAGAGCAGAAGCTCAAACAAGCGCTTTAAGTCTAAGAACTGAGCTAGCTCTTGGCCAGCTCAGATCAATCGACTTACTCAGCTGCGGCTTCAGTAGCAGCTTCTTCGTCTTTATCACCAACAATTTCAAGTAACTCAAGCTCAAATGTCAGAGTAGAGTTTGGTGGGATAGAACCATTGCCACGCTCGCCATAAGCAAGGTCGCCAGGAATGTAAAGCTCCCACTTAGAGCCAACAGGCATAAGTTGTAGAGCTTCGATCCAACCAGGGATCAAGTTACTAACACCAAAAGTCGCTGGCTGACCACGGCTGTATGAGCTATCGAACTCAGTACCATCAAGCAAAGTACCACGGTAGTGAGCAACGACAGTATCGTCAGCAGTTGGGATAGGGCCAGTACCTTCAACAAGCACTTTATACATTAGGCCACTTTCAGTTTTAACTACGCCTTCTTCTGCTTCTTTTTCAGCTAGAAACGTTTTGCTTGCAGCAATGTTTTCTTCTGCCGCTTTCTTCTGCTTTTCCATTGCCAATTCACGCTGCAAGGTCGAGAAGGTCTGCATAGTTGCCATCATTTCTTCCATGGACAACTGAGGATCTTTACCTGCTTTTACATCTTCAACAGCCATTGCAAATGCATCTGTATCAAAAGCAAATTGATCAACATTAATGTTTTGAGCTAAGTTTACACCGATTGAGTAGCTCACCTTCTGTTCCAAGCTATCTAGTGTAACTTCGGTTTTCTCAGCTTCCTTATTACATCCGACTAGCGCCATGCTTGAAGCAGCGGCTAGTACTAAAAGTGTTTTTTTCATAGTTATATTCCAGTTGTGCTTCAAAAAGGTGAAGACGACGGAGTATAACTAAGCAAAGCGACACTGAATAGCATCCTCATTAATAGAATAAGAAATGGTAGCGCCAGTACACAAAATAGCAGCTATCGCTCACGGTAAAGCGGCAGACTGAACACTTTTTAACCAGAACGAATTTAAAGAACAAACGAGACGTCATGCTAAATCAAATACCAAGCTTATACTCAAGCAGAGCAGTACAAATAAGCATCAAGTTGAAGATGACAACCCAGCAATATAGGACTCAAGCAAGGGGCTAAGCCTCTGCATTGCCAAATCACACTGCAAGGCCGCATTTAATAAGCTCTCTGAGTGCTGCTCACCTGCTGCGCACTCAGCCTTATACGCCAGTTCTCGCAGTTGTAATGCACTCATATTGGCCGCTACGCCTTTAAGTGCGTGAGCGTGCTCCTTTGCCTCAATCCAGTTATTCATTTTGGCGGCATCAATGACTAACTCTACAACATTGGGCATGTCATCTAAAAAACGTTGAGCCAATCGAGCAAGACGCTCCGGTTTATTTTGTGCACGCTCTAATGCAGAAGCTTGGTGCCAGTCCTCAAGGGCAGGCTTATCTGCTATATGTTTGCTAACAGTGCCTACATCATCATTTTGGACATCACTAAAAGCTTGCTGATCGGCATTGGCTGGAGCTAAACACGGCTCCAATGAAGGTTCAGATTCTTCCACATTCATCCAACGATATAAGCATCGTGCTAATTCCGCTGAACTAATAGGCTTGCTTAAGTAGTCATTCATGCCCCGCTCAATACAGAGCTCTCTATCCCCCTGCATTGCATTGGCCGTTAGAGCCACAATGGGAATACCTTTATAGTGCTCTCCCGCCGCACCTTGACGAATTTGCTCAGTACATTCAAAGCCGTCCATTTCCGGCATCTGGCAATCCATCAAAATTAAAGTAAAGGGCTCTCGCTCGGGCTGATTTAATAACGCCAAGGCTTCTAAACCATTATTTACACATTCGACATCAAACTTTAACCCCTCCAACAAGCCCATAGCTACTTCTTGGTTAATCAAATTATCCTCTACCAGCAGTAACTTTTGCTTGGTTCCATGCTCTGATAACCACATAGAATAAGGTGACACCTCATTACCTTTATTATCAATGCATTGAAAACGTCGCTTGCTGCCATTTAATAATTCAATACTGGAGATTAAATCTTGCTTGGTAACAGGCGTGGGAAAACTATGAAAATAGCCGCGACGAAGATAAGCCAACTCGTCAGGTTGCTCGCTAATTGCTCTCATTAAAATCAGTTGTATTTCATTATCTGGCAATGCTTGATTAAGCAGTTCTGAAAAATGATGCTGCAACTGTTCCCCACACGTGTTATCAATTAAAACAGCAACGTGGTGAGTATCATGCTCTGGATTAATTGCTGAATTGACTACAGGGACTGCCGTCCATAAGCCCAATTGCTCTAAGGCTTGCTCCGCATTTTCAAGACCCAGGCATTCTATTTGCCACTCACGTAACTGACGTAAAACGATACTACTGCGCTGCTCACTTTGACTTAATAACAGTATTTTGAGTTTATTAACAAAACCTCGAGGTTTAAGCTGCGATGTCTGCTCTTGCTTTGATACTTCAAGCTTTAATCTAAAGCGAAAAGTGCTTCCTTTACCAGGTGCGCTCTGTAAAACAATACTGCCGCCCATTAATTCACATAACAGCCGACTAATGGCCAAACCTAAACCAGTGCCGCCATATTTTCTCGTTGTTGAAGCATCTTCTTGTGTAAAAGCCTCAAATAGCTGCGCTTGTTTATCGATAGGAATACCGATGCCAGTATCAATAATTCGAGCATCTAACAATAAAGAACCATCTTGTTGCTCGAGGGTTTTAACAGAAATGCAAATAGAGCCCTGATCGGTAAACTTAACCGCATTGCCAACAAGGTTGGTAAAAACCTGCCTAATACGCCCGACATCGGCATAAACCAAAGCTTGCTCAACCCCAACTAAATCCAGATTAAGCTCCAGACCTTTCTCTTCTGCACGAAGAGCCATCACTTCGCTTAAATCACCAAGCATCGCACTCAAATTAAAATCGATAGGATCAAGCTCGAGCTTACCGGCCTCTATTTTTGAAAAATCGAGAATGTCATTTATTAAGGTCAATAAGGATTCAGCACTGGATTTAGCCAAGCTAAATTTATGCTGCTGATCAACACTGAAGTCACCATTTTCAAGCAAGCTGAGCATACCAAGCACCCCATTCATTGGCGTGCGAATTTCATGACTCATGCTTGCTAAAAATTCTGACTTAGCCTTGCTTGCCTCGTCAGCAACTTGAATCGCGTGTTCAAGCTCAATAGTTTTTAAACGTAGTGTTTCTTCTCTGGCCCGACTGCTTAGAGTGAAATGATTATATGCTTGCGCTAACACACCGATTTCATCTCGGCCTACATTGCGAATCAAACTAAATTCATGCCCTCTTTTTAACGCCTCAACAATAATATTGATCGGTTTAATTACCACATTGGACTGAGTAGTAAAAAGCGCCAAGCCGACCAACGCGAGACCGCCAATCAGTATCATTGCCAAGGTTAAGTTCTGATTTCGAATTTCGAGCATCAACGAGCTCAAATCCAAATCGATAAAAATAATATAGGGCTGATAGCTAAACGTTTCGCTATCTAATAGCTGAATTTGTCGGATCAGGTGAAAGCGTTTCTTAACCATCCAACTGTATTCATGGCGCTGAGTAGACGACAAATACGCGCGACTTAAGTTTTGGATCATGCCTTGACGCAATTCGCTATAAGGCAGCCCTTGCTCTGCAAGATCAAGACTGGCAATGACACTTTCGGTTTCCATATTGACAACCACCAATGCCTTTACGTTTTTTTCTGTTTTTAGGCTATTCACCGCCTGCCTAAGACCTTGCTCTGTTGCATCCACCTCACTGATCAAACTTAGAGAGTTAACCAAAAGACGGGCGTCTTCACGGCCAAACAACTGAGATTGCCGTTCACTCGAAATCAGTACAAAACCAAGCACAACCAAACACAAGACAAAGCTTGCTCCGATAACAGGCAAGGCTAACTTTAAATTTATAGAGTGATGTATGGTTCTCTGGATACTGACAGGCTTCACCTAAGCCCCCTAGGAGAAAGCCAAAAATCGCTTTTTAAGCGCCCACAACAGCGAGAGAAAAGACTAAATACAGGAGGGAAAACAAAACGAGTAAAGCCGAGCAAACAACGGCCGACAGGCAAAGAAAGCATGACTAGCTCCTTGCAATAATAGCCGTGACGTTGGCCCGCTTTCATACCCTTCATCCACTGAAACAAACAACTTAAAGAGTAGAACAATCAGAGCCAAAGAGCGTACTAGTTTTGCTCAAGTACCCCTTTTACAAAAGGAATGGTCAGCTTGCGCTGCTGCTCTAGTGATAAGCGGTCTAAACGATCCAATAATGCAAACAAGGCTCGTGGATCTCTGTCACTGTGGCTAAGAATATAAGCCGCCACATCGCTGCTTAAATCCATACCTCGGTGCTGAGCACGCTCACGCAAAGCCTGTACCTTGCCCTCATCGCTAAGGCTGTGAACCTTAAACGTTAGGCCGCTTTTTAAGCGAGAGGCTAAGTCAGGCAAGGCAATACCTAGCTCTTGAGGGCTGCTATGAGAACTCATCAGAGTACTGTGGCCCATATCACGAATACGATTAAACAAATGAAAAAGCGCCTGCTCCCAGCGAGCATTACCGGCAATATGCTCTAAACCATCGATGCAGACTAGCTGCTGCTGCTCTAAACCGTCGACAACAAGCTCTGGGCTCAAGTTACACAGCTCAGCCAATGGCAAATATTGATGGCTTAAACCGTGTTCTACCGCATGGTGACAACTTGCCTGCAGCAGATGCGTCAAGCCGGCGCCTTGCGCGCCCCACAACAGAATATGCCCTTGTTGCTGCCCCTCAGACAACATTGTTAATGCTGCTACAACCTGACGATTATCATCACTTAAGCAAAAATTACTGAAATAGGCCTCATCAAATAGGCCAACGGCCAGACTCAACTGGCGTGGTGTCCCCTGCTGCATATTACGGCTGCCAGTGATAACGAATAGCATTGGAGCCGAGAGTCGAGCCCGGCGTAAAATCGAAAGCTGGCTCTTGTAAATCAGCACTTTGCTCTTCAAGAGAGCGCTCCATGGCCAAGGTGCCAAGTAACTGTTCGCGGCTTGCCTCAGACACCAAACTCAATCTTAAGAGCTGCTGATCCAGGCTCTGCACCCTAACTTCTGATACCGCTTCTAAGGCTTCAAATACAGACATGACAGCGCGGTAATCACGATAGGATGAGACACCATCAATCTCCACATTAAAATAATCTTCGGTATCAAGGTTTAACGAAAATTGTGACGCAAGATAATCCGCTACCGGGCCAATACCCGAACGCATAGCTGCATCAATATCTTCCGATCGCGCATCATACACTTGAGAGTGATCTTGATGGAAAAACTCCCAACTACTGAGTATGGCGCCATTGCTGGTCCTAGTTAATTTACCAACCAAAACAAGCTGGGCATCATAGCGAGCAGAAGCGGTCAGAATAGCCTGCTCATCAAGAGCCCATAATTGACCAACACTTAACGCAACTTGATCCTGAAAATCTAATAATGGAAAGCTTAAAGGCAGGCCCCGGTATAAGGATGCCAACTCTAAGCTCTGCGCCCATTCAGAGCCTGGCTCATCAGCCATAAGCACTTGACGGCCATACTCGGCACTATCTTCCACTAACCACAGCAATACACTAGGGCGACTGACCGGCCAAAAAGGCATTTGCGCATCAGCTAACAAGGCGCGCACAGATGACGGAGCAAAGCTGAGCTTGAGCTCAAAGGCATCGCTCTGCTCGCTTTCTATAGAGGGTTGCTGGTAGCTAAATTGCTCAACGTAGCTCAATGCATTCTTACTTTTTGCCAACAGCTGTTCGTTAGTACGGACATCTTCCGTACCACTGATTCTCACTAACACATCCATTAAAGCGTGAGTAGCAGCGGCCTGCCGCTCCTTCACTGCTTGGCTTGAAACAGGGAGCTGGCGCTCAAAATAGCGAGCACTTGAATCCGCAGCCCGTAGAGATGGCGTTAGGGCTAACAAGCAAAGCAAGCACAAAATTAGATTACGATAGGTGTTCAATTCGTTCTTCCATTGAGCAATAACAACAAGGCGCATTGTAACAGCTAGTGCGCACAGGCTTAAACCAAGGCCTGTGAATGCGCTCTCAATATGCCCTAGATAAGATTTTATAGTGCGATCAAACCTTGGTTTAAAGCACTTTCAAGTAAATGAATACCTTGAAAACTAGCCCCTAAGAGAGTTCAAGCCGATAGAGACCGCAAGAAGCGGCAAAGTCACATCGCACATTCGCACCTAAGTTGGTAGAATGCGCACAAATTTTTTCCAGTCCAGCCGAGCAGCCTTTCCGATGAGTACTGATAAGTCCTTGACCTACAAAGATGCTGGCGTCGATATCGATGCCGGTAACGCGCTTGTTGAGCGCATCAAATCCGTCGCCGTACGTACCAAACGCCCCGAAGTACTAGCTGGGCTCGGCGGTTTTGGCTCACTATTCGCTCTACCCAAAGGCTACGAAGAGCCTGTACTAGTAGCCGGCACCGACGGTGTTGGCACCAAACTTAAGCTCGCAATGGACATGAACAAGCACGACACCATCGGTATCGACTTGGTTGCCATGTGTGTAAACGACTTGATTGTTGGCGGTGCAGAGCCTTTATTCTTCTTAGATTACTACGCTACGGGTAAATTGAGCGTAGATGTAGCTGTAGAAGTCGTCGACGGTATAGGTAAAGGCTGTGAATACTCAGGCTGTGCCCTCGTAGGTGGTGAAACCGCAGAAATGCCTGGCATGTACAATGGTGAAGACTACGACCTTGGTGGCTTCTGTGTTGGTATCGTTGAAAAAAGCAAAATTTTGGACGGTAGTCGAGTTCAAGCTGGTGACAAAATCTTGGGCTTAGCCTCAAGCGGCCCACATAGCAACGGTTACTCACTATTAAGAAAGATCATCGACGTCACCGGAGCCTCCCTAGAAGACCAAGTTGGCGAGCGCAGCTTAGGTGAAGCCCTACTTGAGCCAACCCGCATCTATGTCAAACCGATACTCGAGCTCCTTAAAGAAGTACCTGTGAGTGCTCTTTCACATATTACTGGCGGCGGCTTACTTGAAAACATTCCTCGAGTACTTCCCGAGAGCAGTAAAGCCATCATTGACTGTTCTAGCTGGTCAATGCCAGAAATATTCCGCTGGGCACAACGTGGTGGCAATATCGATGCAACTGAAATGTACCGCACCCTTAACTGTGGTATCGGCATGATCATCGCTTTACCTGAAGAGCACATAAGCAAAGCTCGCGAAATATTAGAGGCCCACGGAGAAACCGTCTACGAAATTGGTAGCATTGCTTCTCACGATGGCGAACCTGTTGTTGAGCTGGAAAATATCTAAATGTCCAGCTTTACAACCCGTGTTGTCGTTATGATCAGCGGTAGCGGCTCAAACTTGCAAGCCCTTATTGACGCCCAAGAAAGCAACGAACTGCCGATTAAGATTTGCGCTGTTATTTCTAACAAAGATAACGTTAAAGGCTTAGAGCGGGCTGCCAATCACAACATCCCAGCCTTTGTGATTAGCCACAAAGCCTTTCCGACAAGGGAAGACTTTGACGCTCGCCTGATGGAAATCATTGACGCACAAGGTCCTGATCTAGTCGTACTAGCGGGTTTTATGCGCATCCTAACGCCAGGCTTTACCGAGCACTACGAGGGGCGAATGCTTAACATCCACCCCTCATTACTACCTAAGTACCAAGGCCTAAATACCCATCAGCGCGCTTTAGACGCAGGCGATAAAGAGCACGGAGTCAGCGTGCACTTTGTTACCGCAGAACTTGATGGCGGCCCACTGGTTCTTCAAGCTCGTGTTTCAATCGCTGCCGATGACAATGCCGACACGCTTGCAGCTAAAGCGCTCAAACAAGAACATGTGATCTATCCTTTAGCCGTTAAGTGGTTTTCTGAAGGTCGCTTGCAACTGCAAAACAATCGAAGCTATCTCGACAACAAAGAGCTACCCTTAGAGGGTATCGACCTCAACGACGCTGAGTACTAAACAGCGGCCGATCCCGCGGGGCTTAGTCACAAAAAGCCCCCCTTTTCATAACTAAAAAAACTAACCTCTCCCTGTATAGCACCTAAACTTAGGACATATGTAAGCATACATTGCGCATATATTTCACACGAAAAGACAAAAGTGCGCAATACCTAAGAGGGGTGAATCAATGAGAAAAGTGCAGTTACGCTCAGGGGAAGAGGACAAAACATGGTTCAGGTCGGAGCGCTTCTTCACAGTAGATACTGGCGTTTACTTCAGTACTCGAGAAGGCACTGAGGTTGGGCCTTTTCCCTCGCACGAGTCTGCAAATCGAGGTCTAGACCTATATATCAAAGCCATGCAAACCGAGCAGGATGATTGTATTTACGCCGCCAAAATCGCAATGCAGGGCTTATGGGCAAGTACGATGTACCACTAAGCTCTAAACGTCATAGGCAATAAAAACCAAAGAAGCAGCAAAAGCGATTAAGAACGCATAACTCAGTACAACAGGGCTCCGTTAAAAAGCCCTCTTGTACTGAGTTATGCTGGTTTAGTTCTACTTACTGACTTATGCGCTACTGACTTAAGTTGCGTAGCTTTTGTAGTGATGAAAGTGTAATAAAAAGAGCTTTTAGACCCACTCCTAAGAGTAGTTTTTATGCGGGGTTTCTGTATTTAGCGCAGTGCTTACACACCCACACTTTGCCTGCCTCGTCGGCGTATTGCTCAAAACCTTCAGGCTCTATTTCTACCCATTCATGAAAGCCGTGACGGCAATATGTCTCTGTTTGTACCTTATCTTCCATAACAGCCGTTTCTAAGTTCACTTTAACCCCCTTTAGGATGCCCTGCGCTGAAAGAGCAAATCCGTTTTTGCGGCCATCACAGCATCATTACGATGCAGGCCTTTAATTTTATGAGTCCACCAACGCACAGTGACGCGCCCCCACTCTAAAAGTAAGGCTGGATGATGCCCCTCTTGCTCAGCAAGATCGGCGACCAAGTTAGTAAACGCTAGAGCCTCTGCGAAATTGTCAAAGTCATAACTCCGACAAAGCTGATTCACCCCCAATTCATTGACAAGCAACCACTCAGGGATAGAAGGCAGCAACTCATTGAGCTGCTCCTGACTCAACAGTGGCGCACCAACTTGGCACGCCTCACAGCTTGAACTCACTAAGGAAGTCATTGGCAACCTAAAGTAAACTCAATCTAGCTTAAGCGTTTGTTCGGCTATTTTAGCCTGCCAAAGCTTAGGTCCACTTTGATGTACCGCATCTCCATGCACATCTACTGCCACAGTTACGGGCATATCTTTGACTTCAAACTCATAAATAGCCTCCATACCAAGGTCTTCAAAAGCAAGCACCTTGGCACCAACAATGGCTTTAGACACCAAATATGCAGCACCACCAACAGCCATCAAATACACGGCCTTGTTATCTTTGATAGCCTGAATGCCAGCCTCTCCACGCTCGGCCTTACCGACCATGCCTATCAGGCCAGTATGTTCAAGCACACTAGCCGTAAACTTATCCATTCGCGTTGCGGTTGTAGGGCCAGCAGGGCCAACAACCTCTTCACGCACAGGATCAACAGGGCCTACGTAGTAAATAAAGCGATTGGTAAAATCAACAGGCATAGGCTCGCCTTTATTGATCATATCCACAAGGCGCTTATGCGCTGCATCACGGCCAGTCAGTAACTTACCACTTAATAATAAGGTTTCTCCTGGCTGCCACTGCACTAAGTCGTCTTTGCTGACTGAGTTAAGATCAACACGACGCACTGAATCACCCACTTCCCAAGTAATTTCAGGCCAGTCATCCAAGCTTGGAGGCGTCTGCAGTGAGGCTCCTGAACCATCAAGGGTAAAGTGTGCATGGCGAGTAGCTGCACAATTCGGGATGATAGCCACAGCTTTATTCGCAGCATGGCTAGGGTAGTCTTTAATTTTGATATCCAAAACAGTGGTCAAACCACCCAAGCCTTGAGCACCAATGCCTAAGCCATTCACCTTATCGAATAATTCAAGGCGCAGCTCTTCGGCGCGATTTGAGGCACCGCGGGCTTGTAAATCATGTATATCAACAGGGTCTAACAAACTTTCTTTAGCCAACAGCATCGCCTTTTCGGCTGTACCACCAATCCCTATGCCCAACATACCGGGTGGACACCAGCCCGCGCCCATTTGAGGCACCATCTTTAAGACCCAATCGACCACAGAATCCGAAGGATTAAGCATCGCAAATTTCGATTTGGCTTCTGAACCACCACCTTTAGCGGCAACGTGGATATCAACGGTATTACCCGGCACCATTTTGTAGTGAATAACAGCAGGTGTATTATCACCGGTATTCTTACGCGCACCATCAGGGTCAGCCAAGATAGATGCACGCAGTACATTATCAGGGTGATTGTAGGCTCGGCGTACACCTTCATTAATCATGTCATCAAAGCTCATATCTCCTTCAACAACACAATCCATACCAACATTGACAAACGCAGTAACAATACCGGTATCTTGGCAAATTGGACGCTTACCCTCAGCACACATACGTGAGTTAATCAGGATTTGCGCCATCGCGTCTTTAGCCGCTTGGCTCTCTTCACGCTGATAGGCTTCATAAATAGCATCAATAAAATCTTTGGGGTGATAGTAGGAAATGAACTGCAGCGCATCCGCTACGCTATCAATAATGTCATTTTGCTTAATAATGGTTGGCATGGATCTGTCCTAAAACTGTGCAACACGCTTATTGCGTGCCGCCTTTTAATTCAAGTAATTGCTGGTTAACACTGCGGCGAAAGCCATTAATGGCTTCAATATCTTGCTCGGTATCACGTGCTTGTTGAGTCAAGGTGGCGATTTCTCGCTCAAGTTTCGCGTTTTTGTCGTTTATCACTTTAGCTTGTTTTGTCAGGTTGGCGTTTTCACGCTCGATCTTAGTCATCACACTCTGTTGCGCATCAACCAGATCACTGATCATCATTAGCTCCGATTTTAGCGGGTCGACCTTAGCCTTAAGTGAATTAGCTGTAACAGAAGCAGACTTTGCCACCTTGGCGTTCGCCGCTATACCCGCTTTGTGCTTACGGTAGGTCCCCCACAGCTTATCAATTTCAGAAAAATGGGTTTTTAAACTGTCGTTAATGGCAGCTACCGTTTGAGTCGATGAACTGTCGGTTAACTTCAGACTTTCTTCCAAGGCGATTAAACGCTGATTAGCTTGCTCCAAATCCATCTGAGCTTTCGTTAACTCCTGATAAAGCCAATAAGCTGCACCGCCAGCAGCCAAAGCACAAAATAAAGCCAATAAAGCCAGTAGCGAAAAGGATGAACTGGGTACATGGTGGTGCGCCGCAGATACCGGAGCCGCTTTACGCGCAGGCTTCTTTGCAGTAGGGCGAGCAGCACTGTGCTCAGCCCCATGCGCGGGTGTAGTGATTGATTCTTCCGGCTCAGGCTTTAAGCCGCCGATGGTCGGTTCTCGTCTCACAAGCAGACTCCAATATACTTAAACAACAAACGTGATAAAAAGAAAACTTACAAAAACAACAATAAGCAGAATACGGCTGCAGCAAAGGCAAGACTCATATGAATCACCCCACGAATCGTTGCAATTGGCCCCATCTTGCCAAACAAAGCGTTAAGCTCTACCAGCAAAACCAAAGCAGCGGCAAGCCAAAAGCCCAAACCAAGGCCATTGATAGCAACTAAATAGTCCGCACTGTAGCCAAGGTGAGACGAGGCCAGCATGCAAAACGCCATTGGGCCACTAAATAAGGTATTTGTACGCGAAGCGATCGCTGCCTTCGGAGCCGCAGCGGCAGCATCACCGTCAGTCAAACCAAGAACAATTTTTTGCTTAGGCCAAATAATAAGCCACACGTTTAATAACATCAGGGTGCCCATCAAAGAGCCCAGCAAAATGTATTCGTTAAGCAAACTGCTGTGGTGTAAGCCAACAAGTAAGATGACGCCTGTGACAAAGGTAAGCATGGCTGACCAGCGAAACCAAGCCAAGGCGCGAGGAGCCAGCTTAGCTTTGGCATCGCTTAAACCTTCGCGACTTGCCTCTTTAAAATATTCAGTCTGAACAAAGTTGAAATAGAACAGCAGGCCGATCCAAGCGATACCAAACAATAAGTGAGCCCACTTAAATAAGAAACTAACGATTTCCACGATATATACCTAATAATTTTATACGCCAAGTATCCCAAAAAAGCCTCGGTAGAGGAAATTAAGAGATCGCAAAGCAAGAAAAGAACATACATAAACGACAAAGAGCGACCTATTGGTCGCTCTTTGTACAGGCCAGAGCCGAATCAAGTGAAACTTGAAACGCCCCTAAAGCTGAGTGCTTACTTAAGCGAAGTTCGCGTTTACGAACTCCCAGTTAACCAAGGCCCAAAATGCGTCCATGTAAGCAGGACGAGCATTACGGTAATCGATGTAATAAGCGTGCTCCCACAAATCAACGGTAAGAAGAGGAGTAACACCTTCTTCAGTCAAAGGCGTCGCTGCATTTGAGGTATTAACGATAGCGACAGAACCATCGGCGTTTTTAACTAGCCAGGTCCAGCTTGAGCCAAAGTTGTTAATAGCTGAGGTGGTAAATGCTTCTTTGAACTTCTCGAAAGAGCCAAAAGCAGCAACAATTGCATCTGCAACCGCACCACTCGCTTCGCCACCAGCACTCGGAGCTAGGCAATTCCAGTAGAAGCTGTGGTTCCAAATTTGAGCAGCGTTATTGAATACGCCACCGCTTGAAGCTTTAACAACTTCTTCAAGGCTTTTACCTTCAAATTCAGTGCCCGGAACCAAGCCATTAAGCTTAGTAACGTAAGTTTGGTGATGTTTGCCGTAATGAAACTCAAGCGTCTCTTTAGAGATATGTGGCTCAAGTGCGTCCATTGCATATGGAAGTGCGGGTAATTCAAAAGACATGGAAGGCTTCCTTTTGAGTAGTGTAATGGGCATTCGCCCCGTAAAATTCCGGCGTAATAATAGCAAACTTATTGCGCTCAATCAGAATTGATTACAGCTATGTGCGATATAGCCCAAAGCAATCACATCACTTAACCTGCAGAAACTAAGCGAGACCAGCCGCACCAAGGCAGTGCAATATTTAACAAAACAGAACAGGCGCCCAGCTCATTCGTACTGTAATATGCCCAAACTCAATTGCAACAACAATCCGATATAGCTTAGGCATCACGAATACATTCCCATTTAGTCGATAAACATCGATTCAGTACTGAGTTAAATACTGTAAATGATCTACCTATTTGATAACTTTCGCTTCGACAGCAACAAACTAACGCTCTACAAAGATGACAAAATTGTAGATATGCGTAGTAATGAAGCGAGTTTATTAGCTTTTCTACTAAGTGCACCAGACACCATTTTGAGCAAGCAAGACATACTCGATACGGTGTGGAAAAACAAAATTGTCTCTGAGCAGGTTGTATTTCAAAACATCAGTAACCTTAGAGCACGCTTCGGCGAAGCGGCTATTAAAACCTACTCTCGCAAGGGCTATCAGTGGCAAATTCCTAGCCAACAAGCCAGCGAAGCCGATATTTCAAACAACGATAAGCCATTCACAACACTAGCCCCAAGATCAAACGCGGGCGGCGGTGAGCAGAATAAAGAGACAAGCAAGCTAAATGCAGGCATCTCCAAAAGCACGATTGCTATAAGTGTACTTGTTATCACTGTACTATTTTTGAGCGCTATAAGCTTAATTGGAATAAAGCTATACAATAATACAAGCAGCCAAACTCAAATAACTACGAAGATCAGCGTACTGCCATTCCTATATACATTTACAAACCCAGAAAAATCAAAAAAAGTGCAGCAAGAATGGCGACTATCGTTAGCTAAAGATATGCCATATACCGTGTTCACAGACAGTTCCGTCACAGGCAAAGAATTTAATAACGCCCCCGATGCTTATTTCAAAGATTTAAACAAAGAAAATGCAAGCAGCTTGATCTTAACGGGTTCATTACGTGAGAAAAAAAATCACTACATGCTCAACTTCAACCTATACGGCCGCCTAAACAAAATAAACGCATACATCTCGGCCCCGACAGCCGAGGCACTGAGCCAGAAACTTGAAACACAACTAAACAACTTAAGAAGCACCGGCATTGCAGAGTCTCTTAATGAGCGGCACGTATTAAATATCGCTCAGTTGCAATTGGCCTATGAAAACAATACAAGCAGCCTTATTTTACTCTCTCTATTTATAGATAGACTCATTCAAACAGAACAAAGGGACCGAGCCCTTATTCTATCGGAAGAATTACAGAAGCAAGCAACTAGCCAAAAAAACGCTTATTACCAAGCTATTGCTCAACTCAAGCAGGGCCAAGTACTTTCTGAAAAAGGCGTTTATGCCTCAGCAGATAAGCACTTACAACATGCTTTAAGCATCGCAACAACAGAAACCAACCACAAGCTGCAATCGGAAATATACACGGCAATCGCCACCTCCTTCCTTTTTCAAAAGCAATACCCAGAGATTAAAAACCATTTAATTAAAGCAAGCGCAAGTGCACAACAAGCAGGAGAAGAGCTACTTGAGATACATGCCTACGCTTATCTTTCTGTGCTTGCGATCAAACACGGTGAATATCAAGACGCTGACACATATCTTGAACAAGCAGAACTGCTCTTAAACAAGTATCGCCTGCCGCAAGAACATTACGCAGTCATCTACTTTTTAGAGGCGAGAAAAGCACAAAACGAACAGCAGCAAGAAAAGGCCTACCAACGAGCCCTCTCTCTTTTTACAAAAGATCAGCATTCTTGGGTAAAAGATGTAGCGACCATGGAATACACAGAGTTGTTAATTAGCCAGCAACGCTTTGATGACGCCCTAGCTCTATATGTCGACGAAAAAACCGGTAAAAACAATTATAGCGGTACTGAACACTACCTTTTAGCTCGCATTTATTACCAGCAAGCTAAGTACGAGCTTGCCAATTCACATGGTAAAGAAGCCTTTAAAGACATTACTTTAAATGGCAGAAAAACGTCCGCACTAAACTCAGCTTTATTGTTATTTAAAATAAACACGGCGCTAAAAAACAGCAACGAAACCTATAAATACAAAGCGTTTATTGAGAAAGAAGCCAACGATTTTTGGCTTAAATATAATAAAAAAACCCTAGAAGAGGCGGGGCTAGCTATCGAACAATTGCAAAGCGGCACTTAAATATAAGTGCCGCTTTGTGCTTTAGCGTTTTTTCATACGACTTAAGCGCTGCTCTGCCTGAGCATTAGCTAGACCTTGCTCAAAAAGCTCATTCTGTTTATCTAAACTTAATCCATTAGCATTAGGCTGAGTTTTATCACGCTTACCTATCACATTCACTGACTTGCTACTTTGCTCACCAACTAAATCAAGAGCCAATCGCGTCCCCTCCAGTGAGCCTATAAAATTAATTGGCAAATAATTAGTGCGTTCAAAAGGCCAAGGAGCCCAGTGCCAACTCCCCCCTTTCAGCCCCACTTTAGAGCAAACAAATTCACGCCGATCGGTTTGATCAGAGTTTAGATCACTAGCCGGCTCACAATCTTTTATATATTCCGTAATATTACCGAGCATGTCGTATAGGCCAAAAGGATTTGGTTTATACATACCAACAATAGATACAAAGCCGACACCATCATCACACGCCAATGTTGGGTTATTGTAAGTCTCCGTTTTATAGAGCGCGCCATAATGTAACCTGGCTTCACGCTCCGCGCTTTGCTCTGCAATATTGGCATAGTCACAAATTGCAGCGTCTTCCCCTTCATCTGTTTCGCCCTTAGCGCTGTGATAGAAGGGGTACTCCAAACCCGCACTTGCAGCATAGGCCCATTCATGTGCCGACAGTAAACGATAAGACTTGCCGGTAACCTGGCTCAACCATGCAGCGTAATCGCTTGCAGCCTGCCAACCAATACAAGTAACAGGGTCATAATCTTTTTTATTCAACGCGTTATTCGACCAACTTCCCTTAGTTGCCCCCAAGGAGTACCAAGTGCCTGTAATTTCATGTACACACTCAGTTGGAGCGGAATAAGCGGTGCTCGCTACAAATAAAGCAAACTCTTTATTTGTTAACTCATATTTTGACACCATAAAACTAGGGATATGCACTTTAGACTTCTCTTCCCCTGGTGCATGAGGCAGGCTCAAGCTACCTTTAGGAATCTTAACCAAAGCAGGCTCGATAAAATATGGGGCAGACCAAGACAACAGACTAACACTGAAAAAAAAGCACAGACTTAGCGCTTGAATATACAACTTAAACATAATGATTATTTCCACTTTTTAACCCTAAATGGCCGCTTGATGGCAACCACAACCATTTCGGAAAAGTAGATCAAAATTATTTATGCAAAGTCCTATCTCTTTTATATCTTCGCCAATATAGAAAAACAATAGAAGTATTAACAATACAGAGAACAGCAAGTCTTAGCGTTTGTATAGGAAAAGCAGGGAAATTTAAGTTAGACCATCTAGCACAGGATTTACGCTTAGCCCTTAAGGCCAAAACCTAAGGTCACTTGGGCTCCAGCTAAGGTCTCCGAGCGTGAAAAGTTCAAGGTAATACCATGCAAACTAGCTATACGCTCAACAATAGCCAAGCCCATACCGTGCCCCCCCTTATCACTACGCCAGAACGGCTTACATATGTGCTCTAGCTCATCAGGGTTAAAACCAGGGCCATCATCTTCAATAATGACCAACACCTTGTTCTTATTTACCTTGAAGCTTATATTCACCCGTGCTTTTGCAAAACGCACCGCGTTACCAATAATATTAACGAGCATCATATTCAAGTAAAACTTATCGCCATCAACCGTATAATCTGCGCTATTAACAGTGGTATCCAATTCAATCTGAACGTGTCTATTCTCATTGATGTCTAGCAAATAACGCTGGCATGCACGCTTCAAAAGCGATTTTAAATCTATTGGTTCAAGCGACAAAGTCAAAGCATGGTCGTCCAAACGAGCAAACTGCAATAAGGTTTCAATCAGCGATTCCATCGCTTCGAGATCTAAGTTGATACGCTCAAGATACTTCTCTCGTTGCTCTGCACTGTCACTTGAAGCCAAAGCCTCAAAACCAAAATGCAAACGCGCTAATGGCGTTTTTAAATCATGAGATACCGCTCTACTTAATAGCTTATTATCACTTAATAAGGCCTGAATTCGATCGGCCATACGATTAAACTCGCGCTCGAGTTCATAAACATAAGACCAAGAGTGACTCGACATACGCGTATCAAGTTGCCCTTGCCCATAAGCCTGAGCGCTGTCTTTTAAGTGCTTAAGGTCACGAATTAAAGGCCACAGCCACAATAAGACAACCAGCGAAATAGAACAGTAAAAAATCAAAGTAAATAATAAACGGGGGGACCAGTGTTGAGGTACTTCAGCAGGAGCCAAGGTAAGCACAAGCACCTCATTACTAGCAGCTAAATAATAATGTGCAAAAATGCCATCATCGCCTTCAAGCACCAAGGGCTGTCCTTGGTAGAAGCTCTTCGATAAGCTCTCTGGAATAGGGAAATCTTGCGCACTCATTAGATAAATAAACCACGAAGGATTTGCCGCTCCCTCATCAACCGGGGCAAACTCTAACGCGGCTTCACTTAGGCGCCTGCGCTCCTGCTCAGGCATAGCAGAAACATAAGCAGCAAGCTGTTCACCAAGCTCAATATAGTGCTGCTGGGAAGAGACAAGATCATCAGGCTTAGCAACACGGTCGTAGAGATAGTTCAAACCCAATCCCAACACCACACAAGCCAGTACGACAGTCAGTAATAAAGAGAAACTTAAACGCCTCATATTACCAAGGCTCTGCGGCAAACAAGTATCCCCGCCCCCAGACGGTTTTTATACGAGCACCTGCTCCAGAGCTGTCTTGCAGTTTTTTCCGAATGCGAGAAACACGAACATCAATCGAGCGATCAAAGCCGTCGTATTCAATACCCCGCAACTGCGCAACTAGATCTGTACGAGAAACCACATTGCCCGCATGCCGAGCTAAAGCCCACAATACATCAAATTCATTTGAACTTAAGGCTTTGTCCTCACCTTTTAAGCTTACCCTTTTCGACAGGGAGTCAATGTTCAAATCACCAAAGATCAAACTAGAGTCGAGCTGAGAAGAGTCCACATTAGAGCGGCGTAAAAGGGCTTTAATACGCGCAAGTAATAAACGCGGCCGCACTGGCTTTTGAATGTAATCATCGGCACCCAGTTCAAAACTTAAGATTTCATCGCCCTCATCACCCGATGCCGTCATCATTAAGATAGGGCTGCTATAAAATTCACGCAGGGCTTTACATACTTCAAAGCCATTCTTTTCAGGCAGACAAATATCCAAGACCACTAAAGCAGGCTTATCTTCCTCAACCAACTCAATCGCCAAATCACCTCGGTTAGCAAGGCTAACAAAAAAACCGTGCTCAGTAAGATAATCAAAAATCCACAAAGCTAAAGACTCATCATCTTCAACAACCAAGATATGTTGCTTTTCCATTAGAACAGTCTCCAGCCAGACGATATTTTTTTACTGCGTTTATACACCCAAACTAAATCTAACTCTGTACTTGCAAGTTCCTCTTTCGTTTCCATATCGACCAAGAAAAACCAACTACTTTGCTCTCCTGAAAACTCATAATGAAATTCTGCAGCCGCTTGTTTCTGCCAACACTTTAAGGATTTTTCATCGGCTAGGCCACCCTGCCTCATAAATAGACAAAAGTGCCCGGTGCGTGTACTTTTCCAGCGAAAAAGAATATCTTGGTAGCAGCGCTGACCTCGGTGCAAAGCAATACAACGCTGCGGATTTAACTCTAAGCTGACAGACTCAAACTCTGAGGCAACAAGTTTCACAGGCAGGAACAAACTACACAGCAATGCTAAGTAAGCACAAATAGAAAGCCCCCTCCTTATAAACACAAAGCGGCGAAAGTCGCTAAACAAGTAACTATGCATAAGCTTAAAAAAAGACATAGTTTAAAGTTAAAAAGGCGTAGCCTTGGTTGTAATCATCAACTAATGGGCTCTCGCGAATAGCATCGGGAAATTGCTTAGCCCCGGCATAAGCTCGAAATACAATTTTTTCACTTAAAGGGTAATCGGCACCAAGCTGTAGACTTAAGTGGGTAGACGCAGGCGCATAAAATTCGGGTAGCGATGACAAGTTTGACTGAGAATCAACACCATACCAATAGTTGTTTGTTTTTTCTGAGCTGTATTGAGCACTAACAATACCGTGAAACAACCAATTTCTGTACTGCCAAGCTCGCCCTGCGCGAAGGGTGCTGACCAAACCATTGTCTTGGTAAATATCATTTAATAAGCGGTACTGAAGTACATAGTCATTTAGATAATGAGTGACTCGAAGGCCTGCACCACTGTACAAGGTATTGCGCGCCAACGGGCCAGCATCGTCATCGATTAACTCCCCCGATATACTCGCTACCAGGAGATCAAACAACCAACTTTCGTTATTCCATAGATTAAAACCAATATTTAAACCATCCTCAGAACCCTGTGCAGCCTCGAGGAAAAGTCGCTTATAACGAAACTCACCAGCAAAACTTAAATCAAGAACCCAAGGCTCTTCATGCTCTTCATAGACTTTCTCGGGCGTACGAACATAACCTAAACCAACACCTAGCTCTAAATAGCCACCATCGGTAAGCTCATGCTGCCCCTGATTGCGCACACTATCGGCAATATCCTGAGCCACAAGAGGAAGGCTTAGGCAGGCGCCCACCAAAAGCAGTGTGGTGTTCAATAATAAAAAACGCAGCATATGCCACCCTTCTGTCTATATAGAAAACGCAGTGTAAATAAGCCCGCAGGGTAATTTGTAACAGATTGTAAACACGAAATAAGCAAAACGAAGGCTTACACACATGTTGTTACAATTTGCCAAAGGCAGTTTAGTTATTCTTTAAACCATACTGCAACCGTTAATAAGGAACTAAACCATGTTCAAAGCCCCGTTACAACTGATGAGCTTTGGCCTGCTTTGTAGCTTGAGCAGCTTCACTAAAGCTCAAGAAGATACGGAGTCCAATACACTAGAAGAAGAAACCATCGTGCTAGGAAGGCTGCGCCAAGGAGACTATAGCTTTATCACCGAAGATACAGAAAAACTAGTTGAAACAGCTGGTGCCTTAGGCGACCCACTGGGAGCCGTTTTTTCCTTACCCGGTGTTGTCTATGGCAGCCAAGGTCAAGAGCCCGCCGTGCGAGGCTCAAGCCCTGCAGACAATGCTTATGTTGTTGACTTTTTACCTGCCACTCATATCTTCCATGAGTTTGGTGTCTCGGTCTTTAGTGAATTTACCTTGCACAGCTTTGACATGTATTCAGCAGGTTTTGGCCCTGAATACGGCAACGCAACCGGAGCTGTATTTGACATCCGGCTACGCAAACCACGCCAGCAAGAGCTAAGCACAGTGATTGATTTCTCCATGCTGCGATCGGGCATTTTTGTTGAAAGCGCTGTCACAGAGAATTCTGCATTTTACTTCAATGTGCGCCGTAGCTTCCTTGATCTTTTTATACCCGCCGATGAGTTCTCGGATGAAGAAGAAGGCATAGTAATGAAGGCGGTGCCCAAAGATCAGGACTACCTACTTAAATACAGCTGGGACATTAACGAGTACAACAACCTCAGTGTCAGCGCTAATGGTGCTGGCGATAACGCTGCCGCAGAACTCACCGAAAATGCAGATTTTGTAGCAAGCAACCCAGACTTCGCCGGTGACGCCACACTAGACAACAGTGCACAGGGGCAGAGTATCGTCTGGCAGCGTCATGACGATCAGGAGCGTAAATTAATTCTGGCTGCAGGCAACCTAGATGATACCGAAAAACTGCGCTGGGGGGACGACTACAAGCAAGATCTCGACTACAGCCAGCAAACTCTGAAGGCAGATTATAGCCATCCACTTAACACTCAATTAGCCTTTAGTGTTGGCGGTCAGTACTCAAATAATGAAATAGCCTATGATGTCGACCAAATTCTATTTGTGTGCACGGAATTTGACCCCAACTGCGATGAAAGCAGGCGTGAGCGAATCAAAGAAAAAGACAGCCAAGGCTACATAGAACAATATTATTTCTTCGACACGCAATGGACTCCTGTTGAACGCCTAAGCATAGAAATCGGCGCTCAATACCAAAGTAATGACTACACCAATGAAGACTTTGTGCACCCTCGCGCCTCTGCAAGTTTTGCTTTAACAGACAGTACTCGCCTTAGTGCCAAAGCAGGTAGCTACAACCGCTTTCCCGACTTCGAAACCGTACTTCCCGAAACCGGTAACCCAGATCTCCCCTCACCCACAGCCCAACATTACACGCTGGGAGTCAGCCAAGACTTTGGTGATAACTGGAATTTAAATATTGAGACCTATTATAAAGAATTGGAAAATCTGCCCTTAGCCCTAGATGCAGACAGCGATACTCAAGACCAGCGCTATATTGCTGATACCAGCGGCACCGCTTACGGTGTTGATATCATGCTGAATAAAAACTTAAGCGATAATTGGTATAGCTGGTTGGCCTTAAGCATGGCCAAGAGTGAACGTACCAATGGCCAAACCCTAAAAACCCAAAATTATAACCTTGATACTCCATTAATTTTTAACTGGGTTATGAACTGGCAAGCCACAAGCGCATTAAACCTAGGCTGGCGCTGGTCAATACGAAGTGGTGAAGCCTATACTCCCATTGTCGGTGTACAAGAAAACCCGTATTTTGAAGACTCTGTCTTACCCATCTATGGCGAAGCATATTCAGAACGCCTGCCTAACTACAATCGTTTAGACCTAAGAATGAAATGGGATTTCCAAAGCTTTGGCAAAGACAGTGCCCTTATTGTCGACATTATCAACGCACTTAATACTCAAAACGTAGAAGAGCGAAACCTAGACTACAAAAAAGTTAACCAACCAGGCGATACCCCCATTACTGTTGACACCATTGGCCTTGGGTTAACACCCGCACTGACCTACCGCTTAATACTGTAAGAATCTCTTCCGCTAGATACTAGTGGCTTTCCAGAGTGACACAAATATTGCTATCGTGTCTCTCTGGCTTTTTTAGCAAAAACTAGCACTATGTTTATTAGCGTACACACTCAAGATCTACTGCTTTATCTTCCAGCAGGCTTAGCGGCCCCTTTACTGCTGTTTTGTTTATACAGAGCCCAGTGGCCAAGCTTATTCCAATCAAATGCTCGTGTGCACTTAGCAGCCGGTTCCTGCTTGAGCCTTGGCTTATTATGGAAAATGCTAGCTCTTAATATCAACGATATATTTCTATTAAGCTTAAACTTTGTAGTAAGCCTAAGTTTAATATTTGGCTTTTTCTTTACTATTATCATCGGTGCCATATCTCTATGTTTCCTGCACTTAATCAGCCCTCTTCCGTGGGAAAATATAGCCTTCCACTTTTTAATAAACGTTACCGTTCCTGCAAGCGTCGCGACACTGAGCTTAGTAATATTAGAACGCACAGCAGCTAAAAATCTATTCCTCTACACCTTAGGGTTAGGCTTTATCGGTGCCATGGCGGCAAGCCTTGCCAGCGGCCTTAGCAGTTTGGCCATTCTATATTCACTCAACTCCACCCTGTTCTGGCCAACGTGGGACCACGCGCAGTACTTTTTCCTGCTTGCCTTCCCACAAGGATTTTGCAACGGCATGCTAATTAGCGCCCTAGCGATATGGCAGCCCGAACTATTAAAAACCTTTGATGAAAAACGCTGGTTTGGGCACTAACCCCAACTTACTAGTGCTACCAATCTCTTAAATTAAACCGTGGTTAAGAGCAGTAAGCACCGCTCGGGTTCGGTCTCTGGTGTGCAATTTAGCGAGGATATTCGAGATATGATTCTTAACCGTGCCCTCGGCTAAAAATATACTCTTAGCTATTTCTTTGTTAGAAAGACCACCTGCAATAAGCTTTAGTATTTGTAGTTCTTTCTGAGTTAAATCTTCAATGGTCGCTGGGCGATCAAAACCTTGATTAAGTTCATTCATCACAACCGGCTCAGCAACAAAGCCGCCATCGGCAAGTGTTTTAACTGCATCAAGCAACTTAATAAGAGAGACGTCTTTTAACAGAAAACCATTAGCACCAGCTTCTAGACTCTGCATAAAAAGATTTTGATCATTAAAGGTGGTTAGCATCAATACAGCAAGCTGATTACCACGACAGCGCAAGATCTGAAGCAGCTCAATACCACTCATTTTAGGCATGCTAATATCAAGCAACATGACATCGGGCTGAGCTTCCTCTTTATTAAGTCTATCTAGCGCCTGCTCACCATTTTCTGCTTGCCAGAGAATATGAATATCCTCACTAAGATCTAATAAACCCGCAATGCCCTGCCTGACCAAGTGTTGATCATCGACTAGTGCAACCTTAATCATAAGAATCCTCCGCCTGAAGCCTTAACAGGCACCCCTGTTTGGATTCCGAACAAAGCTTCGCTTCTCCATTAAACCGAGCCAACCTTTCATTCATTCCTCGCAAGCCGCTACCTAGAGCAAGCTCATTATCTAAATTCAAACCAGAGCCATCATCCAATAACTCAAGCTTTATATGAGTACCATTTTTTTCGCAGCTTAAACTTAAGTTGCTCGCAGCACCGTGGCGAAGGGCATTACTAATCCCCTCTTGTAAACAGCACAATAACTGTTGATTCAAAACACTGGATTTAATCTCTACTTTAGATACAACAACTAGCTCTAAGCTAGGCAGTTGGTCAACTAAAGCCATCAAGCGCTCATATAAATCAAACTGCTCCTCATCGCGAATCTCTTTCACCACCTTGCGGACATCATTTAATAAATCCCTAGCAAGCAACACATTATCTTGTAGCAAGGCTTTATGCTCAGGTGCAACCTTATGACTAGCCACCTCTAAATTCAGCGACAGTGCCGTAAGCTGATGGCCGATAACGTCATGTAAATCCCGAGAGATACGTAGACGCTCTTGTCTTTTAGATGTCTCCTTTAGTATAAAGCGTGTCGCCAAAAGCTCCTGATTTAATAGGCTCAACTCTTCTTTTGCCCTTGCCTCCCTGAGCGCAAGCTCTAATGTTGAATAGCCAAAAAGCTGCAAGACCAAGTACAAAAGAACAGAAAACAAAGCATCCGCCTCATGAAACACATACAAAACAACAAGATGCGCCAAAGATATAGCAGCTATAGATAATAAAGCCTGTTTTCGATTTAGAACTATCGGCAATTGTGCTGCAATCAAGACAAACAAAATAGCAGAAAACTGAAACTGATCATTCGTAAGCAAAAATAGAACCAAAACAAGCTCTAAGACAATAAGCGCTTTATTTCGAGAAATATTCTCCCCTTGATTTGATGATACCAGCAGGGAAAAACAAACAAAAAATAGCAAAAAGGCAAACGCTCTAACTACAAATACACTATTAAGATCTAAGTTCTTTAGCACCAAAAAGCTTACGAGCAACCACGCCACAAAACCAGAAAAGTTTAATAGCCAATTTCTCTTAATATTTTCATACATCTTAGCTGCCTACCTTTACTTAAAATAAGGTGATACTGATGCTGGTGTCGCCGTCGACTGTGAAGCGTGACTTTTCATAACTAGGTTCACCAAAGCGCCCCTTGTTGTTACTAAAGCCATAAGCTTCTTTAGGGATAAACCCCGTTATATTGTAATCAAACTTATTATTATCATTCTCATCTTGATACATTTTAATCGCGTAGTCTCCTGAGGCCAACGCCTCAAAAACAACCAATTCTTGCTCACCCGCCACTTTAACCTTGGCATATTGACTAGCTGTATTCGATTTATACGAAGCTGCATCAGTGTACAGAGCCACCATCAAATGCCCCTGTCCCTGCTTAAGCCCGCTTACATTAACAGTTAACTCTGCTGAAGCAGCTGCTTGAGATAGACAAGTAATGCTAAAACCCATGAGAATAATATTGCTTAGCCTTGAAGATAAATATCCTATAATTTTCATAATAAGCCCTACTTTTGTCTAGTTAGTTAATACAGAGGAATCACCTCCACTGCAGAAAAAGTTTAACTAAGCATGTCTCTAAACGCAGGTGCCAAAAGTCACATATGAAAATTAGTCTCTTAGGGCATCAACAACCGATAAACGCATGGCTTTAATTGCCGGTAACAAGCCACCAATAATACCAATCAACAGTGCCAGTGATAGCGCTTTTAGCAGCAAGCTTAAATCTAGATCAAAATTAAACATTAACTGGCTTAAATTAACGGTATTGTGGGTTGTGGCTGTCCAGCCATCAAAAACGACATACAAAGGCACCATGCCAAATAAAGCCCCTAGAAAAGCAATAAAAATTGACTCGAAAAGTATTGATGCCGCTATGGCAAAAGGACCAAAGCCAATGGCCTTCTGGGTTGCTATTTCCTTACTTCGACTCGCAACAGCACTGTACATTGTGCTTAATGCCGCAACCATAGCGCCAATAGCCATAATAGCGGATACGGGGAAACCAATATAACGAACCAATCTTGTTAAACTGTCAGCCTGATCGGCAAAGAATACGCTTTCTGAAGTGACTCTAATATTTAAACGAGGGTCCTTAGCCCACTCCGCCCTGAGCGCATCTAAATGCTTTATATCTGTTAATGCTAACCTAATAGTTTGCACACTGGGCCCACGCTGATAATCACTCTGCAATACTCCAAGATCAGCCCATAACTCAGATTCAAAAGCACTATTTTGATCAGAGAACACACCAGAAACTTGCCATTGCGCCCCAGCTAAAGTAACCGTAGCCCCAAGCTTAAGGTCGGGGATACGCCGAGCGACCGCTTTACCTATGATGAGCTGCCTTAACCCCGGGGTGAAAAAACGGCCTTGCTCCATATTAAAACCTGGACGAAATTGCAAAGTGCTAAGGCTAAGACCTCTCAGTGCCAAGCTAGTACTTAAGTCATGCCCATCGCTGTCTTCATAGGCTAATTCTGCACTGACGAATAACTCAGCTGAGGCTTTTGCATGCCCCGACTCATCTCGAGCAACGCTTGCATTGTCGGCAAGAATCTTTAGCTCATTGAGAAACATAACACTTTGCAACTCGGATACGGACCCTGCACGCATTACCAAAACGGTATCCTCCATGCCTGAATGGTCTAAGGTTTTCATCATACCCTCGACCATAACAAGCACACTTAGAATCACTGCTGTCACACAGGCAATACTAAGCATACTGATCAACGATGAGCTAAGGCGTAAAGGAAAGCTACGAGCATTAGCCAACGTCAGCACGTACGCTTGCTTAATAAAACCACATACATCACGATCATAAGTATGCTTCATAGTCATAAGCCCTCGCCTAAAGACTGAGTAATTTTTAATTTTTTAATATTAAACGCTGTTAATAAGACACAAATTAAAGCTGTAATATTCACCAAAGAAAAAACAACAAGATAATTAAAGACAGAAATAGACATACCAGGTAAAAAACCATTGCTGTACGACGCAAAAACAACAATAGCAACATGAGCACTGAGCAAACCCCAAAAAGCAGCTGCAGTTAATAGCAGTAACGACTCTAAATAAACCAAACGAATTAAATCAAACGAACTAAAGCCCAAGGCTTTCATCATTGCCAGTTCATTTATCCTATCCCTGACTGACTGCCCAGTAGTATTGCAAACAATAAGCAATAACGTGAAAAAAACCGCTGCACTAACCAAGCGAATCAATACCGCCATATCAACAAACTGCTGAGCTTGCTCTTTTGCAAAAGCTTGCTCGGTAGAGCTTCTTGTTTCATAACTAGAGTGCATAAACTGTTTATCGACGATACTGACAAGCTGGTTGAGGTCCACACCATCATCAACCAGTGATGAAAACCAACTTGCTGTATAAGGCCCATATGCTCTTACGTCATCAAAGTAATCATGCCTTAACAAAACTCGCTCATCATTTGCCAAGTTATTATTCGCTTTAACCACTGCGACTATTTCAAAGTCCCAAGTAAAACTACCTTCTTGAGTCATCCATATAGATGAACCTAAACGCAAACTTTGACCAAGAACCCAACCATGCCTTTCTGCTAGAGCCTTACCAACAACAACACCATTACGTTTCTCTTGCCATCTTTGCAGCGAACCTTCTACAAAAAGGTATTCATCAAACACGTCAAAATAATTGCTATTATCTACAGCCAAAGCAGCCAATCGGCCTTTTTCATCTTTAAAGAAACCGCCAAACCAAGTTGAATATGTAACCAAAGACAAGCCATGTATTCTTTCTAACTTTTGCTTATAGTTAATAGGCAGGCTTTGGGACAGTGAAATTTTGTGACTTGTGATCAGCCTATTCCTATCAATATCTTCAAAACTTGCCGTAAGTGCAGTATTGATCCCAGACAAAGATGAGAACAAAAAAAACGCAACAAACACAGACATACTCGTTAAGGTGAGCCGCGACTTATTACGTTTATAGTTTCGCCAGACCAACATAATTAAACTCACTATCGAACAACCTTTTGATTCGCCTTAGCCTCTTTTAGGTAAGCTTCAAGATCAATAAGTTTTGATACATATTCACTCGCTTTATTATCGTGGGTGACCATAACAATGGTTTTACCAAGCACTTTATTTATTTTCTTAAGCATGGCTAAGATTTCATCTGCCGTTTCTCGATCCAAATTGCCTGTAGGCTCATCACATAGCAGTATCTTAGGGTCGCTCACAATGGCACGAGCAATAGCTACCCGCTGCTCTTGTCCGCCCGAAAGTTCTTTGGGGTAGTGGTTTTCTCGCTCTATCATTGAAACCAACTGCAAAGCGATTTGTGCACGCTGTTTACGCTGCTTGCTATTCAAATTAGTCAAAGCCAAAGGCAGCTCAACATTTTCTCTCGCTGTTAACACAGGAAGAAGATAGTGTGATTGAAATACAAAGCCTATGTTTTCCGAGCGCCACCTCGTCAGCTTTGCTTCACTGAAGGTATCGATTGCCACCCCTGACATCAGCACGTTTCCTTCAGTAGGCCGATCTAGACCTCCCATTAAATTTAAGAGGGTACTTTTACCCAAGCCTGAGGGCCCCATTAATGCGACAAACTCACCCGGCTCTATACGAAGGTTAATGTCTTTATGTACAACGACTGTCGTAGCACCTTTTTTATAACGCTTACAAACATCAATTAAATGAATGTCTGCAACATCTCGCTCTTTATTCATAAGGCTCACTTTTATCTAAGCTTGATATAATCCGACTAAATCGCTTTAGTGACTGTCGCTCAATAAAACTACATTTTCTGACTCATTTTTCAGTTTTATAAAACTGACCTTGACGCCCATATCAGGTAAAACCCTCGAATCAAAATCAGACAGTTTAATTCGAACTTTAATACTGGCTTTGTCACGATTAGCGGTTGGAATAATGGCAGTCACCTCACTTGGAATGGACCACTGAGGATAAGCGTCCAGTTTTACAAGCGCTTTCTGTGCAACAGAAATTAGATGTATGTAGCTTTCGGACACCTCCACTTCGACCTCCAAAGAACTCATATCAACTATTGTTGCCACCCCCGTACGAATAAAGCCCCCCGCTGATGAACCCGCAGAAATCAACTCACCTTCTTGAGCATTTTTACTTACAACCACACCAGAAAATGGCGCTCGTATTTTGTGCTGGCTAAGCTCGTAATCTGCAAGAGCCAATCTATGCTTAGCAAGCTCAACCACAGCCATCTTATTTTTTATCTGCATGCTTAACTGTTCGTGTTTAAACACGCTATTTTCTAACTGTTGAATACTGATCAACTGCTTGGCAGCTAAGACTTTATTGCGCTCTAAGGTCTTATTATGTTGATTCAAAAGAGATTGAAACTCTTCAAGTGCAGAACGCTTTGAGCTGAGCTCGGCCTTAGCTAACTGGTAAAAAATATCGGCTTTATGTTCATTAAGCTCAGCCAGAACCTGCCCCTCTTGCACGCTCTGTCCCTCCTCCACGTGAAGCTTAGTTAAGGTACCGGTTACACGTGACGACACTGTCGCCACCCGCCGCGCAACAATATGGCCACTTGCATCGAGAACCTTCTCTTGCGCCACAGATAAACCTAAACGCCCTAGGCCCTGCTCTTCTTCCCGCTGAATGGAATTTAAATGAAGCTGCTGAAGTGCAGGTGAGGATAACGGCTCATTTTCAAGTAAATCGCTACGATGACTTGCACCAGTACTACTTGGAAATAAAGAATAAACACCAAGAAATACGGAACTAAGAATTAATGAAATAACTATAGAGACGTTGATAATCCAAGATTGATAATCTCTGCTTTTCACCTTGTCTCGATGATGAATTACTAACTGAGAAACATCCAAATCGGGATGCTCGTGCTTAGACATATCATTCTCCTGTAGAAGTTACAAAAGAATAGATAAAAGCGGTAGCACACAACAGTGCCAAAAGTCATAGAAAAACCAAGCGAAAAAACGGCATTAATAAAGCCGATTCAGCTATCCCTCTAATAATTACGCGCATAAAAAAAGGGCCTGCAAAGAGGCCCTTCTAAATCTTTAATTTGGTTTGCTAGAAATTAGTGACCTAATTCCAGCATACCCCAAACTTCAAGATTATTAACAACCACAACTTTATCACCATTAGCATTGGTAGATAGCGTTAGAGGTGTGCTAGTACCGCCAGGCAAGTGCAAGGTGGCTGAAGTTAGCGCTTCTGGGAAGTAATCCGCAGGAATGGCAATTTCAACACCGCTTAGCGTTGGTGTTACACCACCAGCGAACGGACGGTTAACCAAGTGCAGTACATAAGGTGCGCTTGAGTTGCTCTCGTGAACACGAGATACCGCTGTCACTGTTTCATTTGCTTCAACACCGTTAATCGATACGTCAATAGCAATGCCATCAACCGTACCGCGCTGACCAAGATGGCGAACCTTGGCACCTTGAGCATCTAATACAGCTTGTTGCTCAGCAGTTAGGTAACGCAAGTCACCGTCGTAGAAGATGTGATCAAACTTATCAAAGTCTTCTTGACGAGGTACAACAGGGTAGCCTTCATCACCAAATACCAACATATCAAAGTTGATGTTATCGTAAGTGAGGATTCGAGTACTGGCTAGAATCTCATTACCACCATTAAGCAAGTTCGCTTTCATTGAAGAGTACATGGCGTGAACAACGGCGGCTTTTGAGTAAGACTCGTAACCATCAAATAATTGCTCATTGTCACGAACAAAACGATAGATGTCGGCATAGTTCTCAGCGCCTGGAGACCAAGTGTAAGCATCGGCAGCACCGATCCAAACGTTGGCAGGAATCGAGAATAAACCACCGTAGGCATAAGCTAAAGTTACCCAGCCACGACCATAACGAGGTGCATCGGCATCGCGAAGCTTGCTGAACTCAGAAGGATAAGGGAAGAAAGCTAAGGTCTTATCAACCGCTTCAGCAGCTTTAAGTTGAGCAATGATGTTGGTAGGCAACGCGGTAAGAGAGTTACTCATATCTAGGAACAATTCGTTCGCTAGGAAGGTAACATCTTCGTTAAAGAGATAACCACGTGACTCAAACAACTGAGTACTTGCACCGACTTCAATGTTAGGGCGTACGCTGCGGATGTAATCCGTAACTTCAGCAAACTTCTGGTTCCATACATCACGGTTGAAGTAGATGAAATCTTCTTGCATCGGAATGTCGGCATCGAGTGTGTTACCGGCGTTGGTCCACTGAGTATGAGTGATACCTTGGCCTCTTAAGAACTCGCCGTAGTCAAAGCTGTTGATATCAGCAATACCCATCGCAGAAAGCTGAACAGGGCCGTACTTCTTGCTTAACCAAACTCGGAAGTTCTCCATCGCGTAGTGCGAGAAATCACCACCAAAGGTACGCATATCTGTGGTACGCGTTGAGTTAGTTTGAGTATCAAACATTAACTTGTCTGGGTTGGCTTTAAGAAGTTGGTCAACCTGTGACTTCAAGTGTGGAACAAAGGCAGGGCTGTGATTACTTAACCAGTTGTTATTGAAGCCGTTGTAAGAAAGATAACCCATAAAGGTCATTCTTACATTGCGGTCATCAAGCGTTTTCACATAGTGAGGCTCTGAGTGAGTTAGGTATTCAGTTGCCCAACGGAAACCCCAGTCGAATTCACCGCGCGCGGTGTATTCAAGGCCCATGGCTTGGTAACCTTCAACTAGATCAGCCCACTCAACAATGGTGGTTTCATCATAGAAGTCGTGCTCTGGAGGATGACCCCAGAAAGAGCCAGTCGCACCAAATTCTTCAATGCTATAACCTTCCATCTCGTTGTTCTGAGGGTAGGTGTACCACACGTCTGATTTCAATACTTTGTTCGCTGCAGGAATTTCCGTAGGCTCTTTCAGGTACTGAAGGCCAATTGCAGGGCCGTCAACTTCAGAAAGCACATGCTCAGCAGGGTTGTATAGCGCCATTGGGCGTACAGTGTTATCGCCGACTTTAACAATACGAAGGCTGTCACCGCTCCACTGCCAGTTTGAACCACCAACTGCTTCGATGCGTACGTCGTAGGAACCGGCTTGCTCAATAACAAAGTCACCGCCGTAGAGTTCAATTTCAGCAGGAGACTCGTATCCACCAGTGTGGTCAAAGTAACCCCAAGCTGCAACGTAACCGTCTACGTCAACACGCACACCATAGCTACCAGCACTACCTGTTGCGGCAGTAAAGTACGCACGGTAAGTACCGGCTTCTGCAAACTCAACGTTGTTATAGTCACCCCAGTCGCCATTAGTTACCCAGCTAACACCGGTCGCTGTTGCACTGAAGCCTTCAACACTGTCACCACCAACGCGGCCGGTAGTGCCTGTTGCGTCAAAGTCTTCTAGTTCGATGTAAAAACCACCACCGATTCTGCGATTTGGATCGCCGTTAACCGTAACGTTACCTTTTGTATTAAAGATATTCGAGCTAAGGTCAGATGGGTGTACGAAGTTAGTACCACCGTCAACATCGATACCAAAACCGATACCGTCTACAGGGCCACTACCGCCATCGTCATTACCAAGACGTAGTTCAAAGTCGTGAGTACCTGGACTTAGGTTCAAGTTGGCTGTTTGAGACGAGTTTTCCCAGCTGTCATTCGAAAGTACTAACTGACCATCGATGTACAAACGAACACTGTCATCACTGTGCTCATAGAAAGAGATATTACCGTCGGCATCGTAAATAGTACCGGTGAAAATCTCGGTAGTCGCGCCTGCGATGGAATCTTCAGTCTCGAGTAGATCCGCAGTGATTTCGTAGTTGGGGTTTGCATCCGTTTCGTTCATTGCCCCAGCAACATAACCCCAAGATAAACCAGCGCCGTTGTGATTGTACGGATAGTCATCGTCACTAGGGTCACCACTTGGACTTGGTGATGGACTTGGGCTCGGCAACGGGCTCGGGCTAGCACTTGGTGAAGGGCTCGGGCTCGGTGAAGGCGACACAGATGGAGAAGGTGACGGCGATGGTGAAGGCGACACAGATGGTGAAGGCGATGGAGAAGGATCGGTCACAACTCCCTCATAGACAAAGCTAAAGCTATCTGCGTTCCACTGCCAAGTTTGGCTACCAGCACTTTGTAGGCGAACTGTATAGGTACCCGCTGTTGGGATAGAGATCTGACCATCTAAACTAAAGGGAAGGTATGTATCCCAACCACCAGTGGGAGATATTGCTCCACTCGCAGTAGAACCCTCTACACTGACACTGGCGTTTACATCACCCGTCATCGGTGTACCTGCAGCAAGTACCACACTGTAAGTACCTGGCTGCTCAAAAGTCACGTGGTAATCGGCCCAGTCTCCAGAGGTATTCCAATTAATACCTTGCGCTGTCACGCCAAAACCAAAGGTTGCATCACCGCTACCGTCTGTACCTGTGCTGAAGAAAGATTCAGCCTCTACAACAACATCATCGGTAGGCTCGCCTGGGTCTGGATCTGGATCTGGAAC
Source organism: Agaribacterium sp. ZY112 (assembly GCF_041346925.1). Lineage (NCBI taxonomy): Bacteria > Pseudomonadati > Pseudomonadota > Gammaproteobacteria > Cellvibrionales > Cellvibrionaceae > Agaribacterium > Agaribacterium sp. ZY112. Next base: position 1,877,371 of record NZ_CP166840.1, on the reverse strand, counting down.
AGGAGTAAGAGAGGTCAAGGTCAACGCATCCATATTCCACTGCCAATTAGCTCCTGTGGCTTGAACACGGATTTGTGAGGCACCTGCTGGCAGCGTGACTTGATAGCTGGCAGCTAGAGGCTGGAAATCATCCCAGCTTGTGGTGGGAACGGCTGTTGTACCTAGGCTAACCCAAGCGCCATTTTCTTTTAGAAAAAATTCAATATTGGCATTTGCAGTCACGCTCGTGCCAACAAGATATTCAATATCATAAACGCCACCTGCGGCGTTTATATCAAAATCCATGTAATCGCCATTATTGACGAAATTTACACCGGTAGTACCGTTAACGGCGTAGATGTTGATGGGAGTAGGCCAACTGGGGTTACCATCACTGTAGGTGCCACCAAGGTTGACAAACGATTCAGCTTCAACGGTCAGGGTTTCACCAATAGCAGAGGTGCCAATCGCTAATAGCGACATTGAAGACAGTGCAACGCTGGCGCGACGCAAGGCCTTCTTGGTTTTAAGCTTCATAAGAGCTCCGCATTATTATAAAAATTTGGATTACGATTTCGCTATCAACCGTTAGCTGTCCTTTAAGAACACAGATAATGTATTTCGACGACCCAACCAATACTTATCACAACGCATCATTAAAAAACCACTCATTACCGAGTGAATCCCTTAACCAATTAGTAAACTACGAAAACCCGACTTACATCAGGTACACGCGAAAAATCACGTATATTTTCTAAGAAAACATCACGCCTAGATAACGTAACCATTTGACAAAAAACTATTATTTTTATTTTTCATACACAGCATGCAGATTGTCTACAGCGTGAAACACCAAATTAACACGAAGCAAAATTAAAAAACAAAGGGTATTTCACAAAAATAAAGGCCAATATGAAATAAAAACCCCATCGCCTTATGCATACTTGCTACAACAAAAGAATTAAACATAAAAAAAACACACACAACTGTGTAAGCTGCGTCATTTTCATGAGAAAAACAGTAACAAATATAAATAAATCCAAACTAAAGGACTAGTCCACCCACGGGTAAATATAAAACCCATATATAAATACAGATCTTATTAAAAGCAAGCAAGTGGTAATTTCAGAAATAAAAAAACCAAGCCTCACAACCCCACAAACATCGCTATAAAACAATTCAGCAATTAGATTAACTAATTTTAATTAACGTTTAGGCTTAGGGCTTAGACATAAACCTTCAGAAGAAAAATAAATACACGAAAAGACATAGCAATAAAAACCGAACCAGATCATGAAAGGAATACCACAAAGTACACTTACGGCTCAACACGTAAATACAAAAAGCATTTTAAGCACAACCACCGAGAGACTTCGCTCACCTCAAAGTATTTTTAAAAAAACGTTCCATAATTAGTCCAAAACCACGAAGAAAAGGATAGCCCAGCCCCATTTAAAGACAAGCATTTAACTAATACTGAAAACTTACCCTACCCACTTTATAAGGCGGAAATAAGGAATCTCTATTCATCTTTCGGCGCACGTAAGTTCCATTGCGCTCAATTGCGATGCCCCAATGCGGGCTAATATAAGGGGAAGAAAAGGCTGGGCCCAATTTCATAATACTAAAAACAGCACCAAAATCAGGGGCATCTAGTACATGAAAATACAAACCAACACCACTTGCCCGCTGCTGAATCTGGCCATTGCCTAAATTAATCTCATTTACTCGCCCCAAAGCAACCGAATCCCATAATAAGGACTTTGCTCGTTTAAGTGAGTATTTTGCAGCCCGAGAGTTATCTACCAATGAAAATAGGTCTAGCTTAGTTGAGGTATATAGCAAGTGCCCCTCATCAATAGATGGAGCCAAAAAGAATGAGGCATAACCTTTATCCAGCGGCCAAGATTGACCTAAGTGCAGGTCAGAGTTTTCAAGTCTAAGTTGTTGAATTTGATGTAGTGTCCCGTCAATGAGAGCTAAGGACTCTTTATTATTCAGTTTTTGATAATTCTTCACAAGCCCATCAATAAGCTGACGATGATTGGGACTTAATAAAACCCAAAATTCTGATGCATTCCTAGGGTCGTGAACAAGCCTTACTGCGGACGGTAAGTCATGCCCTGGAGCAACACTCTTAGAAGCGATACGCTTCATCTCCTGTGAGTTAATACTCAATATATCAACCCTATTAGCATAAGCATCTAGCACAGCCAATGTTCCTTTTGTATCTAAAGCCAATATATCGACATAAGAAGTTAAACCCAAGGGGTTGAGCGCCAAACCTTCCTGTAAATACGACTGCATTTTTACCGGATCACTAACGTCGACGACACTCAAACTTTGGGAGCCAAGAATATACAACTGGCCATCAGAGCTCAGCACACTAGTAACAGGGCGACTATCAAGTTCGATATCAATACGACTTAATAACGCAGGTTTATCTGGCGCGGATAAATGGTAGGAGCTTAACTCAAGACTATAAGTACTTGCCCCAGCTACAATGCCTTTGGGTTTTATCTTTTGGCTTACAATGTATAAAAACTGACTGCCCTTACTTATATGACTATACAAGGGGGCCTTATCTTTTTCTTTAATACTTAACCAGTCATCGTCAATACCTTCGTCTTCACGCCGGTTGCTACGAACCAATAAACTCTGTTCGCCTGCAGGGTCAGTAGCGACGACATAGTGGTGGCTATCAAAAAAATAGTTAGCCTTACCAAAAGGACTTTCAAGTATTAACTGATGCTGCTGAAGTGCCTGTAAATGAGTCGGTACACGGATTAATGGCTGCTCATCATAATAATATTCAACCTCAACACTGATGCCATCCATCGTTAATTTTGTTACACCTAAATTTTCACCTTTTAACAACAACCACTCGCCAGGGCTAATACGTTTATCACTGTATATACTCGGAATATCCCCCCCCTCAACAAGAGGCATGGACCCTAAATCCAAGATAGAGCGGATCTGTGGCTTGGCCTTAAGCTCAGGCTGAATTTTAGTAATAACTGGCTTTTCTTTGACTTCATTGCAAGCGGATAAAAACAACAATAGGAATATTAGAAAACAGCGCATAAGATTAAAAAGTAGAAAATATCAGTAAGATTCTGTGGTATGTGGCTCACACAAAAAAGGCTCCCGAAGGAGCCTCTAAAGAGCTTGGAAAGCTGGGCGAAATTTACATCGCTACATCATACCGCCCATGCCACCCATACCGCCCATGCCGCCCATATCAGGCATTGCAGGAGCAGCAGCGTCAGATGGCTTATCAGCAACCATAGCTTCAGTGGTGATCATAAGACCAGCAATTGAACCGGCAGCTTGTAGCGCAGTACGAGTTACTTTAGCTGGATCAAGAATACCCATCGCGATCATATCGCCGTATTCGCCGGTACCAGCGTTGTATCCGTAGTTACCGCTTTCTTTTTTGATGTTGTTAACCACAACAGAATCTTCATCACCAGCGTTAGCAACGATTTGACGAATCGGCGCTTCCATTGCACGAAGTGCAGCAGCAATACCGTGGTTTTGATCTTCGTTGTCGCCAGTAAGGCCTTCGATTTCAGCAGCAGCGCGAACAAGAGCAACACCACCACCGGCAACAACACCCTCTTCAACAGCAGCGCGAGTTGCGTGAAGTGCATCTTCAACGCGGGCTTTTTTCTCTTTCATTTCTACTTCAGTGGCTGCGCCAACTTTAATAACGGCAACACCGCCAGCAAGCTTAGCAACACGCTCTTGAAGTTTTTCGCGATCGTAGTCAGATGAAGTTTCTTCGATTTGAGCACGGATTTGATTAACACGCGCTTGAATGTCGGCAGCCTGACCTGCACCGTCAACAATAACCGCGTTTTCTTTAGACATAGTCACACGTTTAGCTTGACCTAAGTGCTCAAGTGTTACGCTTTCTAAGTCCAAACCCACTTCTTCAGAAATAACCGTACCGCCAGTTAGGATAGCGATATCTTGCAACATAGCTTTACGACGATCGCCAAAGCCTGGTGCCTTACAAGCACTTACTTTAACAATGCCACGCATGTTGTTTACAACCAAGGTAGCTAAAGCTTCGCCTTCAACGTCTTCAGCAACAATAACCAATGGCTTACCGGCTTTCGCTACGGCTTCCAATACTGGCAACAACTCGCGGATGTTGGAGATTTTTTTATCAACCAACAAAAGGAAAGGCGCTTCTTGCTCAACGCTCATGTTGTCTTGGTTGGTGATGAAGTAAGGGCTCAAGTAGCCGCGGTCGAATTGCATACCTTCAACAACGTCAAGCTCGTTTTCTAGGCTGTTACCTTCTTCAACAGTGATAACACCTTCTTTGCCTACTTTCTCCATTGCTTCAGCAATAATGTCACCCACGTGGGTGTCAGAGTTAGCAGAGATAGTACCTACTTGGGCAATTGACTTAGTGTCGGCACAAGGCTGAGCTGCAGATTTTACTTGCTCAACAGCTGCGGCAACGGCTTTGTCGATACCGCGCTTAAGATCCATTGGGTTCATGCCAGCAGCAACTGACTTTAAACCTTCATTTACAATGGCTTGAGCCAGAACGGTTGCAGTCGTAGTACCGTCACCTGCGTCATCAGAAGCTTTAGAAGCCACTTCTTTAACCATCTGCGCGCCCATGTTTTCGAACTTATCTTCAAGTTCGATTTCTTTGGCAACAGATACACCATCTTTAGTTACGGTTGGAGCGCCAAAGCTTTTATCTAAAACAACGTTACGACCCTTAGGGCCCAAAGTTGTTTTAACGGCATCAGCCAGAATGTTTACACCCGCAAGCATTTTTACGCGAGCGTCATTACCAAATTTTACTTCTTTAGCAGACATGTTCTTTTCCTTTGATTACAAGGTTAAATTCAGGAGACCGAGGTGTATTAAGCTACAACAGCTTTGATATCGCCTTCGCTCAGGATAACTAGCTCTTCACCATCAACTTCAATGGTGTCACTACCTGCGTACTTACCAAAAACAACGATGTCGCCAACGTTTACGTCTACAGGGCGAACGTCACCGTTATCCAGTACGCGGCCATTACCAACAGCAATGACTTCACCTTGGTTTGGTTTTTCTTTAGCAGAGCCAGGAAGAACAATGCCACTTGCAGTTGTTTGTTCTTCTTCCTTGCGACGAACTACTACTCGGTCGTGTAAAGGACGGATATTCATGGATTCTCTCCGTAATCATGAGGCCAACATGGCCAAAATTTAAGCAATACCGCAACACAAGTGCGCTGCGGAGAATTTCTGTGAAAGCAAGATGGGGTTGGCTTTGGGCTTTTCAACACCCCAAAGGGAAAAAAACTAATTTTTTAACTGATTTACTTGCTTACACCTGCGTGACAGCCTATTCGCGCCAACTCTCTCCATCAATCGTACGCCCTTTCTCTTCTCTATTAGGGCGCTGTGAATTCGCTCGCATTAAAGAAGGCTGAATCAAGTTAAAAAACAGGGTTTGACGCAGGCCAGGTATAAGCAGCGCAAAGCCTATGGTATCAGTTACAAAACCAGGCAATAAAAGGAATACGCCCGCAATCGCCAAACCAATGCCATCGAGTAATTCACGCGCGGGTGTTTCACCAAGAGCCATTTTCTGCTGTGCGCTCATCAAGGTTTGTACACCCTGAATACGAATTAAGGCTAAACCTATAACGGCGGTTAGAACCACCAAAGCAACCGTGCTTAAACCTCCAATGGCCGAGCCCACACGAATTAAGACCAAAAGCTCAACAAGTGGAACAATAATAAAAAGTAATAACAGGGCGCGCACGGCAACTCCAATATAAATTAGGCAAAGAAACTAAATGGGGGCGCTACCACTTAAAACCAAGGCCCACACTTAGACGAGAATCTAATTTAGCAACACCGTCTGGAGGTAAGTTGTCATAGTTGTAGATAAAATTAATATCTGCGGTTACACCACCAGCTATGGGCATAGCCAAACCCGATTCTGTATTCCACTTCCACTCTTCTTGATCGCGTAAAGCTTGTAGCATTTCAACTTTAGAGTAGAGCTTTATCTCGCGTGGAAGCTCAACTCGACCATCCATAGCTAAACGCCACGTTGCATATTGCTCTTTGGTTTTCATTGAACTGTCTTGAGAGTCTGAAAGCTGTTCTTGTAGATACTGAGGCCCGGTTTCAATAGAGAGGGCTGAACGCTGACTCTCCCAGAACTGATAACCCAAACCAGCACCTAAACTCGCTCGCAAATCGATTAATCGCAGCTCATCACGAAGTACACTAGCAGAAGACGTTAAATAGGTCTGAGGCGCAAAAAACCAATCAAACTGATAGCGTGGCTCCCAGCGCTGGTAAAGTTTATCGTCACTATTGGACGATTCCGCACGAAACTTATAAGTTAACGAATGACGCATATCTAAATGGCGAATATTGATACCCGCCTCAATATTCCAGTCCTGCTTAGTCACTTGACCAGCTTCTTGATAGCCCGTAGCCCGCAAGTAACCATTGTGGTCAAAAGGCGCTAAGGCATAACCTTCGTACATTAAAGCTTCTTTAACTTCCAGAAGCTCCAGCACAAAATAGTTGCCACCTTCACATTCAAAGGTGACACGTCGCTGCTCAAACCCAGCCCAATAACAAACCCCATCGTAGCCGCGTAACTTCATTGGTACTGAGCTTACTAAGTCAACAACACTGTTTTTAGGTACGGTGATTTCACCAAACACTGGTGATGCCCAGACAATCCCCACTGCCGTAATCGCACTCAGCTCTCCCTCAAGATGATCACCGTTATCCAACACAAGCTCACCCGCATGGGATAAACTGGCGCAAACCAAGTAAAAAAGAAAACATGTGTGTGAAATTAAACGCATGAAGAGCAATAACAAGTAAAACTAGCGAGCGACAATATCAAAAGCCAGATCAAAAATACATTAAGCGCCTATAAGGACCGACGAATAGCCAGTGTATTCTTACTTGGCATTGCCAGTGGTTTACCTTGGGTCATGACTGGTTCAGCTCTAACTCTCTGGCTTAAAGACAGCGGGGTCAGCCGCAGCGCTATTGGTTATGCCGGCCTTATTTTTAGTGTGTACGTGTTTAATTTCCTGTGGGCACCACTGATTGACCGCTTCCACCCCTTTAAGTCTATCTTAGCTCATCGCCAAGCGTGGATTACTCCGTGCTTATTACTTATCTGTGCAGCCTGCCTGTTGATGAGCCTGCAAGAAAGCAGCTCCGCAACACAAACCTTGGTGCTCATTGCCCTTGTTATTGCCGCCTCTTCGGCCACTCAAGATATTGCCATTGATGCCTATCGCATTGATAGCTTTGCCAGCGAAGAACAAGATAAGCTCGCCACGGCTTCTGCGGCTGCAACAGCAGGCTGGTGGACGGGCTACGCTGCCCTAGGTTTTGTACCTCTTGCGCTATCGGATCACGGCTGGAGCTGGCCCCAACTCTACACTCTGCTGGCAGCCCTTAGTGCCATTATTGCTCTGCTTAGTACCCTACTGCCAAAACCCGAGTTTGGACAGAGCAACCCCAATAAAGCCAAAGAAGTGCAGCGCTGGTCGGCAGCATCGGCAGCACTAGGAGCTAAACGTAAAACAGTATTGCTCCTACTTTTGTTAAGCCCTATTGCACTGGTGACTTGGAGCTTGATGGACATGCCAGGTGCGCCCAGTGAAATAAGCACACATGCGGCGACGGTGCCTCTATTAATTGCGCTTGGCTTAAGCCTTGCCGGCGCTACGGCCCTATTCTTAGCCCGCTCCTTACAGGGCACAAACAAGCAAGCGGCAACGAACTACCAATACGGAGACAAAGCACTCGGCCATATTCTGGCTGGTGTCTGCGCTCCGATTCAGGACTTCATTCTTCGCAATGGCTTAAAACTGGCCTTACAAATCCTTTTGTTTATGTTTTTATTCAAAATTGGAGAGGCCTTTCTCGGGCGAATGAGCATCGTTTTTTATAAAGAGGTCGGCTTTAGTAATACCGATATTGCCAGCTACAGCAAGATGCTCACATGGTGGGTCACCATAGCAGGCGCCCTTTTTGCCGGCGCACTAAATGCTCACTTTGGTGTTATTAAAGGGTTATTGTTAAGTGGTATTGCCATGGCCGCAAGCAATCTTATGTTTGCTTGGATAGCTCTTGTTGGCCCTAGTATCCCGCACTTTATTGCGGCGGTGGTGATCGACGGCTTAGCAACCTCATGGTCTCTTGTTGCTTTTGTCGCTTTTATTTCAGCACTGTGTAACCACCAATTCTCTGCCACACAATACGCCCTGCTCGCATCGTTAGGCAACTTAGGGCGCACGACGCTCTCTTCGCTAAGCGGTCAACTGGTCGATACTCTTAATGGCAACTGGACCCTGTTTTTTGTTATTACCTCACTAATGGTGATACCGAGCCTTGCCTTATTGTTAAAGCTTGCCAAACAACTTCAAACAAACAATGACCACAACGCGGCTGCGGCGATCCAAAACCATAAGGAACGCTGAAAGAGCTTACTCATAAGGGTGAGTTCTTTACGAGTCACTTCACAGCTTTGTTCAAGGTCATCACGAACGGAAAGCGCCCCCAAAATCATAGGGCTCAAAATATCTATCGTACGACGTCGTGCACACAACACACAGTCACGCCAGTGCTCCATGCAGCCAGAAAAGTTGCCTGTAAGGGCAAAGGTCAAACCCAACAAACGAACTGCCGGCCACTCTAACAACCACAGCCAGCGCGCTGCCAACTTCTCATTTGGATTCTGCTCACCCTGTATAAATACCAAGCGGTACATAAGCGCTCCCACCGGCCCCAAAACAAAGAACCAGAATAGTACTGCAAACATACGTTCAAACCCCCGATAACCGGCTTGATCCAACACATGCCTATGCAAGCTTGACCAATCATCTTGCTCTAGGTGTTCAACATCAACCTGAAAACGCTGAGCACGCTCACAGGCACTTTCCCAGTCTTCTATATAACAAGCCTGAGTGTATTCACGAACAATTTCAAAAAACTCACCTCGGCCGAGGCTATAAAGCAAAACCAACACCGCTACAGGTAAAACAATCCACGGGCTCTGCCAAAGTAATAACTGAAAGACGGCTGAAAATAATAACAGCGGTACAAAAACGACAAGGAAACTATAAAGTTCCCTCGGTGGCGATGCCCCCCCCCCTAGCTTCTCTAAAGCAAAACGAGACCAAGCTCGAAACCAACCATCGTGATGCAAGGGGTTTCTTGCTCCCCAAACCTGCAGAAAGGCAAGCGCCAGTACAACAACAATAATTTCCATGTAAACGCCTTTTTATTAGTATGTTGCTACTCGTTATTGGCTAGCAGTTGTCGAAAATAAGACCAGTCAAATAAAGGCCCTGGATCAGTCTTGCGCCCCGGCGCGATATCACTATGGCCACATATGCGCTCAGGGCTAATATCCGAATAATAACTCATTAAACAGCGGCTGAGCTTAGATAATGCAAGATATTGTTCATCTGTATAAGGCTTAGTCTCACAGCCTTCAAGCTCAATACCAATAGAGTAGTTATTACAATCGGCCACACCATCAAAACTTGATTGGCCAGCATGCCAAGCCCTATCACCTGTAGCAACAAACTGGACAATATGGCCAGAGCGCTCGATAAAGAAGTGCGAGCTCACTTGTAGCTCTGAGATTTTCTGGAAATAAGGGTGGGCAGAACAATCTAAAGAATTGCAAAAGAAGTCCCTGATCCAAGGGCCACCAAACTCATTGGGCGGTAAAGAGATACAGTGAACAACAAGCAAAGAAACAACAGCCCCTTCTGGACGCTGATTAAAATTAGGGGAAGCAAGCTGCTCGGCAGGCGTAAGCCAGCCGCTATCTAAGGAATACATGCCAGACAAATGGCCTTCAACGCGGAAAGGCAAATACTAACCCGCTAAGACACAGGCCTCAATGCGCTTGTTTTCTAAGGCCAGTAACAATGGTCTCTAGGGCTCGATCAAATAGAAGGCCTGTATCTAGGGCCTTTAAACGTTCCTCAGCTAATAAGGCGACCAAATCTTCTTCAGTGAACTCCGCAACCTTCTTACCGCTCCTATCCACAAAGATATATTTGCCCGTAGGTTTAATAAACGCGGCCAGACGAGCGCGCAAGCTACTGTCTTCAACAGCAAGCTGTAATTCAAACCACGCCCCCTGAACAAAAGCCTTAACCTGCTCACACAAGACATTCATACGCTGAGCTTCCGCGATAGCCTGCTCTTTTTGTAAGCGCAGGGCTTCTTGCTCAGCTTTAGAGGGTGTTGAAGAGCCTTTATCCTGTTGAATCTGCTGCTGAACCTGAGCAGTCTCGAGCTTAGACGGCACTTTTTTCACATCAAGTGAGCTTGCTTTAGCAGTGACAAGCTCTTGCCCAATACCTTTATCATTGGAACGAAACCTTGCTTTAACAGGACTTTGCCCACGAATACATTGCAAGTGAACCGCTTCAAGGCCTTTAAAAAGAGCCGACATTTCATAAGGATTGTAAGAAATGGTATCTAAGCCTTTGCGTATCTTTTTCAATAAGGGGGGGACCGACTTAATTAACGCAGTACGTTGAACACTGTCACTTGGCGTATGCAGACTAGCAACAAGTTGCTCTAAAGTAATTAGAGCCTCATCCCACTCGTCGCTCTGATAGCCATGTTTTAAAGCGCAAACAAACAAAACATTATTCCACGCCTCGTTAATTAGCTTATCGATGGCATCGGGAAATTGATATTCTGCACAACGGATTTCAATTTCAATAGCTACAGTAGTCCTCGCTAGCTCAGCCTTAGCCTTACCGCCCTCAGCATCAACAGTTCTGCGCTCGAAAAGGGCAACGCGCTTGCGCTCCTTCTCCAAGAAGGCGGTAAAATCTGCAAGTAGCTCACTATAAGTCTCTAAGCTACTGTCACCTTCAGACACTAAACGCTTAACAATGCTATTGATCTTGCTGTAAAGCGGATCACGCTCACGACTACCTTTTGCCGACCAACCAATAGCTGCTGTCGCCATTTCATTCAACAAGCGGCGCGCAACATGGCCGCTCTTAGTAAAAAAAGTCTTATCTGCGATCGCCAACTTAATGATTGGAATTTGCATACGGCTAATGAGGGTCTTCATTAAAGCCGGTAAATTGCCATCATCGAGTATCACATCAAACAAGCTGCTGACTAAGCTCATCACTTGCTCGTCTACAGAGTTCACGGAACGCGAACCCGCTTTCTGCTTTAAACGATCGATTAAAGTGCGCAAGCTCTGCCCAGTTAAAACACCGTCACCTTGTAAAGCTGGCATTTTCTGTGCGACATTTAACAGCTGCACGACTTGACGATTCGATAATTGCTCCGAATCAACAAACAGCTCCGATTCATCAAGCACATCACCACCAAACAACTGCGCAAGTGAGTTTTGCGCTTCACGGCTCAAGCTTAGTGCTGGGGCAGCCTCAGACTTAGGCCTCTGTCCAGCAGGCCCAGACTGACGCGAAGCAAGCATAGGGGCGCGACGCTCCTCTCTTACTATTCGATTCGAAGCAGCACGGTTCGATAAGGAGGGCAAAATATTATGCTCAATAAGCACTTGGTTCACAGCTTCGTACAAGCCAGACAGTGCTTGCACAACAATACGATCAAAGAGGTTAAATAAAACCAGCTTAACTTTAAGGTTAACGTCAAGCACCCTAACCTGGTCCATAAAGGCTTTACAGACCACATCAGCACCAAGAGGCATGTTCTTTTGATAAACCTTGACGGGTAAGAGGCTATCCAAGCGCAATGATATAAGCTGCATTGCCTCACCAGCATTAGCATTGGCACGCGCCACAGCCGTATCAACAGCAACCAAGGTGTCGAGATCCTCATTTTCAACAAGCGACAACGCATCCGCTTTAATACTGCTGAAGCTTTCTTGGCGGGCAGAGTTGGGGTCGGTTAGTACTGCAAAGGCTTGTATTAGTGTGTTATGGAAGCGCTTTTCCATCTGTACACGACGCAAGCGCAATTCACGCATAGATTCAAAATATACGTTCTGCTCTTCGTTTGTAGCTGCCTTATCGGCCAACTCAAACAACCTATCATCGGCTTTATCGAAGTATTGACGAAACAGCTTGGCAAACTGCCTCAACGCCTCATCCTTCACTGCTATAACAGGCGCAGGTAAACGACTCAAGCGAGAACGCAACTGTGTTTCGGTATCAGCATCCAGTGCTACAATTTTGTCATCCATCAGGGTGTCATTTGATGAGTGCGCTGAGACCGGTTTGTTAATCTTTTGAATCACCTTAAATCTCCTCAAGCCGCGCATTTATGAATCTTATTAACATCGAGTATAAGAAACAGCCAAACCAGAGGAAGCACTTTCAGCTCAAAGTGTGAAACTGGTCCGTTTTAACACAATAAAGCCGTGTTTAAGTCAAAAGAATTGCGTTATGAATTAGAGTAAAAGAACCTGTAAATTTGAGCCACTATTCGATACAGTTATACGTCCCTCTTACAAGCCAATAATATGAGTAACAAGCCTGAATCAACACAACGTGCCGGTCGATTTATGCTCAGCATATTCTGGGTCTTGGTACTAATCAGCCTTAGCTTCGCCTTTGGCTTCTGGGAGGAAAAACAGTACAACCCAAATCAAAATGTAAGCTCAGAACAAAGTGATAGCCAACGAATAGTCAAACTAAAGCGCAACCGAGCTGGCCACTACGTCGCATCAGGAAAAATCAACGGCCACGATGTGCGCTTTATGCTCGACACTGGCGCCACTAATGTTGCCGTTCCAGAAGTGCTAGCTAAACGCATAGGCTTACTAGCAGGACGCCCTCACCAAGTACACACCGCCAATGGTATAGCTACAGCCTACCAAACCAATATACCCAGCTTGCAACTTGGCAGTATTCAGCTAAAACAACTGTCAGCCTCAATAACAACGGGCATGAAAGGTGAAGATGTTCTACTCGGCATGAGCGCACTAAAACAACTCGATTTCAGCCAAAGCGGCGATGTACTGACCTTAATTCAGTACAAATAGCTAAATCAGATACACTGGACCCATGAATATTCAACTTAACGATATTAAAGACGACATTACTCGCGCTGTTCGTGAAGCCCTTGCAGAAGACATCCGCGATGGTGACATTACCGCCTTACTGATTCCCGAGCATGAAATTAAAAGCGCCCATATCATCACTCGGGAAGACTGCACTTTGTGTGGCGTCGAATGGTTAAATGAGACGTTTAAACAACTAGGCGGGCTAGAACAAATAACATGGCACGCCAAAGACGGTGATCAGCTAAAAGCTGGCGCCACCTTGGTGGACCTTAAAGGACGAGCTCGAACCCTATTAACAGGTGAGCGCAGCGCCCTTAACTTCATTCAATTACTCAGCGCCGTAGCCACCAAAGCCCAAGCCTATAAAGACGCACTAGGAGAAAGCAAAATCACCTTGCTCGACACAAGAAAAACCATTCCCGGTATGCGACTAGCACAAAAATACGCCGTTACTTGCGGCGGTTTGAGCAATCACCGTATCGGCCTATACGATGCATTTATGCTAAAGGAAAACCATATTGCTGCTTGTGGCAATATCGAAGGAGCAGTAAAAAGAGCTCGTGAATTAGCCCCGAGCAAAAAAGTAGAAGTAGAAACCGAAAACATTGATGAACTCAAACAGGCTATTTCAGCCGGTGCCGATGTCGCCATGCTAGATAACTTCTCCAAGGCTATGCTTGAAGAAGCAATACAACTAGATCGCAAGCAGACTAAATTTGAGTTAAGCGGTGACCTTAAACTAGAAGATTTAGCCCAAAATCGTGATTTGGCCATCGACTATTGTTCATTTGGCGATTTAACTAAGAATATTGAAGCTATCGATTTATCGATGCGGATAGACTAACCCCTCAAAAAAAGACCGGTCCCCCCCCCTAAATGCTTACTTTAGATTTAAAAAAATACACGCGCTGGCAAGCCTTTATCTCTCATCTCGCTATTAGCTTTATCATTTTTTTAATACTTTTAGCGATCATTGTTTTTGCTTGGTTTCCCGGCCCACTTATTCACGTAGGCGGGTGGCAGGGAATCAAGATTGTCGCAGGTATAGATTTGGTTTTAGGCCCTCTATTAACCCTTATTGTGTTTAACCCAAATAAAAAAAGCCTACGTATGGATCTGAGTATTATCGCCCTATTTCAGGTAAGTGCGCTTTGCTACGGAAGTTGGATTATCCACAACGAACGACCATATATCATTAGCCTATCCCACGAAGGGGTAACCACAATAACAAAAAAAGAAGCCATCGCAGGGAAAATAAACCTAGAGCAACTAATAGGAAAAGCGCCTTATAGAGTAGTCATTGACCTACCAAAAGATCCTGAGCTAATTAAAACAGCTGCATTTACAACAAGCTTCTTCCAGGAACACTCCATGGATTACAGGCAGGACCTATACCTTAATTTTCCAGCTACAAATGACAACCTTCCCTATAAGGAACTATTTCCTCAAAATCCAAATCGTAAGTGCTCACCAATAACGATTACAAGTAAACACGGCGATATTGAGGCATGTATAGATCTAGAAAGTGGAGCACTGCACTAACAACTATAGCTATCGGAGAATGCACGTATAGAATAGATAAACACTAAAGCTCTTAGCAAAAAGCGCTTAACAACACACCCCGAAAACAAAGAAGAGCAGAAGTCTACAAGCATAAAAAAACCGCCACGAGGGCGGTTTTTTTATGCTCACAAGAACTTATCGCATATTAATAACGACAGTTAGAAGGCAAGTACTTAAATGCAGTTACAGTAGTATTAGTTGTTGTACAACCCCAAACAATTGCTGCACCAGGAGTCATCGCACCACCAGGAAGGCCAGTAACCTCACTCACCACACCAGAACCAGGAATTAATGCAACACTATCAGCCAAAGCAGTACCAACCTGCCCCTGATAAGTCACAGTCACTGTTGCTTCGCCTGCAGCAGGCGTAGCAACATCAGCAATAGCAGCAATAGCAATAGATGCAACATTGGTAGTCGGAGCCAAGAACTCATAGCCATAAGAGCCTGCTACATTATTACCTGTACCAGCATAAGCAGCAACAGCACCAGTGCTTCGGCTTGAGAACGTTTCGACTACAGCAGTTTTAGCCGACGCAGCCAAACCCAAGCCCTCTGATACTTTAGTTCGAATGGTGTAATCCTGATACTGAGGCAAGGCAACAGCTGCAAGAATACCAATAATCGCTACAACGATCATAAGCTCGATAAGAGTAAAACCTTGTTGAACCTTTTTCATAAAATCACCTTAAATATAGGGTTTGTTAAATTCACAAAGCGACATGCATATCGCGGGCCAATCCAATAAACCACCTATAAAACAACAAGATAACTCATGCAAACTACAATTCACACTCATGTAGGCGACAATAAATGTCACTGACTTACAAACATCGCCCTAACATTAAACAGTGATCGCTCCTCCCTATTAACAATAGGCGGTTTAATCTAACTCAATAAAAGCCCAAACTAGGTTACACTTGGCATATAACCATTATTGATTCATACGGATTAACATACAGTGATATTAAGTGGCTTAGCCCGAAGACTTGTAAATGACGAGCTATTAACCTTAGAACAGGCCGAAGAGCTTGAATCTGCAGCTAAAGCTAAAAAGCATCCTTTTCCTATTCACCTAGCACAAACCAGTGAATTGAGTGCCTTAAAAGTCGCCCAGATAGCATCGGAAGAATTTGGAACTCCGCTGTTAGACTTAAGCGCACTTAATCCTGACAGCCCGCCTAAAGACCTTGTAGATTCAAATTTAATTCAACAGCATTACGCACTTCCCATTCTAAAAAGGGGGAATCGTTTGTACATTGCTGTTTGTGACCCCACCAATCTCCACGGCCTAGACGAGATTAAATTTAACACTGGACTAAACACTGAAGCCATTCTCGTAGAGGCGGAACAACTTCAAATGGCCATTGAGGCCTACCTAAATGCGGCAGAAGACAACCTCGGAGACTCCTTTGGTGGCCTCGACGATAACGACCTAGACAGTTTAGATATTGAAGCCGTCGATGACTCATCAGAAAGCGGGGACGACAGCTCAAACGATGATGAGGCGCCAATTGTTCGGTTCGTCAATAAAGTACTCTTGGATGCTATTAAAAGTGGGGCCTCAGACATTCATTTTGAGCCTTATGAAAAAGTCTATAGAGTGCGATTTCGTACTGATGGAATATTACAAGAAGTCGCTCGCCCACCAATAAATCTGGGCACCCGCCTTTCTGCTCGCTTAAAAGTAATGTCTAAAATGGACATATCAGAGCGGCGCGTCCCCCAGGATGGGCGCATCAAAATGAAAATAACCAAAAGTCGAGCAATTGATTTTCGTGTCAACACCCTACCCACTCTCTTTGGTGAAAAAGTTGTTTTACGAATTCTGGATCCTAGCAGCGCCAAACTTGGTATTGATGCGCTTGGCTATGAAGACTTTCAAAAGAAACTGTTTATGGATGCTCTAGAGCAGCCACAAGGTATGATTCTGGTTACTGGACCTACCGGCTCCGGTAAAACGGTCTCCCTCTATACTGGGCTCAACATATTAAATACCGTTGAGAGAAACATCAGTACAGCTGAAGACCCAGTGGAAATAAATCTCGAAGGAATCAATCAGGTTAACGTTAGCAACAAAGTAGGGCTAACTTTTGCTGAGGCGCTTCGCTCTTTTCTTCGTCAAGACCCTGATATAGTGATGGTTGGCGAGATTCGAGACCTAGAGACTGCCGAAATTGCCATTAAAGCAGCACAAACGGGGCACTTGGTACTATCTACACTGCACACCAATAGTGCCCCTGAGACCCTTACTCGACTCATGAATATGGGCGTACCTACATTCAATGTAGCGACAACAGTCAGCCTTATTATTGCGCAACGCCTAGCGAGACGCCTTTGCTCTGAATGTAAAAAACCAGTAGACCTACCTGACGAAGTGCTAAAGGAAGAGGGCATAGATGACATTGGCCTAGAAGAGATTAAACTCCATGAACCTGTTGGCTGTAAAGCATGTAATAACGGCTACAAAGGCCGCGTTGGTGTTTATGAGGTGGTTCGCATCACCCCTCCTATTAGTCGTATTATAATGGAGGGAGGCAACGCAATTCAGATTGCTGATGCAGCTAAAGAAGCCGGCTTCTTTAATTTACGAACTGCTGCATTACGAAAAGCAGCTATGGGCGTAACCAGCTTGGCAGAAGCAAACCGAGTTACCAAGGATTAAAAAATGGCCACTAATGTTACACAATTATACTTATACAAAGGCACCGATAAAAAAGGTAATAAAGTTTCAGGCGAGGTATCTTCGACTTCTCCATCTTTAGCAAAAGCCCAGCTAATAAAGCAAGGCATTAGAGCTAAAAATGTACGAAAAAAACCAAGTCCTCTTTTCGGCAATGGCGGGGCTAGAATAAAACCAATGGATATAGCTTTATTTACTCGTCAATTAGCAACCATGATGAAGGCTGGCGTCCCACTTGTTCAAAGCTTTGACATTGTGGCTGGAGGTTCGGACAATAAAAATTTAGCCACACTAATCACAGAAATTAAAAATGAAGTAGCATCCGGCACGAGCTTTGCCGCCTCCCTTAGGAAAAAACCAAAATATTTTGATGATCTTTTTTGCAATTTAATTGAGTCGGGCGAACAAAGTGGCGCGCTTGAAACAATGCTTGATCGCATTGCCACCTATAAAGAAAAAACCGAGCAACTCAAAGCAAAAATTAAAAAAGCAATGACATACCCTACAGCAGTACTTGTAGTAGCCGCAGTTGTTACAGGGATTCTTCTTGTAAAAGTTGTCCCTCAGTTTGCTGAAACTTTTGCCAGCTTCGGAGCAGAGCTTCCCGCTTTTACACTTTTTGTACTTAACTTATCAGAAATGGCTCAAGCCAACTGGTTGAAAATTTTGATCGGAAGCGGTATTGCCGCTTTTTGTTTTAGTAAAGCCAAAGAAAAAAGCAAAGGATTTAGGATATTCCTTGACCGCCTTACACTAAAACTTCCAATTGTTGGACAAATTGTTTACTTATCTATTATCGCTCGCTTTTCCAGAACCCTATCCACCACTTTCGCTGCAGGGGTTCCGCTAATTGACGCCCTAACCTCTGTGGCGGGCTCAACAGGCAACTATATATACGAACAAGCAGTCCTACAAATACGAGAAGAAGTTTCTACAGGCACCCAGCTAAATACTGCAATGACTCAAACTAAAGTCTTCCCCGCAATGGTGATACAAATGACCTCTATTGGAGAGGAGTCAGGAGCTTTAGATGAAATGCTAGACAAGTCTGCAGGGTATTATGAAGAGCAAGTCGACAACATGGTTGACAGCTTAACCGCACTCCTCGAACCCATGATTATGGCCGTACTTGGAATTTTGGTAGGTGGACTAATGGTTGCCATGTATCTCCCAATCTTCCAAATTGGTCAAGCGATATAATAGATGCTAGAAATCATCCTCCTCTGCTCTGCCGGCGTTTTTTCTTTACTCGTCGGCAGTTTCCTAAATGTGGTTATTTACCGCCTGCCTATTTCCATGATGAAGGGCTGGCGCAAAGAGTGCCGCGAGTTTTTAACAGAAAACGACGGTCTGAGCTTTGAGAAAGAGCCTGAAGAAGAAACATTTAATGTCGCCTTCCCCCGCTCTCACTGCCCCTCCTGTAAACAGCTTATCCCTGCCTGGTGCAACATTCCGCTTATTAGCTACCTACTATTAAAAGGGCGCTGCTTACGCTGCAAAACCAAAATCAGTTTTCGCTACCCCTTTGTTGAGCTACTAACCGCAGCTACAGGGGGTTTCTGCTTCTGGCACTACGGCTTAAGCTATGAGACAGCAGTACTAATGTTGTTCTCTTGGACTCTGATTTGCCTAACCTACATTGATATTGACCACCAACTTTTACCCGACCAACTAACCCTACCCTTACTGTGGTTAGGTCTTGCACTCAATATCAACGGCACCTTTGTCGATTTAGAAAGCGCCGTGTATGGCGCTATGGCAGGTTATTTAAGCCTTTGGAGTATTTACTGGCTGTTCAAACTACTTACTGGCAAGGAGGGCATGGGCTTTGGTGATTTCAAGCTTTTAGCTGCGCTAGGAGCGTGGGCCGGCTGGCAAGTATTGCCGACTATTATTTTACTATCCTCTTTAGTTGGTGCTATTTTTGGTATCGCCAACATTTTAATGTCAGGTAAAGATAAAAACACACCAATGCCCTTTGGTCCCTACCTTGCCATTGCTGG
Organism: Agaribacterium sp. ZY112; assembly: GCF_041346925.1. NCBI lineage: Bacteria > Pseudomonadati > Pseudomonadota > Gammaproteobacteria > Cellvibrionales > Cellvibrionaceae > Agaribacterium > Agaribacterium sp. ZY112. The sequence goes on along the minus strand of NZ_CP166840.1, from coordinate 1,858,099 downwards.
CTGGCTGGCTTTTTTCTGGGGCACTGACATTCAAAACTGGTATTTAGGCTTACTGGGCAGCTAATGCTTAAAGTCGGTCTCACTGGCGGAATTGGCTCCGGAAAATCAAGTGTCAGCAATGAACTAGAGCGCCTCGGCATTACTGTTGTTGATGCCGACATAGTCGCTAGAGAAGTCGTTGAGATCGGACAACCCGCACTTACGAGTATCAGCCAGCGCTTTGGCACTGATATCCTACTTGAAGATGGAAACTTAGATAGAGCAAAGCTACGAAGTCTGATCTTCAGCGATAGTAAGCACAAACTATGGCTAGAGAACTTATTGCACCCCTTAATTCGCAAAGAAATTGAAAAGCAGCTTGAGCAGGCGCATTCTGATTACTCCGTACTAAGCTCTCCACTACTTTTAGAAACCCAGCAAAGCAACATGATCGATACCATTGTTGTAGTCGATGTTGACGAGGCCACACAACTTCAACGAACTTGCCTTAGAGACCAAAACAGCCGACAACAAATTGAAGCCATTATGGCTACACAACTAAGCCGTAAAAGCCGCTTAGAGCATGCCCAGCATGTTATTAATAACCAGGGCCCAATTGAAGAAACCCTCAAACAAGTGCAAGCACTTCATCAACAGCTACTTAAGCAAACCTGTATCTAAACTTAGCCTGCTCAATATCACAGTTCACACTTAAGCCATCTTTTCTTACAATACAGAAAAGCATACGAGAACACGGAAATGAATGTCAAAACAGCCAGCATGCCCTGTCCAAACTGTAAAAAGACAGTGCTAATGACCAAGGATTTTCCTGAGCGACCATTTTGCAGTAAACGCTGTAAAGATATTGATTTTGGCGACTGGGCTACAGAAAGCTACCAGATTAGTAGCAATGAAGAAGAGGTCGATAACTGGTCTGAAGATCAAAGCTTCTAAAACTAGGATTGAAGGCCCACTGCCTCTTAAGCTAGACCACCTCCCCTACTCTTGCTCAAGACTGCAGCCATTCGACTATGGCTTTATTTGCAGGCGGCAGCTCTACTGTATCGATATCAGCTCGAGCAAGCCAGCGTAAAGGCTGCCCCTCTAATCCCTGCTCAACACCGCTAAAAGCCTTGACGTGAAATATATGTAAACAAACGCTCTTTTCAGGGTATGTATGCTTGATATCAAATAGAAAATCGGCCTGTAAAACCTCTATACCCAATTCTTCTTTTAGTTCACGACTCAATGCTTGCTCTGCAGACTCGCCAGCATCCAGCTTGCCACCGGGAAACTCCCATAGGCCTGCCAAATGTTGCTGACCTTGGCGCTGACTAATAAGGATTTGGCCGAACTCATTTTCAATCACGCCAACCACAACACGGATATGCTTAGGCATAATTAACTACGATATTCAGCGTTAATACGCACATAGTCATGGCTTAAATCACTGGTCCACAGGGTTTCGTTACAGCTGCCTCGAGCAAGCTCAACCCGAATAGAAAACTCGGCTTTATCAAATACAACCTGGCCAGCCTCTTCTGTATAAGACTCTGCACGACCACCGTTCTCAACAATAAGTTCGTTATCCAACCAAACTTTAACGCGGCTAACATCCAAATCTTTAAGGCCTGCATAACCTATAGCTGCAACTATGCGCCCCCAGTTAGGGTCACAAGCAAAGAGCGCGGTTTTGATAAGAGGGGAATGACAAATAGCGTAAGCCACATCAATACTTTCCTGTGCGGTATTACCGCCTAGAACATCGACCTGAACACACTTAGTTGCGCCCTCGGCATCTCGTACCATTTCTTTAGCAAGCGCTTGGCATAAATCACTGACAGTCTGCTCTAGCTTTAGAGCAGTATCTGAACCGGCTAGCACAGTAGGGTTTTCGGCTTTAGCCGTTGCCATCAAGATCAGAGCATCGTTAGTGGAGGTATCACCATCGACCGTAATACGATTAAAGCTCTTATTAGCGGCGTTAAGCACTATCGTATCTAACAAAGCTTGCTCAATAGCCGCATCCGTTGCCACATAAGCCAACATTGTACCCATATTTGGCTTGATCATACCCGAGCCTTTGGCAATACCACTTAGCGTAATTGGCACCCCATCAAGCTCTAGTCTTACACTCAAGCCCTTAGCACGAGTATCGGTTGTCATAATCGCTTTGGCTGCATCGTGCCAAGCATCTTGATCTAAGGCTTGACACGCTGCAGGTGTTGCATCAATTAACTTAGAAGCCGGTAGTACCTCGCCAATTACACCGGTAGAAAAAGGCAAAACTTGGTTTAACTGAACTCCAGCTGCATCGGCAACAGCTTGACATGTTTGCAGAGCAGCCGCTCGGCCAGGCTCACCGGTACAGGCGTTGGCATTACCCGAGTTAATAAGTAAGTAGCGAGGCTTCGCTTGCGCTAAGTGCTCACGGCAGATCTTAATAGGTTCAGCGCAAAACGCATTTTGGGTAAAAACACCGCTAACACTTGCGCCCTCACAGATTTCAATCAGAGCCATATCTAAACGATCTGAATGCTTCACACCTGCAGACACGGCCGCCAAACGAACACCATTAATGGCTTTAACACCCGGCCAATCAAAGCTACCAACTGCCATAAATCCAGCCCCTGTTACGCTAACTTGCCGTGGCAAGCTTTGTATTTTTTACCAGAACCACAAGGACAAGGATCGTTGCGCCCGACCTTCTTACCATCACGCACATAAGGACGCTCGGCGCTCATATCTTTAAGTTCTTCTTCGTCAGCCTGCAGGGCATTTTTACTCTCATGCTGTAGCTGCTGCTGTTGTTTTTGAGCTTCGGCTTCGGCCAGCTGACGTCGCTCGATTTCAGCTAACTGCTCTTCGCTCATTGGCTCGACACGATAAAGTACCTTTACCACATCGTATTTCAAGCTCTCCAACAAGGTCTGAAATAACTCAAACGCTTCACGCTTATATTCCTGCTTAGGGTTCTTCTGGGCATAAGCGCGCAAGCCAATACCCTGACGAAGATGATCCATATTCTGCAGGTGCTCTTTCCACAAAGTATCAAGCACTTGCAACATGATTTGTTTTTCAAGCGAACGCATTACTGAACCTATACGCTCAGCCTTCTCTTGGTAACGTGCTTCCAAGGCTTCGTGAATCTTAGTACGCAGTGTTTCTTCATAGAGCTTGTCGTCATCATCAAGCCACTTTTGCACAGGTAAATCTGCACCAAAATCGACTTCTAAGGCCTGCTCCAAGCCGGGCACATCCCACTGCTCGATAAGGCTCTGAGGTGGTATATAACTGCTGACGACACCGTCAATCACATCGTCTCGAATGCCAGCCACAATGCCTTCGATCTCTTCAGACTCAAGCAAGTCATTACGCTGCGAATAGATGACCGTACGCTGATCATTAGAAACATCGTCGTATTCAAGTAGCTGCTTACGGTAATCGAAGTTGCGTGCCTCTACCTTACGCTGAGCTTTTTCAATGGCGTTGGTCACCATACGGTGCTCAATGGCCTCACCTTTTTCCATGCCCAAGGCCTGCATAAAGCCGCGCATACGATCCGAGGCAAAAATACGCATCAAGTTATCTTCAAGGGACAGATAAAAACGGCTCAAACCAGGGTCACCCTGACGACCAGCACGACCTCGCAGCTGATTATCAATACGACGGCTTTCATGGCGTTCGGTACCAATAATATGTAAACCACCGGCCTCTAGAACAATGTCGTGACGCTTTTGCCAATCGGCTTTTACCGCTTCTTTTTGAGCTTCTGTAGCGTCTTCACCAAGCTGTTTTAGCTCCACATCTAAGTTGCCACCAAGCTTAATATCGGTACCACGGCCAGCCATATTAGTGGCAATGGTAACAGCACCAGGGCGTCCAGCCTCAGCAATGATATCGGCCTCACGACCGTGATGCTTAGCGTTTAGAACCTCATGTTTAATGCCCGCTTTTTTCAGGCTTTTACTCATTAACTCCGAGCTTTCAACCGAGGCCGTACCAACAAGTACAGGCGCCTTTTGCTCCATAAGCTCTTTAACGTCTTTCACAACCGCATCGATTTTTTCCTCGAAGGTCATAAATACAAGGTCGTTAAGATCTTTACGAGCAACCGGCAAGTTAGTAGGAATAACAAGTACTTCTAAGCCATAAATATGCTTGAGCTCAAACGCCTCGGTATCAGCAGTACCGGTCATTCCACTCAGCTTTTTGTACATGCGGAAGTAATTTTGGAAAGTGGTTGAGGCTAGAGTCTGGCTTTCAGCCTGAATCTGCACACCTTCTTTTGCCTCAATGGCCTGATGCAAGCCCTCACTTAAGCGACGCCCCGGCATAGTACGGCCGGTGTGCTCATCAATAAGCACGACTTGGTTTTCTTGAACAATATATTCAACATTACGATTGAATAAAGTGTGAGCCTTAAGTGCACTGTGTACGTGCTGAAGCAAGCTTAAATTGGCCGCTGAATAGAGGCTGTCATTTTCAGCCATCAAATCGTTTTTGCTTAACCACTTCTCAACAAGCTCATGACCTTCCTCGCTCAGCTCAACCTGACGCCCCTTTTCATCAAGAGCAAAGTGGCCTTTTTCAGCCAAGCGGCACAGTGGTGGTTTGGCTGCGCTGTCAACAATAACGAGGTCTTTATTCTCTGCTTGCGCGCGACTAAGAGCGGCAGGTACTGAGCAGGCCTTATCATCACCTTCAAGCAAAATTTTGCTGAACATGATTTTTTCATTGCGCTCACCGTCCGAGTCAGCCACTTTCTTTAATGACGGCACTAGCTGATTAATAACACGATAGAGCGCAGAGCTATCTTGCGCAGCGCCAGAAATAATAAGCGGCGTTCTAGCCTCATCAATTAGAATGGAGTCAACTTCATCGACAACAGCAAAGTTCAAACCGCGCTGCATGCGGTCTTCTTTACGTAAGGCCATGTTGTCCCGCAAGAAATCAAAGCCAAATTCGTTGTTTGTGCCATAGGTAATATCGGCGCGATAGGCTTCGTACTTCTCATCCTGAGGCTGCATTGACACGATAATGCCAACCGACAGGCCTAAGGCTTCGTAAAGTGGGCGCATCCAGTTAGCATCTCGTGTCGCGAGATAATCATTTACGGTAACAACATGCACACCGTCGCCGCTTAAGGCATTCAAATATACAGGCAAGGTTGCCACAAGGGTTTTACCCTCACCGGTACGCATCTCGGAAATACGTCCCTGATGCAATACCACACCACCGATCATCTGCACATCAAAGTGACGCATACCCATAACGCGTTTAGAAGCTTCACGTACGGCGGCAAAGGCTTCTGGAATTAAAGAATCAAGACTTTCACCATCTTGATAGCGTTTTTTAAACTGCTCGGTTAACTCTTTGAGCCCATCGTCACTCAATTTTTCGTATTCGGGCTCTAATGCATTGATTTTGTTGACAAGCTTTTTAATACGCTTGACTTCTCTATCATTTCTAGAGCCAAAAACCAGCTTTAATACCTTGTTTATCATGCAGTTTATCCAACCAATAAAGAGAATTCTCCGACCGAGGCCGAAGTATACAGAAAAGAGAGGGAGCTGGCCTTATCGGCTAGCGCGATGGATATAAGAAGCTGGGTCGACGACGCGACCATGCTTGTGCACTTCGAAGTGCACGTGTGGGCCAGTCGAACGACCGGTAGAGCCCACCAGGGCTATGTTTTGCCCCTTTTTAACAATGTCACCCGCTTTAACAAGTAGCTCTTTACAGTGCCCATAACGAGTAACAAAACCATTGCCATGGTTGATTTCAACCATCTTGCCATATTGATAGCGATCTGCGGACCACGTCACAACTCCAGCAGCAACAGCGACAATATCGGAATCTTCTTTGGCTGCAAAGTCGACCCCCTGATGCCAATCAGCACCACCGGTAAAGGGGTCCGTGCGACGACCGTAGCGAGAGCTCATCCAACCTTTCTTAATTGGTCGACCAGCAAGAAAGACATCACTTTGTAGTTTTTTATCAGCCAGCAAGGCCTCTAAAGTATTGAGCTGCTGCTGCCTGTCATCAATTTGTTGAGCTAGACGCTCTAAGGTATGTATAAGCGTCTGGCTATCCACCTTATTGGGTGAGAACTCTGTCTCTGGACCACCTAAGGCTGGGGCTTGGCTAAAATCGAATTCACCACTATCAAGTTTTGCCATCGTTGTCAGACGCTCACCTAGAGCATCAATTCTCACTAGGCGCGCCTGTAGCTGAGATACTCTTAGGGTAAGGGCAGCCAAGCGCTTTTCGGCTTCTCGCCGGGCCAACTCAACTTCATCTTGCTGAGACTCTAGCGTTGCCACCCAGGCTTCACGGCTTTGAGAGTCAAGGAGCCCCTCACCACTTTGAGCAAAGAGCTGGTAGGCCATCACCCCCATGCCAACAGGAAAACCAACCAAGCAGACACCAATAAACGCCCGAGCCCAACCACCTAGGTTGATGCAGCGAGTGCTACCGTGACGCTTGCTGACAAGGATTAATCTCATCGATTCCCGTTACTGCTATGAACAACTTTAGACAAGAGCGATTGCACGCTTCTTTTATTATAGAGTAGACATGAAATACTAAGCATAAACCCGAAACATTCTACTCATTCCGTGGAATATGTCATAAAAATCGACATTTGCCAAATCTGATGAGCACAATAACTGTGCTCAATCAAAACAAGGAGTCTTAAGCCGCGAGAGGTTTGAGGTAGGAAATGGGCAGTTGCTCTTCTTCATCAAAACTTACAAATTCCCAAGCATCGCGTTGCTCAAGCAGGGCTCGCAAGGCTTTATTATTTAAGCCATGGCCACTTTTATAAGCGCAATATTCGCCGATTAGGCCATAACCCAATAGGTATAAGTCGCCAATTGCATCTAAAATCTTGTGTTTAACAAATTCATCATCATAGCGCAGACCATCCTCATTAAGGATTTTGTACTGGTCAACAACAATGGCGTTATCAACACTTCCGCCTTTAACAAGCCCCTGTGAACGCAAGTATTCAAACTCATGCATAAAACCAAAGGTTCGAGCACGGCTAATTTCTTTCACAAATGAGGTGGTTGAAAAATCCACGCTTGCATCAAGCTTGCGATCTTTAAACACGGGGTGATCAAAATCGATGGTGAAATTGACCTTAAAGCCGTCATAAGGCTTAAACGTCGCATATTTATCGCCATCTTTCACAGTGACAGGCTTGAGTATACGTATAAACTTCTTCGCTTCACTTTGCTCAATAATGCCAGCGCTCTGAATCAAAAACACAAATGGACCGGCGCTGCCGTCCATAATAGGCACTTCTGCCGCGCTCAACTCAACAATGGCATTATCAATACCTAAGCCCGCCATAGCGGACATTAAGTGTTCGACTGTTGAAACCCGAGCCTCACCCTGACCAAGGCTAGTCGATAAAGTAGTATCAAAAACATTGGTTGCCTGAGCCGGTACATCAACGGCTGGACTCAAATCGGTACGACGAAAAACAACCCCAGTATTCACTGGTGCAGGTCTCAGCGTTAAAAACACTTTTTGGCCTGTGTGTAATCCCACGCCTGTAGCGCGAATCTCATTTTTTAGTGTGCGTTGTCTTACCATTATTCCAGCTCTCGTTAATGCGGCGCGGATTCTAACATCAAGGCCGCCATTGCTTCAATTTTGTGCAATACATCGCTGCACAGTTTCACAAAGATTGCTTACCTGCGCGCAAATTCCTTTTCTTTTTTAGACTGGGCACATCTATGTGCTCAGTTTGACCTCACACTAAAGATGAGGTTCCGCCCTGCGGCAAAGGAGGGGTCCGCAGGGCGTAGGCGATACGAGTACTTAGTCTGCCTGACGACGCAAGAAGGCAGGAATATCAAGGTACTCAATATCCTTATCGACTGCACTCACTGCAGCACTGCCCGTTTTCACATCAGCAGTAACCGCACTTGCTGAGCTACGCATGACAGTTGGCTTATCTAGCTCGCTGTAATTTGGCTCTGCATCAATTTTACGAGTGTTATCAACAACAACTTTGGCTTGCTGAGGTTCAGCAGGACGCTCTTCAACACGTGCACTCTGACCAAGACCTGTAGCAACAACCGTCACACGAACTTCACCACTCATTTCAGGGTCGATAACGGTACCAACAACAACAGTTGCATCATTAGAAGCAAATTCCTCGATGGTATCGCCCACATCACTGAACTCGCCAAGACTTAAATCTGGGCCAGAAGTGATATTCACCAGCATGCCACGAGCACCTTGAAGATCTACATCCTCAAGTAGAGGGCTGCGAATTGCCGCTTCAGCAGCCTCAATTGCGCGATCTTCACCGGTTGCACAACCGGAGCCCATCATCGCCATACCCTTCTCAGACATAACAGTGCTCACGTCTGCGAAATCGACATTGATCGTACCTGGGCGAATGATTAAATCAGCGATACCTTGAACCGCGCCCAAGAGGACATCATTGGCGGCTTTAAATGCATCCAATAAACTTGTGCTTTTTCCCAAAACCTCTAATAGCTTTTCATTAGGAATGGTAATTAAAGAATCAACACGGTCTGTTAATTGTTTAATGCCTTCCTCAGCGATTTTCATACGCTTGCGGCCTTCAAAAGGAAAAGGACGTGTAACAACAGCAACCGTCAATATACCCATTTCTTTTGCCACTTCCGCAACAACAGGTGCACCACCAGTACCTGTGCCACCACCCATACCTGCGGTGACAAATACCATGTCTGCGCCCTGTAAAGATTCAGCGATACGCTCTCTATCTTCCATTGCGGCTTGACGACCCACTTCAGGGTTGGCTCCTGCACCCAAGCCCTTAGTAATACCGTGGCCGAGTTGCAATACCGCTTTAGTATCTAAATCGGTAAGCGCCTGTGAATCCGTATTAGCGCAGATAAACTCAACACCATTAACCTCACTCTCGATCATATGACGTACGGCATTGCCACCACCGCCACCAACACCGATTACTTTTATTACTGCGTTCTGTGGAACGCTGTCTACCAGTTCAAACATAGTATTCCCCTCTTTTTGGAACTATGACATTAAAAACATATTTAAAAATTACGAATAAACCAAGATTTAACACTGCTAAACCAGCTTTCACCTTTAGGTTGAGGTGAAATACTTTCTCCGACTTTATCTTTACCAAAGTGCAACAAACCCACACCGGTTGAATAAATAGGATTATTAACAATATCTTTTAAACCATTAACATTTTGTGGTGCACCTAAGCGCACTGGCATATGGAAAATTTCTTCAGCAAGTTCAACAACACCCTCCATTTTTGCTGTACCACCCGTTAAAACAATACCGGCAGCAATAAAATCTTCATAACCACTTCGGCGAACCTCAGCTTGAACTAAAGAAAACAGTTCTTCATAACGAGGTTCAACCACTTCAGCCAAGGCTTGGCGACTTAAATCACGCGGAGGTCTATCACCAACACTTGGCACTTTAATTGTTTCATCTGCACCCGTTAGTTTTGCCAGCGCACAGGCGTAACGAATTTTAATTTCTTCGGCGTGCTGGGTCGGCGTACGCAATGCCATAGCAATGTCATTTGTTACCTGATCACCCGCTATTGGAATAACACCGGTGTGTTTAATCGCACCCTCTGTAAATATTGCGATATCAGTCGTGCCACCACCAATGTCGACAATACAAACACCCAGCTCTTTTTCATCATCGGTTAAGATAGAGTGGCTAGATGCCAACTGCTCTAAAATAATATCTTCGACTTCTAAACCGCAGCGTCGTATACATTTCTCAATATTTTGAGCTGCATTAGCTGCGCCAGTTACCAAGTGCACCTTAGCCTCTAAACGAACACCACTCATACCTAAAGGCTCTTTCACACCTTCTTGTTCATCAATAATGTATTCTTGCGGTAGCACGTGCAGGATTTTCTGATCGGCAGGAATAGCAACAGCTTGTGCGGCATCTAGAACTCGCTCAATATCCGTTTGATAAACTTCTTTATCCTTTATCGCAACGATACCGTGAGAATTTAAACTGCGAATATGATTACCAGCGATGCCAGCAAAAACAGAATGAATCTGACAACCAGCCATTAATTCAGCTTCTTCTACCGCACGCTGGATACTTTGCACAGTTGATTCGATATTAACTACAACGCCCTTTTTCAGGCCAACACTCTTATGTGAACCGATGCCAACAATAGACAGTTCACTCTCGGCGTTTATTTCGCCCACCAGTGCAACCACCTTGGATGTACCGATGTCGAGCCCGACGATCATTTTACCTTGTTCCGAACTGGCCATAATTTACCTACTAGCAATTTCCGTTACTGACTCATCTTGCCACTGCACTGCAACGCCATTGTCATAACGCAAATCGACAGATAACAAACGTTGCTGATGTTGAGCCAGCTGCTCTTTATATAAAAATAAAAACTTTTCCAAACGCTCTTTAAATTGGTACTCACCTAATAGCAGTGAAAAACCTGAATCAAACTCGATATAGCGAGCTCCTTGAGCACTTACTCTTAATTCGTTTATATACAAACCCGCTTCATTTAATAATTGCGACATAAGCAAATAACTACGCGCAATTTCATAAGCCTCACTAGACTCCCCTTCCAACAAAGGAAGCTCAGACAATGCTGATAGCTCATCTAACAATACCAATTCACCATAGCGATTAACAAAACCCTCATCACCCCAGCGAGCAATTGGTTGCTGCTCTTCAATTTCAACCTTCAATGTTGAGGGCCACTTGCGAGCAAGTCGAACTGTTTTCAACCAAGGCTCCGCTTCAAGCTCAGCTCGCATCTCATTCAAATTTAAACGCACAAAATCATCTTCCAAGAATGCTTTAATAAGGGCCTGTAATTCTTGGCGATTGCTATAACGAAGCTCCCCTTCAATAACGACATTACTAATCTCAACTTCGTCATCAAAGCTCACACTAGGCAAGCTCACATTCACAGTTTGTAGAAACTGAAATGGTTTTAAAAACACAGTCACAGCTACCAGTGCAAACACCAAGACGATGTAACGCCCGAGCTTGCGCCTAGGTTCTTGACTGGGGCGAACTCGCTTTGCTAGAGCTTGTTTTTTAGCTGCTCGTCTAGCCATTGACTGCCATCGCTAAAATCTCTAATACCAGCTCATTAAAGCTAATGCCCGCAGCTTGTGCAGCCATTGGCACCAAACTATGGCTGGTCATACCTGGTACTGTATTAACTTCCAACAAAAAGAATTCACCACTTGAATTACGCATAAAATCCACACGCCCCCAACCACGACAGCCCACAGTACTAAAAGCACGTGCAGCCAGTGCTTTTAGAATTGATTCATCATCTTGAGATAAAGGCGCTGGACATAAATATTCAGTCGCATCCGACTGATATTTGGCATTAAAGTCGTAAAAATCGCTTTTAAACTGAATTTGAACAGGAGGCAGCACGGTATTACCCAGCACACTAACGCTATACTCTTCACCGTGAATTAATTTTTCTGCAATAACTAGAGAGTCATATTTATGGGCCAGATCTGCAGCTGCTTGAAGCTCCTCTAAGCTACGAGCAGGACTCACTCCATAACTAGAACCTTCGTGCACAGGTTTAACAAAAACATGGCCCAAAGTATCTAGTACAGTTTCTAAACTTTGCTTCCCCTCTAAAGTAACGTAAGGCGGCGTAGGTAAACCCCAGCTCTGCCAAACCTGCTTGGTATGCAATTTATTCATAGCAAGTGCGGATGCAGCGTGATCACTACCCGTATAAGGTTTAGCCATCAAATCTAATAAGGCTTGAACCTTGCCATCTTCACCACCTATTCCGTGTAGAGCAATAAAAGCACAATCAAATTCAGCCTTATTTAACTGCTCGCATACGTCTTTATTAACATCAACACCAAAAGCATCTACGCCACTGGCTTGCAAGGCAGATAAAACAGCCGCTCCACTTTGTAATGACACACTGCGCTCAGCAGAATTACCACCCATCAACACCGCTACGCGACCAAATACGCTTGGGTCTCCCTGATAAGTCTTGTGATAATTAAGCTCACTAATCATTTGGCTACTTCTCCAAACACTTGCTTTGCTAATGATGCTGCCAATGTGGTCACGTTACCCGCGCCTTGAGTAATGACAATATCATCAGGCTTTATTAACTGACTCAAAAGCTGAGGCACATCTTCAACTTTCTCAGCAAATACAGGGTCGACAGCTCCGCGGTTCCGAATACTTCTAGCTAAACTTCGACTATCAGCACCTACAATGACTTGCTCTCCTGCTGCGTAAACATCAAGCAGGATCAAAACATCAACACGAGATAAAACGTCAGAGAAATCTTCGAATAAATCGCGAGTTCGCGTATAACGATGAGGCTGAAAGACCATAACTAAACGACGCTCAGGCCATCCCTGACGTACACCATTAATAGTGGCGAGTACTTCTGTTGGGTGGTGACCATAGTCATCCACTAACATCGCCGAACCTTCGCTCAAGTTAATATCATCGTAAACCTGAAAACGACGGCCAACACCTTGAAATCCTACTAAACCGCGCTGTATTGCTTCATCACTTACACCTTCATCGGTAGCGACGGCAATAGCAGCGGTCGCATTAAGCGCGTTGTGTAAACCCGGCATTGGTAGTTCAATAGATAAATCCTGCTCATGACCACTTCGCTGAACCTTAAAGCGTAAAACTTTGCCGCTTTGCTCCACGTCAACACAGCGGTAATCATTACCTTCATTAAAACCGTAAGTCAGAACTTGTCGACCAATACGTGGCAATAACTCTTGTACAGTTTGATCATCACCACACACAACCGCCAAGCCATAAAATGGCAAATTATGTAAAAACTCAACAAAGGTGTCTTTAAGCTTTTCAAAGCTACCTTCGTAGGTTTCTAAATGATCTGCATCAATATTGGTAACAATACTGACCATAGGCTGAAGGTGTAAAAACGATGCATCACTTTCATCTGCTTCGGCCACCAAATATCGGCTTTCACCTAAACGTGCATTAGTACCTGCAGAATTTAATAAACCACCAATGACAAAAGTTGGATCTAGCTTAGCCTCAGCTAGTATCGACGCCGTTAAACTGGTCGTAGTGGTTTTACCGTGTGTACCGGCAACAGCAATACCATGGCGATAGCGCATTAATTCAGCCAACATTTCTGCTCGACGAATGACAGGAATACGTTGCCCTAAAGCCGCTTGTAACTCTGGGTTATGCGCATCGATTGCAGTTGACCGCACAACCACACTGGCGCCCTCAATATGCTCGGCTTTATGGCCAATAAAAATACGGGCCCCAAAACCCTCAAGACGCAAGGTTGTGCTTGAAACCTTAGCGTCAGAACCTGACACTTGATAACCTTGATTTAATAGCACCTCGGCAATACCACACATACCTGCGCCGCCAATACCGATAAAGTGAATTTGTTTTACGCGGCGCATTTCCGGCACCTGAAATGTTGTATTCAGAGTCATGCGCAAACTTCCTCACAAATGTCAGCGGTTTTTTCTGTGGCTCCACGCTGCCCGGCTCTTACACAAGCAGCTGCCATTTCTTTTAATTTGTTTTTATCTGCACATAAATTCTGTAACGCTTGTACTAATGCGCCACTTTCAAACTCAGACTCCTGCACCATCAATGCCGCACCCGCATCAACTAGGAATTGGGCATTAGCACGTTGGTGATCATCTATTGCATAAGGATAAGGAATAAATAAAGCAGGCAAACCAACACTCGCAACCTCTGAAACAGTTAGGGCGCCAGCTCGACATACCATGATTTCAGTGCAATCGAGCAACTCATCCATGTTGTCAACAAACTCCACGATAGTCGCTTTTATGCCCGCCGCCTTATAGGCGTCTTGCGCCTCCTGCAAACGCCCCGAACCACACTGATGCCAGATCTCTAGCAAGTCAGAAACACCCGACTCAAGTAAGGCCTGAGGTAACTTGGTATTTAAGCTTCTCGCGCCCCTTGAGCCACCAAGCACGGTTAGTTTTAAAGGCTGGCTACTGTATTCAGACTCATTACGCAAATTTTCTAAGCTGCTACGCAGAGGGTTTCCCACTACTTGAGCCCCCGGTAATGCACCAGGAAACGCACAGAGAACACGAGCCGCAATTTTGCCAAGTAATTTGTTCGTCGTACCCGCAACTGCATTTTGCTCATGAATCACTAAAGGCACACGAGCCAACCAAGCAGCCAAACCACAGGGGCCTGCAACAAAACCGCCCATACCAATAACCAAACAAGGTTTTAGCTTAAGCATTAATCGCAAAGCACAAAGCAGACTTAAACAAAGTTTAAATGGAGCCAGCAACCAAGCCAGTGCCGACTTACCGCGTAGTCCACTTACAGGAAAAATATTTAACTTAATTCCTCGCACAGGCACTAAACGTGATTCCAAGCCCGCTTCAGTACCAAGCCACTGCACTTCATAACCTCGAAGCTGTAATTGCTCGGCAAGAGCCAAACCAGGAAACACATGGCCACCGGTACCACCTGCGGCTATAAGGACAAGCTTATTTTTCATCGCTCTGCTCCTTATTTAGATCCGCCTGAACTCTAAAAACCAAAGCCAACATGACGCAAGTAACCACCAGGCTTGAACCACCATAACTGATCAATGGCAGGGTCAAGCCCTTGGTTGGAAGTAAGCCCGAGGCAACTCCCATATTAATAAAAGCCTGCATAGAAAGCTGGGCCGCGATGCCTAAACATAAATAAGCACCAAAGTCTTTGCCCCGCTCAAAAGCACGGAAAGCCACTTTCAATATTTGCGAAATAAAAAAACAGTACGCCGCAATAAAAACAACAACACCTAATAAACCAAACTCTTCCGCAATGATTGCAAAAATAAAATCTGTATGGGCATCGGGTAAAAAGAACAGCTTCTGAATGCTATTCCCTAGGCCTAAGCCAAACCACTCACCACGACCAAAGGCAATCAAAGACTGTACTAACTGATAACCACCATCGTAAGGATCTTCAAACGGATTCATAAATGACAGCAAACGTTCTTTTCGATATTCAGACATAAGAACCAAGAGACTGGCACTAAACACACCTAAAACCGAAAGCAGCACAAAACGAAGCACCGGTACACCGGCAACAAACATCATCACACCTAGGGTGAAACAAATAATTACACAGGCACCAAAATCGGGTTCAAGCAATAACAGGATTGCCGTTAATGCGATGATTCCCACCATAATGGCAAAGCTAAGCCAACGTGAATTGACCATGTTCGCTCGGCGGGTAAGGTAGCTGGCATAAAAAACAATCAAGCAAAACTTGGCAATCTCCGAGGCCTGAATACCAAATGGGCCGAAGTTGAGCCAGCGACGACTGCCATTCACAACCTTGCCAATGCCGGGCACCAACACCAACAACAAAAGAGCAAAGCTCATTAATAAAAACAGCATGCTAAAACGATGCAGCAGCTCTGTGGGCATCATAAAAACAAGGCTTCCAGCACATAAACCTAAAAACAAAAAGAACAGCTGTTTTTTAGCAAAGTACCAAGCATCTCCATAAACGGATGCCGCAAAATCAATCGAGCTGGAAGCGACAACTAACACCCCAAAACTGGCAATAGCGAGTAATGAAATAAACAAGTGATTATCGCTATTAAAGGCGGCAAAGCTTGGGCACTCATAACTAAAGTTGAAGGCTATCATAAAAACAGAGCCTCCACTTCATGCTTAAAGCTCTCTCCACGATGTTCAAAACCTTTAAACATATCAAAGCTTGCACACGCAGGGGACAATAAAACTAGGCTACCTGTTGAAGCTCGCTCATTCGCCACACCAACGGCCTCAGCCATGGATTCAACACGCAAACACTCTACCGTTTTATCTACCTTGCTTATCAGACTCGCAGCCGCATCACCTATAAGTAAAAGCAAATCAACACGATCTTTAAGTACGGGTAACAACTTAGAGAAGCTCGAGCCTTTGGCTTGCCCACCGGCAATTAAAATCACCTGAGAGAATTCATCTGCTAAGCCATTAAGGGCTGCAATACAGGCTCCTTCATTAGTTGCTTTAGAGTCATTTACAAAACAAACCCCGCCGTGTTCAGCGATAAATTCGCAACGATGTGCAAGCCCAGGGAAACGTTGTGCTACATCTTTAGTCGCTGAACGCTCAATACCTGCGGCATCACAGATTGCAAATAGGGCAAGTACATTCTCTATATTGTGCAAACCACGCTGCCTAATCTCACTGCGAAGCATCAGCTGCTCATCGCCACACATTAAGTAGCCGCTTTGCTCATCAAACCAATATTGAAGCTCTGAGCTTTCAATTGTTTTAGCTAAGGCGAAACCACGTCGACTCACCCCATCCACAATAGGCGGCTGAGTCAGTCTGTCGTCTGAGTTATAAACAACATTTTTTGCGCCGTGAAAGATTTTTTGTTTAGCAGAGAAATAATTTAACAAACTGCCATGTCGATCTAAGTGATCTTCACTGACATTCAAATTTACTGCTACCTGTAAATTGGCCTGAGCAGTACTTTCCAGTTGAAAGCTACTGAGTTCCAATACATACAGATCAGCCTGATCGGCTAATAACTCAAGAGCGGGGCGCCCTAAATTACCACCTACGGAGCTCTTAATACCGGCTTTTTCGGCTGCTAGCGCCACCATCGTTGTCACTGTGGACTTGCCATTAGAACCGGTGATACCAATAACAGGGCTAGCAACGGCCTTTAAGAACCAACTAATATCACCAGCGACTTCTATTTCTTTTTCAAGTGCAGCTTTAACCACAGCCGTATCACGACTGACACCAGGGCTTAATAAAACACTGCTAACTTGCTCGAGCAAGTTAAGATCAAACTCGCCTGAAAAACATGGAATGCCTGTATCAATTTGACGAAATGGCTCAAGAAGCGATGGCTCTGAGCGTGTATCAAAAACAAAAAACGCGATACCCTGCTGATGTAAATAGCGCGCAGCAGAAAGCCCAGTAGCTCCACCACCGACAATCAATACCGTTTGATTGCTCGCTATTAACATTCTTATCTCAACTTCAAAGTAGCTAATCCGACAAGGACAAGCATTAAACTAATAATCCAGAAGCGCACAATGACACGCGGCTCAGGCCAACCTTTTAACTCAAAATGATGGTGCAAAGGTGCCATTCTAAAAATACGGCGCCCTGTCAATTTGAACGATGCGACTTGTAAAATGACCGATACCGTTTCCACAACAAAGATGCCGGACATAATAAAAAACACGATTTCATGCCTAACCATGACAGCAATAACACCTAAAGCCGCGCCTAAAGCTAAGGCACCAACATCCCCCATAAACACTTGAGCAGGGTGGGTGTTAAACCATAAAAAGCCTAAACCTGAGCCAACTATCGCGGCACAAAACACAACAAGCTCACCAGTTCCCGCAACATAAGGAATGTGCAAGTAAGAAGAAAAATTTACATTACCAACCAAATAAGCAAATAAGCCTAAGGCAGCACCAACCATTACCGTCGGCATAATTGCCAAACCATCTAAACCATCGGTTAAATTAACGGCATTACTAAAGCCAACAATCATAAAATAACTAAGAATAATGTAGGCTGGACCTAACTGCAGAGCCCAATTTTTAAAAAATGGGAAATACAAAGTAGTCTCTACTGGGCTTTGCGCGGTGTAATACAGGTAGATAGAAGCGGCCAAACCAAAGACGCTTTGCCATAGATACTTCCAACGAGCTGGCAAACCTTTTGAATTTTTTTCAACTACTTTGCGATAGTCATCGACCCAACCAATAGCACCAAAGCTGAAGGTTACAAATAACACAACCTGAATATAACGATTCGCTAAATCGCCCCATAACAATGTTGCCAGACCGATTGAAAATAAAATTAATGCGCCACCCATAGTTGGCGTGCCAGACTTACTTAAATGAGACTGAGGGCCATCTTCACGAATAGCCTGACCAACTTGTAGCTGCTCAAGCTTACGAATAACCCAAGGCCCCAGCATCATCGATAAACCAAGGGCTGTTAACACGCCAACAATGGCACGAAAGCTTAAGTAGCGAAAAACACCAAAAACCGGAAAATATTCTTTTAAATTATCTGCGAGCCAATAAAGCATTATTGCCCTTCCTCTTGCTGTAATGCCCGACAGACTATATCCATCGATGAAGAACGAGAGCCTTTAACCAACACCGTAGGTCCATCGGACAAACGCTGCTGTAAATAGAGCACTAGTTCATTTTGATTCATAAAATGTTTTGCTTTTGAGCCATAGGCATCACAATAATCATCAGCAAAAGCACCTACTGCAAGCAGCTCATCCACACCATTTAAAGCTGCATACTTACCCACTTCACGATGAATATGTTCTGCGTCTTCGCCAAGCTCGGCCATATCACCCAAGACCAGAATTGATAACTCTTGCTTAGATAAATAATCAATAGCCGCCTTCATTGAAGCGGGGTTAGCGTTGTAGCTATCGTTCACCAATGTGGCCGCACCAAGTTTGCTAATTTGCATACGGCCTTGTTCACCACAATAAAGCTCTAAGCCGGCCACAATCGAAGCGGCATCAATACCCATCGCAAGTGAACAAGCTGCAGCAGCCAATGCATTTTCTAGCTGATGATGACCAGGAACGCGCAACTGAACCTCAAAAGCCTTGCCAGATAACTGCAATTTAAAGCCAGCACAACTGAGCTCATTTAACCGCTCATCACTGGCTGACACCGCCAAGCTCGTGTCGTCACGCTCAGTAAATAAAAGTACGGAACTTTGCTGTAACTGCTTAGCTATAGGCTCATAACTCAATAAAGCTTCATTAATCACGATTTGGGCATCGCGATTAAGATGCTTATAAATTTCTGCTTTTTCTTTTGCGATACCAGCTAATGTGCCAAAACCTTGTAAATGAGCAGGATGGACATTAATAACAACCGCAACATCGGCACAAATAAGCTCCGATAAATAAGCGATCTCCCCTTTAGCACTTGTACCGGCCTCAACAACTAAAAAGTCGTGAGTTTCATTAGCAGCCAATAAGGTAAGTGGAACACCAATATGATTATTTAAATTCTTAGGGGTCGCGTGAACAGTACCAGCTTGCTCGCAAATAGTGCGCAACATTCCCTTCACCGACGTCTTGCCGCAACTACCGGTAATCGCAACAACCTTAGCACCTAGCAACTTGCGCCAAGCGGCGGCTAAACGCCCAAGCGCCTCGGTTGTATTTTCAACAATGATTTGAGCTGAAGCTAAGTCATCCTGCCAAGAAGTCACAACAGCGGCGCAAGCACCGGCATTAAAGGCACGCTCAACAAAAGCCTCGCCATTGAAGTTATCGCCATGCAAAGCGATAAATAGGTCGCCAGTCTGAATGCTGCGGGTATCCGTGCTTACTCGATTAAATGCTAAGTTAGCATCTGCAGAAGGCCCTACTAAGCGCCCGTTCATCGCTAGTGCTGCATCGTGTAGAGTCATCAGCATTGCAACAACTCCTTAACCACAACGGCATCATTGAAGCTTATTTTTTCACCTTGAATTTCTTGGTATTGCTCATGCCCCTTTCCTGCAACAAGCACTAGATCGTCATTACTCGCTTGCTGTAAAGCAGCTTGAATGGCCTTGCGACGATCCAACTCCACAATAAAGCGAGACTCATCTTGAATACCACTTAAAACATCTTTAACAATAGTTAAGGGCTCTTCACTTCTAGGGTTATCTGAGGTCAGCAAAACGCTATCAGCAAGCCGTTCAGCGACTCCTCCCATCAAACTGCGCTTACCCTGATCTCTATCACCACCACAACCAAAAACAAGAATAAGCTTGGCCTGACAGTGCTCCTTTAATGAACGCAATACGTTTTCCAAAGCATCCGGAGTATGAGCAAAATCGATATAAACCGCTGGCTGTAAACTAACCCTTTGTAAGCGCCCAGGAACAGCTTGTAACTTTTCAGCAAGTGAGGCCAAGCGACTTAATGTTGTACCTTGCTTATACAGCACTGCAAAAACAACAAGTAAATTAGCTAAATTAAAGTACCCCATTAATGAGGTTTTAAACTCAAGCTGATGTGAGGCAAGCTGAAAGCGCGCACTCATACCCTGCAAACTAAAGCTTGCAGCCAACAGTGAAAACTCAGCCGCTTTATTACTTAATGAGAAGGCAGATATATGCGGCAACAAATCAAGCAACTGCTCATCATCGGCATTAATAATTGAACCGTTTGTATTACAACTCACAAACGACTTCTTAATTGCCGCATACGTTTGCATATCACCATGATAATCAAGATGATCGCGACTGATATTGGTTAACACCCGTTGATCAAAGTGAATTGCAGCAATGCGCTTTTGAGCAATGGCATGTGACGATACCTCCATTGCCACATAATCAATTCCATTTTCAACAAACCGAGCCAGAATCTTCTGCAGCTGCAAAGCGTCTGGAGTAGTCATGCCTATGCAGTGGTACTCTCCCGCTTTTGTAGACCAGCCAAGAGTACCTATACTCGCAGCAGAAAAACCTAGCTCACGCCAACTCTGGACAAGCAAATCAGCACACGATGTTTTACCGTTGGTACCTGTTATGCCAACAATGTTTAATTTTTTACTTGGCTCGCCATAAAACTTGGATGCAATCTGCCCCATACGCTCATTAAGGTCTACAAGTTCAAGGTAAACGACTTGGTCCTTTACACTGACGGAATCTTTGCCACTGACACTTTCTCGCACAATGACTACAGCACCTGCTGCCAAAGCAGCATCAATAAAATCTTCGCCATTGGAGTGCAAACCACGTACAGCAAAGAACAAACAGCCCTTAGCCACAAGCCGGCTATCTAAACTTAATTGGCTAATGCCGTAGAACCGAACGGCTTCAGGCAAAGAAATATCAACAAGTGCTTGTAAATCCATTAACCGCGCCCCCCAAATAGTTCTGAGGTACTGCTCAAATATGCAGATCGATCTTCAGGAGTAACACTAATAACACGTAAGCTTTTTTCCATAACACTTGCAAAGATAGGCGCAGCCGCTTTACCACCGCTGTACTCGCCATAAGCAGGCGGCTCATCAACAACCACGACCGTTACTAAACGTGGGTCATTCGCGGGAGCAAAACCTGCAAATAAAGCGCGGTATTTATCATCTGCATAACCACCACTTTTCGCATCAATTTTATGAGCGGTTCCCGTTTTACCGGCAACGGGGTAGTCAGCAATAGCCGCACGCGTTGCCGTACCGCCTTTTTCGGTTACCCCTCGAAGCATATCTCGAACTTCACGAGCAACATCTCGGTCAATGACCTGAACAGCATCAACATTTTGTTTTTGCTTAATTAAAGATAAAGGCAATAGCGCACCATCATTAGCTAAAACCAAATAAGCTTGTGCCAACTGCAGAGCATTCACGTTCAAGCCATAACCAAACGCAAAATTAGCTCGCTCAACATCGCTCCAACGATTCCGCTGAGGCAAGGTACCTGCTCGCTCGCCAGGGAAACCAATACCCGAGTTCTGGCCAAGCCCTGCACGAAAATACATATCTTGCAGCTCACTTGGCTGCATTTCTAAAGCGATTTTACTTACTCCCACTTGGCTTGATTTTTTTAAGATTTTTGCCAAGTCCATAGGTCCATAATTAACTGGATCCATAAAGGTTTTCGAGCCAACACGTAAATAACCCGGTGACGTATTGATCACATCGGTCGAACGGTAGCGGCCACTTTCCATTGCCGCAGCAATTGTTAAAGGCTTAACCGTAGAACCAGGCTCAAACACATCGGTGACCGCTCGATTGCGCATATGATCCCATGCGGCACCCTGTAAATTGTTAGGGTTATACGAGGGTTGATTAACCATCGCTAATATTTCCCCTGTGCGCGCATCAACCGTCACTAAAGAGCCACTTTTAGCTCCCTGCTTAGCAATCGCATGTTTTAACTCTTTGTAAGCTAAATATTGAAGCTTTAAATCTATGGTTAACTGAAGATCCTTACCTGGTACCGGCGCCTTTATAAGCCCCAACTCTTTAACAGTATGTTGTTTGCGATTTTTTAATACCCGCTTACTACCCAACTCTCCCTCAAGCCAAGAGTCAAAAGCTAACTCTAAACCTTCAACACCGCCTTTATCGGAGCCTGTGACACCCACCACATGAGCGGCGACTTCACCGGCAGGATAAAAACGCTTATATTCAGTACGACCATTAACACCGGAAAAGCGCTGTTTAAGAATTTTTTCTGCAACATGCGGAGCCAACTGCTGAGCTAGATACATAAAACGTTTATTTTTATAAAGCTCAACCCGCTCACTCAGTTTTGCCTTAGATAGCCCCAAAGCCTTAGCCAGCTCAGGCAATTCTTTTTTATTTAAAAACTTAGGATCGGCATAAATAGAAGTAACAGGTGTACTAACTGCCAATAGTTCACCACTTCGATCCGTAATCAAACCACGATAAGCAATAAGCTTTTCTGTTCGCAACGTACGGTTATCACCCTCAGCTTTAAGTGAGATGCCATGCTCTTCACCTTCCAACACCAATAAATTTGATGCTCGCGCCAACAGTAAATAAGGCAAAACCATCATGCCTATTACAATAAGCAAGAAGCGCCAGTGTTTTTTGATATTGAGCCAACTCATTGCGCTGGCACCAAGACCGTTTTTGACGGTTCCGGCGGTGTCATTTCGAGCTTAGCTTCCGCTAAGGTTTCGATGCGGGAATACGAAGCTAAAGAACTAAGTTCAAGCTTGTACTGGCCTGCACTTACCTTAAGCGCCAAACCTTCTCGACGTAAACTTTCCAGCTCCTGCGTTTTAATTCGTGATACATATGTGCTGTAAACAACCGCTAAACCAGAGAACAAAGTCAGCACCCACAAAAACGCCAAAACCGCGGCCCGAATGGTGCCGCGGTTAACGTTTTGTTCTTGATGCATGTCTTGCTGCATAGCTAATCCAAACAGCGTTCAGCAATGCGCATAATCGCACTGCGTGATCGCACGTTCTCCCCTAGTTCTTTATCACCGGCTTTAATTGCTTTGCCTATTATTTTGAGCGGCGACTTTAATTGATCGTGTGTTACCGGCACACCAATCGGAAAATCCTGACTCTGACTGTACTTTTTAATAAAACGCTTAACGATTCTGTCTTCTAAAGAATGAAAGCTAATAACGACTAAACGCCCGCCAGGCTTCAATGCTTTCATCGCGGCATCAAGTGCAAGCTTTAAATCTTCCAGCTCACGATTTATTTCGATACGTATAGCCTGAAACACACGAGTGGCTGGGTGCTTTTTTTCATCTTTTTTAGGCACTGTTTCTTCAATCAAACGCGCCAGCTCTAACGTTCTGGTCAATGGCTTTTCTGCGCGTCGTTCAACTATTTTTCTTGCAATGCGACGCGCAAAACGCTCTTCACCGTAATCGCGAAAAACACGTACCATGGCATCTTCTGCACTGTGTTCCAGCCATTGCGCGGCACTTGGGCCGGCGCTGGTATCCATACGCATATCTAAAGGGCCGTCACGCATAAAACTAAAACCGCGCTCGGCCTCATCAAGCTGGGGAGACGACACCCCCAAATCAAGTAAAATACCATCTACCCGACCACGGCAATCGGGTAGCGATGCGATATCAGCAAAGCTTGAATGCTGAATAGTGAAACGAGCATCTTCTGAGGCAAGCGCCTCTCCCGTAGCCACTGCCTGAGGATCTTTATCAAAACCTATAAGACGCGCATCAGCACCCAAGCGCTTTAGCAAAGCTCGGCTATGCCCACCTCGACCAAAAGTGCCATCCACATAAAGACCCTGCTTATCTTGCAGTAATCCATCTAGCGACTCCTCTAGGAGCACTGAGTAGTGCACATCCTGACTCATAGGTCCTTCTTATATACTTAGGTTCAGCATGGCTTCAGGGATAGGCTCATCCCCGATATCTTCAAGCGTTGCATTCCAGGCTTGCTCATCCCATAACTCGTACTTGTTACCCAAGCCAACTAACATCAACTTTTTTTCCAAACCAGCAAACTCTCGAAGCGTTGGAGGCAAAAGAACTCGACCGTTAGCATCGAGGGTAAACTCATGGGCATAACCAATGACAAGACGCTGTACACGGGCAGCTTGCTTGTAAGCAGTGGGTAAGGCTTGAATTTGCGGAAGGATGTTTTGGGTCCACTCACTTAAAGGGTAAACACAGAGACAGCGCTCTTGCATATGGGCGGTAATCACAACCTGTCCGCCACAGGCAGCAACTAGCTCATCCCGACAACGAGTCGGAATCGCAATGCGCCCTTTGGCATCCATGTTGATGTTGTTACTACCCTGAAACACTTTTTTCCCCGAAGCGCCCTTAACCTCCACTGAAAAGCACAAAAACCCACTTTCCACCACTTCTCACCACTATATTTCAGCAGCGCATAAAGTCAAGAAAATCCAGCACCGGAGCAGGGGCTAAGCAATTGAAAAACTTAGATTTTTCAACACGGGCACGAGAGGAAAAGAAAAATAAAACCGATTAAAAACAAGAGGGTAGAACCCGAAGCTAGAAACAGCATCAAGAACAAGATTATTTTGACCTGAAATAGGCCTGCAGAAATACTAAAAAATCATAAGAAAAAACGGCGACCACACTAAAGTACTAGTAATGCCAACATGCAAGACTAGACGACAGTACGCGAAGCCTCAAAAGACCGAGCTTGAGAGCCCAGTAGATAGCGCTAAAGCGCCTACCGCCTCACTCATCAAGCACAGCTAGCCTAGCCACGTTCGAGTGCGCTCTTGAAGAGCAACCAACCCATAACAAGCAGAATATATTGAGCCAGCCTATAAGCCGGGTTCTGTCTAGGACAATCATTCATCTAGGCCCATCATCGCTAATGGGCTCAAGCGACCTACCCGAATCCAGCGCGGGTACACGCCTATAGGATTCCTATTTGGTCTTGCTCCGAGTGGGGTTTACCATCGCCACAGACTGTTACCAGCTGCGCGGTGCGCTCTTACCGCACCTTTTCACCCTTACCACTGCTTACACAGAGGCGGTTTCCTTTCTGCTGCACTATCCGTAGGCTCACGCCCCCCAGGCGTTACCTGGCACTCTACCCTATGGAGCCCGGACTTTCCTCTCAACCGAAGTCGAGCGATTGCCCAGCTGGCTCGCGAGCAAATGTACACAAGCAAACAAAAAGAAACAAGTAAGATAAGTGAAGCGCCGAGAAAACAACGCCCTTAAAGACGGGGAAACTAGATTGAGAACGAAGAGCCACAACCACAGGTGGACTCAGCATTCGGGTTTTCAACCTTAAAGCGCGAGCCCTGTAAACCCTCTTCGTAATCCAAGGTTGCCCCCACAAGATAGGGGTAGCTCATAGCATCAACCACAACACAAACCCCATCACTCTCAATGAGGGCATCGTCTTCGGCATAGCTTTCCTCAAAAGCAAAGCCGTATTGAAAACCCGAACAACCACCACCTGTTACAAACACACGTAATTTAAGATCGGGATTCTCTTCCTCTTCAACCAGCTCGCGCACTTTGGAGAGCGCCGTACTAGTGACATTAAGAGCTTGAGGAACAAAGGTAGATGCGGTGCTCATATATAAGGATTGGCCTAATTTGACTAACTAGCTACGATTATCCAAATACCCGAGTACTTTAGTCAAGTATTATTGTGATTTCGACTCTTGTACTGCTCCCGCATCAGAAGAAACCTTAAGCTCTGCAACCTTGGCACTTGACTCAACCTTGCTAGGCTCAGCCTCCGTAATATGCACCAAACCACCATTCACGTGGGCACCTTTGACCATCTCAATCACCTGATAGTGCACATTGCCATTAACCTCAGCCTTGGCAGCCAGTTCCAGATGCTGATCCGCAAACACATCACCATTAACCTGGCCATTGATAATGACCTTAGGCGCACGAAGCTCACCATTAACACAGCCTTTGTCACGAATGCGGACCAGCGCATCGGCACCCTCCTCAGCCACGATATCACCGTTGACCGTCCCCTCAATATCAAGAGTGCCAGCAAAGCGCACACTGCCATCGATCACTAGTGCATGATCAAATAAGGTGTGGCCACCCTTAGCAAATTGGGTCTTCTTTTTTCTGCCTAACATCTTAACTCTCCTCTACCAGCCAGCCGAACTTTTTGGTTTTACTCTGGGCATTTTTACCCGTACTTCGCGCTTCAATTAAAATACCTGCCGGCTCAAAGCCTTCTGGCAGGGTTAAAACGCCCTCGACCACCTGAAAATACTTAAAACGTAAACGAATCGTGTCGCCTTCCACAGAAGAACTTAAGGCACTCAACGCATACTCTTTATCAACACCAGCCTCAGCCCCCGACAAGGTCACTTTAAGACTGCCGCTTAGCAAGTTGTGACGAGAAGCTAGCTGCTTAACCACAATCTTATAGCTGTAACGGCGAGGCTCACCTGCACTGACAAGCTCTACCGAACCAATAGTCAGACCACTGGCTTTTTCGTTCGGGGCCATCAAACCACGATAAAAGTTATTCTCTTCAGTCAGGCGAGCTATCTCATCATTTAGCTCAACAATAGTTAAGCGAACATCCTCACTTGCCTGCCTATCAACTTCAGCTGCAAGTTTTGAGTTTTCTAACATCTGCTCGTATTTATTCGCTTCAGATTGGTAGTGAGCTAAATCTTTTTTGAGTACACCCAATTCACTAAGTGCCTGTTGCTTTTCTTGCCCACCAAAGTTCAAGCCCAACCAATAAGACGCGGCAATGGCCGATGAGAACAACAATAAAACGATAAAGAACCATACAAATAGCTCGCGCAAACGGTATTCGACCACCTTAATGCGCTTTTTCTTAGATCCCGCCACCAATGCCATAGGCCTTTTACACCACCTTCATAATCAACAAGCTGCTAAGGCAGCAGTGCGATCTGTTCTAGACCTTCAGTCTCGGTAAAACCAAACATCAGGTTTAAGTTTTGAACAGCTTGAGCTGAGGCTCCTTTAGCTAAGTTATCAATCACTGACATCACAACCAACATCCCCTCATCCTGAGGATTTTCAACGCTAAGACGGCACATATTAGTACCTTTAACTGTGCGTGTTTCAGGGTACATACCTTGAGGCAATACATCTACGAAGGGCTCATCACTGTACTGTGCCTCAAAGAGTGACTGTAAATCACCTGCCTTTTCGTTCGCACGCACATAGATAGTGGAGTGGATACCACGAATCGTCGGCAGCAGATGCGGCACAAAGGTCAAGCCAAGCTCGGCACTCTTATCAGCACACATTGCCTTAAGGCCTTGAGAAATTTCCGGCAAGTGCCTATGCCCTGCAACACCGTAAGCCTTAAAGCTGTCGTAATTTTCAGCCATAAGTAAACCGGTCTTTGCATTGCGACCTGCACCACTAATACCAGAAGCAGAATTAGCAATTATAGTACTTGTATCGACCCAACCGGCTTGTAGCAAAGGCAATAAAGCCAACTGCACGGAAGTAGGATAACAACCAGGGCAAGCAATCAATTGAGCCGATTTAATCTGCTCACGATTTAACTCAGGCAAACCATAAACGGCCTCTTCGACCAAGTCAGGGCAAGCATGGGCTTGACTGTACCACTTCTCCCATAAAGCAATATCTTTAATACGAAAGTCCGCACTGAGATCGATAACACGAGCACCGGCATCAACCAACGGCTTCATCATCGACTGAGCAACGCCATGAGGCGTGGCAAAAAAGACCACATCACAGCCCAATAGCGCATCGGACTCAGGAGCGACAAACTCAAGATCAATCACGCCTCGCAAGCTTGGAAACAAACTGTCGATGCGCTTACCGGCTTCAGCACGAGAGGTAACAACACTTACCTCCACCTGCGGATGACGGGCTAACAATCTCAACAATTCGGCGCCGGTATAACCCGTCGCACCAACAATGGCGGCTTTAATCACAAGCTTTCCTCTATGTTTATAGTTAATTCAGCACTACGCCGAATCAAAAGGGGCCTAATGATAAGCCCTCACTCACAAAAAATCATGCCTAGCTTCACAAGCTTTGGTCATGACTGTGTACAATAGCCAACCTGACTCGTTTCTACACGACTAAGTACATGCCTCTTCGCAACGCTATTCAAACAAGGCTCGACCAACTGCGGCTATCTCTTGCTCAAGTTGATGCCCTCCCCCAGCTCAGCGCCATTGCTATTGTGGTGGGGGCCTTATGCGGCCTACTTATCGTACTTTTCCGGCTGGCCCTTGAAAGCCCCGATCTTTTTCTGCCCATGAGTAGCGCCGACAGCTTTGAGGAATTAAGCCCTCTTCAACGCACCTCTCTACTGCTTGGTGGCAGCGCGCTTATCGCATTAATTTTTCATCGATTAAATAAATATCAACGCCAGCTCAGTGTCGCCCACGTCATTGATCGCCTGCACAATCACCAAGGCCAATTGCCGATGAGCAACTGGCTAGCACAATTTGGTTTAGCCGTACTGGCTATATGCAGCGGCCACAGTGTTGGCCGCGAAGGCCCTGCCGTTCACTTAGGTGCTGGCGCGGCTAGTCAACTAGGACAGTGGCTGCGTTTGCCTAACAATAGCATGCAAACTCTACTCGCTTGTGGTGTCGCAGCTAGTATCGCAGCCTCTTTTGATACACCACTTGCAGGGGTCATTTTTGCGATGGAGGTGATCTTAATGGAGTACAGTATTATTGGTTTTGTCCCTGTAATTCTAGCTTCAGTCATAGGCGCCGCAATCAGCCAAACACTGCTTGGCGAAACCGTTGCTTTTGATGCCGAAAACGGCGGTTTAAACAGTTTAGTGGAATTGAGCCTGATCGTATTTTGCGGCTTTATTATCGCAGCCTTAGCCGGAAGCTATATCCGCATTCACCTATGGGTTGCTCGTATCGCTCGCTGGCCTATTAGCTTGCGCATTATGCTCGCAGGCGCCTTAACTGCAGCCATTGCTTGGCCTGTGCCTCAAGTGATGGGTTTAGGCTATGACACCATCCACTTAGCCATTGAAGGCCAGCTACTTATCAGTACGCTTATCTTTATCGCGCTGGCCAAGCTACTGCTAAGCCCCGCCGTTGTAGCGCTAGGCATACCAGGAGGCCTTATTGGCCCCTCGTTATTAATTGGCGCCTGCGTTGGTGCTGCTGTCGGCAGTATTGTTGAATTACTTATGCCCAACCTCAATATAAATCTAAGCCTGTACGCACTCCTAGGCATGGCCGGCATGATGGCCGCAACCATTAATGCACCACTAGCCGCCTTGGTGGCCGTTGTTGAGCTCAGCGACAACCCTCATATTATTTTTCCAGCCATGTTAATCATTGTTGTAAGCAGCATTAACACACGCACCTTTTTTAAAGTCAGCAGTATTTTTGTCGAACAACTGCGCATGACAGGGCGAGACATAGAGCTGGGGCCCGCTGCCCGAGCACTACGCCGAGCCAGTATCGTCAACACCATGGATAGAAAATTTATTATTGCCGACGCCCGTATCAACATTGAAGATGCGCGCTATATCTTAAGCACAGCTCCAAACTGGGTGGTATTTAGCGAGGGGGATTATTTATATTCACTGTGGGCAAGTGACCTTGCCAGTTTTATAGATAGTGCACCAGAGGATGTACTCAAGGGCGAAGCACTCATCCAGCTCAATGAAGTTCCAGGGCGCCGCCATCTTATGCAGCGTATATCGGAGTCGGAATCTCTTTACGATGCACTGAAACTGATTAAGAGAAGCCAGTGTGAAGTGCTTTATGTAAGCTCTAGTAGCTTATCGCACCGCTCTGTGCACGGCATTGTGAGCCTGCAAGATATTCAAAACCATTATCAACCCAAGGAAATGCGAGATGCTCTGGCTTAAAAGTTTTCACATTATTGCCGTTGTCTGTTGGTTCGCAATGCTTTTTTATATGCCTCGTCTCTTTGTCTATCACGCAATGACAGATGATGAAGCAGGAAAAGAGCGCTTTAAAGTTATGGAGCGCAAACTCTATAGAGGCATCGGCACCCCCTCAATGATAGCAACCATTTTACTGGGATTCGGCACCGCCTTTCACGGTGGTATGTGGGCCTATTACAGTCAGGCAACTTGGTTCTGGATAAAAATAGCCCTCGTTGCAAGCCTAGTTATTTATCACTTTGTGTGCGGCCACTATATGAAGCGCTTTGCTCGTGGCGAACAAGTACCCGGCCATGTATTTTTTAGAATTTTTAATGAGCTACCCGTAGTCGTACTGATAGCCGCTGTTATTTTGGTTGTATTAAAACAGCCTGCTTAGGAGAAAAAATGAGCACCGAATTTGAACAAGCCCAACAAGTTATTCCCGGCGGCGTAAACAGCCCAGTACGCGCCTTTAAAGCTGTTGGTGGTGAACCTATTTTTATAGAGCGAGCCGAAGGCCCTTATATCTACGATGTCCACGCTAAGCGCTATATCGACTACGTACTCTCGTGGGGCCCGATGATTGCAGGCCACGCCCATCCAGATGTTATTGAGGCCGTTAGTGAAAAACTAAAACTCGGCTTAAGCTTTGGTGCGCCCACAACAATTGAAACCGAACTTGCAGAAAAAGTGTGCTCCCTTGTGCCCTCAGTCGAAAAGGTTCGCTTTGTAAGCTCCGGCACCGAAGCCACTATGAGCGCTATTCGACTCGCACGAGGCTTTACTGGCCGCGACAAAATCATCAAATTCGAAGGCTGCTATCACGGCCATAGTGATAGTTTACTAATTAAAGCCGGCAGTGGCGCCCTAACCTTAGGTCTACCGAGCTCACCTGGGGTGCCTGCCGCCCTCGCCGCACACACAATAACATTGACTTATAACGACCCAGAACAGCTTAAGCAGGCTTTTGCTGAATTTGGCAATGAAGTCGCATGCGTGATCGTAGAGCCGGTGGCTGGCAATATGAACTGCATTCCACCAAGCGAAGGCTTTCTTGAAACAATGCGCCAGTGTTGCACCGATGCGGGCAGTGTACTTATTTTTGACGAAGTAATGACTGGCTTCCGCCTAGGCCTAGGCTGTGCTCAAAGCTATTACAATATAGAGCCAGACCTAACCACCCTCGGTAAAGTCATGGGCGGCGGTATGCCCGTTGGCGCCTTTGGCGGCAAACAAGAAATAATGGATTACATCGCCCCAGTCGGCCCGGTTTATCAAGCCGGTACTTTAAGCGGTAACCCTGTAGCCATGGCCGCAGGCCTTAAGACACTTGAACTCATTGAAGAACCGGGCTTTTACGATAAAGTATTTAAGCTAACCAAACGTTTGGTGACTGGCTTGCAAAAAGAAGCCGATGCAGCAGGCATTCCATTTACCACCAACCACGTTGGCTCAATGTGGGGCTGCTTCTTTACCGAAGCGGAAAGTGTGAGTAATTATGAGCAGGTAATGAGTGGCAATATTGAACGCTTTAATCAGTTTTTCCACGGTATGTTAGAACAAGGCGTTTATTTAGCCCCAGCATGTTACGAAGCCGGCTTTTTATCCTCAGCCCACAGTGAAGCTGATGTAGATGCAACCATCGCCGCAGCAGCAAAAGTATTTCAAAGCCTAAAATAAAACCAAGCAGCTTGAGAGATTTATTAAATTTGTGAGATATAACTCTCAAGCTGGCTTCGCCCCTCTGGGCTAATATCGATAATTTTAAAACCCGCCCAAGATTTATCGCTTTCAGTCGAGTCATTTAACCAAAGACACTCCAAACCTAAATGCAATAAAGCCTGGTCGGGAAACTCCATTTGCACCTGATAAACGCCGCCCTCATTTAATTGAGTAGCTCCAAGTAACATCAAACCGTCACGACTCAAGTTCACAAGCATGCCAAGGCTTTTATTTGTCAGGCTATTTTTTACCACTAGAGAACGCTCAATCGGGTGGCGCTCATGCCTGCGAAGCTCACTACTCATAATAAACACCCGCTATATGTTGCATACTAGGCGCCAGACTATTCAGCTTTAGCAGTTTCAGCTCCGGCACTGTCACCGGCCTGCTCTTGTAATTTGTGATAAATATTTTCCAGTGCTCTTTCAAAGAAGGGCTTAGAGCTACCTGAAATCACTTTGACCGAGCCTTGAATCATCTTCCTCGCCAGCACTAAACCACTTTCCATATTGACCCTTTTACCCATCTGATCAACAAACATATAGTGCGACGTTCGACCGTTATACCAAGCAACCTTTAAACGCTTGCCATCTTCAAACTCAAACCAAGTGCCAAACTCAATCATCTTAAGGCTTTCGACCATTTGCGCTTCTTCAGGGCTCATACCCTCCTCAGCCCCAGCATTGTCCCCAGCCTTCTCAGCAGATTTACGCACCATTTCTTCACGCATAGGCTCAGGCGCAGGCTCAGCTTTTTTCGCCTTCATCGCCAATTTAGACATATTAGAAAAAGCCACAATAAGCTTTTCGGCCTTAGCTGAGTCATAGCCGATAACCTCAAAGCCCTGCCTTAAGGCTTCTATCACTTTGGCTGTATTTTTAACCTGACGACCAACCAAAGTTGGGTCTTTTTTAGGTTGAACACACCATAGAATAGCTTCAACCACCCTCGTAGCATCTTTCCAGGACTGACTCTCACTACCATGACGCAATAAAATAAAGGCTAAATAATCCGACCAGGGCTGCAGCAATAACAACAAAATAGCGGACGGTAATTCATGACCATTAATATATTTACGGATATGTACATTCACGCGAAGCTTTACTTCGCGCAATTTATCTTCACCTTCAGCCTTCTCTTTAGCTCGCTTCTCGGTTAGCTCCTGCTTACGCTGAGCTTTTTTGGCATAGCTATTAAATTCAAATAACAGCGTCGTAATAACTTTAACGTCTTTATCAAATTCTTTAAGCACACGATCAACAGTGCCGCGAATTTGATCATACATATCAAATTGAGAGCTGCCGTTATTTTGCACCCACTTTGAACCTGCGTCCGCCAAGGTGTTTAACAAAACACGTGCAGGGTGCTCCGTACTTTCAAAAAAGTCATGATCAATAAACGCAATCTTAAGGAACGGCGTGTGTAAATAACTCAACAAGGTCTTCACTGCATCAGGGATATTTTCATCATTAAGCATGTACTCAAAAACCATACCGACCAAGTCGATGGTTTCCATGTCACTTTGCTTAACCGAGCCAGCTTCACCGGCGTCGCTTAAAGAGTGCTGAACATCGCTAGCAGCAGCGCCAACATTGAGTGGCACCAAACTACCAGGCTCTGCATTTTCCAAGTTGAGCAGGGCCTGAGGCTGAACCTGCAAACCACCGAGCGCTTGCACAAGCTGAGGCACCGTATAGGCCGGCCCTGAAGCGACAGAAGCGGCACTAACCACCCCAGCTTTAAGCTGCTGATTTAAACTGCGAATTGCAGAAACCAGTTCAGCCTGATACTGCTCAGGTGAGGCCTCTGGATTTGGCTCAGCACGCTGTATACCGTAATCCTCTTGACGGCGACCAAAGGTATCCCCCTCTTCAGCCAAATATGATTTTGGAGCTGCCTCTTTTGGCAGGCTATATTTGATATTCGACAGCACTCCCTGCTGCCCTAAATAACTATTGATGTCTTCAGACACCAACTTAAATAAATTTAACAACTGAAGATCAAATACTTTATAAGCCAGTAGCTTGGCACTGGCACTGAGCTCAAGTAAATCTAAGCAACTGCGCAAAGCATCACAGTACTGAATAGGTGAGGCAGGGTTATTGGCTTCTGTCACAGGCACACCGCCATTTAATACGGAAAAGCGCTGATTCAAAGCCCATAATGGTTCGGAAAAATAGGTATCCACTCGCTGGGTAATAGAGCTAATAGCAATGCTCTCTTCTAGCTCTTCATTTTCAATAATGCTGAGCTTTCCCCCTTCATCACTCTCACCGGAACCAATGCTGGTATTCAATGTTTTTTTACTAAAGCGAACAAAACCCTCTAAAAAATGCCCACAAAATTGATGCTTTAACTCCGTTGCATTTTTGCGAATAGAGCGCTGCATAGCCATCAACTTAACAGACTCGTCATTAGACTTGGCTTTATCAATTTCAATATCGTAGGCATCAAAGAGTGACTTTAAAAACACATCAAAGGCTCTCTCAACATGATCTCGAGCCAAGCCCTGGCATCCCTTAAGCAGATCTACAATCGCGGAAGACGACAAGATAGGCGCAGAAGAAACCACTTCAGCAGCGTTATCCTCGTGTTCACGAATGAGCTTTGACATAGATTTCCCTCAAATCCGCCCCAATAAGGCAAGCATAAATATAACTATAGAAGAGTAATTAGCAAAAACCGGCCCGATCCAGTAAGGCGCTGAAGAAAACTACCATATACCTATATAAAGGTTGAGTATTTCTATGTATTTAACGAATTTAAGCCTATATTTCAGGCGCTATCAAAACATTAAGCGACTAAAGCATGTACTTTAACTGCGCGTTCATGCCCAGTTTTGCTACACTCGCGCTTTTAAATTCACTAGAGAATTGATTGTGAGCCAATACGATATCTACGCCTTAGGCGCAGCCCTGCTCGATACTGAAATTGAAGTCAGCGATGCCGATCTTGCCACCTTTAACATCGACAAAGGCGTTATGACTTTAGTCGATGAAGCTCGACAGCATGAGCTAATGAACGCCCTAAGCGAGCACCTTGTACACTCCAAACGCAGCTCAGGCGGCTCGGCCGCAAACTCAGTGATTGCAGCTAGCTATTTTGGCTCTAAGTGTTTTTATAGCTGCAAGGTCGCTAACGACGAAAACGGCAAACACTACCTAGCCGATTTAAGTGCCGCCAATGTTGCCTTTCATAATAACAACGGTGTCGATACAGGCATTACAGGTAAGTGTTTAGTCTTAATTACTCCCGATGCTGAACGCACCATGAACACCTACCTTGGCATAAGTGAGCAACTCAGCACTAAAGATATCGATGAAGATGCACTTAGCCAAAGCCGCTGGGCTTATATAGAAGGCTATCAAGTGACCTCAGAGACTGGCCGCCCGGCAGCGATTAAACTGCGCGAGCTTGCGCATAAGCACAAAGTAAAAGTTGCTTTATCGTTAAGTGATCCAGCCATGGTGCAGTTTTTCCATGAAGGCTTAAGTAGCATGATTGGCGACGGCGTCGATTTATTATTCTGTAATGAAGCTGAAGCACTGGCCTACACAAAAAGCGATAACATTGACGATGCTGCAGAAGTATTAAAAGCCTGCGCCCAGAGCTTTGCGATCACCCTTGGTGCCAAGGGTGCCCTCATTTACGATGGGCAGAATTTGAGTACTGTTGATGGGGTTGAAGCCAAGGCTGTTGACACTAACGGTGCTGGTGACATGTTTGCAGGCACGTTTTTACACGCACTCTGCGAAGGCGCAAGCTACGAAGAAGCAGCTAAACTGGCAAACCGCTCTGCCGCTATCGTAGTAAGCCAATACGGGCCGCGTTTAAGGGAAGAGCAATACCTAGAGCTAAAATCGAACTAAAAAGAAAATACTGCGAGCCGATTCATACCGGCTCGCAGGCTTAAAACGCTAGCCTTTTTCCAGTAACTCACGCAAATCAATAATCGCCGCATTGGCGCGAGATAAATAAGAGGCCATCACCAAACTGTGATTGGCCAACATGCCAAAACCACTGCCGTTAAGCACCATTGGACTATAAAGTGTTTGCTGAGTACCTTCTAACTCACGAATAATTTGTTGCACGCTGACTCGTGCATTTTTCTTCTCTAAGACTTCGGCAAAATCCACCTCAAGTGCTCGCAAGAAATGAATTAACGCCCAAGCACTGCCTCTTGCTTCATAAAAGACATCGTCAATTTCATTCCACGGAGTCTTCACAATAAGCTCAGATGCAGAGCTGGTGCTTTGACGCGCAACCTCGACGTTTGCCAAATCTAAATTAATTCGACGCTGACCAACACTAGCACTCAAACGCTGGCTTAAACTCCCCAAGCGAGTTTCTACAGAGCTCAACCAGTAACGTAAATTATCAGAGCGAGCATAAAACTGCGCATTGCTATGATCATCATCCGTAAGGCGCGATAAGTAGTCACGAAGATAGCCAATACCCTCTTTATATTCACTTTCACTCGGGGGCAATAACCAGCTGCGATGATCAAAGTTCAGGCGCGACTCAGCCAAAGCCAAGGCTTTATCTTCGGTGCTTTGACTCTGAGAACGACTAAACGCTTCACGCATGGCTTTAGTTAAATCACGTACTTGAATAAGAGCCCCGTATTCCCAGTTAGGGATATTATCAAGCCATATCCCTGGCGGCGTAGCATCATTACTCAAGTAGCCGCCAGACTTATTAAGCAATGTATCAACCACGCCAATAAGCGATGAGCTTGTTGCCACACCGGCAACCAACTCAGGGCTTGCTATCGAAGATTCAGTTTGGGCCCGCTCCAACACATCAAATTCGTCAGGCTCAAGACTCCAATACATCCCCACAAGCATGGCAAGCAAGAGATATATGCCCACCGCACTTAACAACAACTTAAACACTTTATTCGATTCATAGAATGAGCGACGCACGTTCGCGCACTTTTCACTCCACCACTGACGAATACTATTCATTGGAAATCCATATCAATAAAAACAACAACGAAGGCTCATTCTACACCACATGTGCATAGCATGAGCCCATTAGTTCGCAGGCCTTAGAAAAAACGATCTTGATTACTCGAATGGCTCAAGCAAATGTAATTCAGGCCCACCTATACGTATATCTCCACGAATTCGATAACCTGTTACGGCCTCGCGCATTTGCTTGTAAATCCATCGCCCCTCAGCGTCTGAACGGGCATAAATCATCAAGCCCTGATGGGTATGCTTGATTTGCAAAGCCACCCCCACTAGCAAGCTTTTGACACTCTCATTTCGAGCACGCAGATCCGCGCCATCTAACTTGATCACCTCGATATGAGAAGTGGGCTCTGCAACCTTAACTGTCGCTTGAGGACGCAGATTGCGTTTTTTCTTCAACCCATCAAGCTCAACCTGAACACGCTCAACACTCGGCTCACCAGGAAACAGGGCCGAGCACTGCTTAAGCTGACGCTGAGCCTGAGCAAGCCGCCCCTTAGCCATAAGCTCATTCACCTTTTCAAGTTCTGCCAGCATAATCGCCTGCATACCAGCCATGGCAGTACTGCTTTTCGGCTCAAGCATCAACGCCGCACGGTAATATAAATACGCATTATCCTGTTCAGGCTCTAGTAAGCGACCAACATTAAATAAGGCATCAGCTTTAGCAATCATCGTGTCGGCCATTGTCGGCACCACACCGGTAAGCGGCGCAGAGGGGGCCACAGCTTCTTGCTCAGATTTAGTTGGCGTACTAGCACCACAAGCAGTAAGTAAGGCTGCTAGCACGAAAACAATGACAAACTTCATAATTTACCTTTAAATTTCTAAAACATGCCGTAATAAATGGCACTATGTCGCGACAAATATTTTAAACAACGATAAAGGCTAAGTATCCTATACTGGCCACGCAATATTTTCTTGTCAGGATACACATTCCTTATGCTGCACAGCACCATTTTCAAATCAAGCCGACAAACACTTATACAGAGCCTGGGTATGATCACCCTATGCCTACTCTCTTGCCTCAGTTGGGGCCAAGGCTTATTTGAGCAAGAAGACAGTTTCCTACCCGTAGAAAAGGCTTATCAAGTAGAAAGCTTTATAGAAGGGCGGCAAGTAGAGCTCCTATGGACGATTGCCGAGGGCTATTATCTATACCGGCACCAGCTCAAGCTCGAGCTAATTCAAGACGGGCAGCGCAGTAAACTCGATTTTGAGGTGCCCTCTGGCAAGAAAAAATACGACGAGATATTTGAAGAAGAGCTTGAAGTTTATTATCACAACCTAAACCTCAGCGCACTATTACCCCCCAATAGTGAAGGGGCAGTTATCGAACTGCATTCGCAAGGTTGTGCTGATGCGGGCCTTTGTTACCCCCCAAGAAAGCAGTGGTTTAAATACAGCAATGGGACGCTAAGCCCAACCGATCAAAGTAGCATTAGCACCCAAGTAAATAATGCCCCTGTTACCAATGCCCCTGAACCTATACCAAGCGCTCCCGACACATCATCTAGCTTAATCGTTATTCTGATTGGGGCTCTTGTCGGCGGCATGATCCTCAATCTAATGCCCTGCGTATTCCCTGTTCTGAGCCTAAAAGCACTCACACTATCGGCTGGCAACGCCAAACAGCATCGCATTAATGGCTGGGCTTACACAGCAGGTGTTGTTGCTTCGTTTTTATTGGTTGCCTTTATCATCAGTATTGCCAAAAGTGCCGGAGCCCAATTAGGTTGGGGCTTTCAACTACAGCAACCGATTTTTGTGGCTTGCTTAGTCTATTTATTTGTTTTACTGGCCCTCAATCTTTTTGGTCTATTTGAAATTGGCACAAGCCTCATGGGGCTCGGCCAAAACCTAGTCAACGGCAATGGTGTCTCGGCCTCTTTTTTCACCGGCGTACTCGCAGCCGTAGTAGCCAGCCCTTGCACAGCGCCGTTTATGGCCAGCGCCATTGGCTTTACCCTCAGCCAAAGCATGTCGGTATCGCTATTAGTCTTTTTCTGCTTGGGTTTTGGCATGGCTCTGCCTTATTTATTGCTTAGCCACAGCCCTGCTCTTTCCGCAAAACTACCTAAACCCGGGCCGTGGATGGAACACTTTAAGCAGTTTTTGGCCTTTCCTCTTCTCCTTACCGCAGCTTGGTTGCTCGCCGTCGTTGGCGAACAGACAAGCGCTTACGCTAGCGCGCTACTGGTTGGCGGCAGCATTTTGCTTGCTATGGCTTTGTGGCTACTTAACAAGAGCTATAGCCCCAAGGGCCGCTGGCTAGCTCGAGCTGTCGCCGCCTTGCTTGTTTTAATCGCCCTGCATATCGTTAGAGACATTCAAATTCACGGCAAAGCCAACGCCGAACACTGGCAAAGCTATAGCCCCGAATTACTCGAAGAACTACGCCAAGAGGGGCAGGCAGTCTTTATCGATCTAACCGCGGATTGGTGCATCACCTGCAAATTAAACGAACGTGTAGCTCTCAATATCGATAGTGTGCAAAGCTTTGCCCGCGATAACAATATAGCTATGCTGCAAGGCGACTGGACATCCAG
This sequence comes from Agaribacterium sp. ZY112, assembly GCF_041346925.1. NCBI lineage: Bacteria > Pseudomonadati > Pseudomonadota > Gammaproteobacteria > Cellvibrionales > Cellvibrionaceae > Agaribacterium > Agaribacterium sp. ZY112. Next base: position 1,818,999 of record NZ_CP166840.1, on the reverse strand, counting down.
CGACCCTCAAATTAGCGCCCTTTTGCATCGCTACGGCCGCAACGGAGTACCCCTTTATTTAATGTACCCAGCCAACAGTGATGCAGACGCAGAAATCCTGCCACAAATACTCAGCCCCAGCCTTGTAATCGAGGCTATGGAAAGAGCCACAGAAACACAGTAGCTGCATGAACTTCGGCAAAATTTCACGAAATAGCAGTGATCTGCTGAAAATAGTCCATAATCGATAGACAGACTTGCCTTTTTTGGGCAAAATCGCCGAACTTTTTCTGATAGCTGCGCTCTATGCGTAGTGAGATCTTGTTGTGAGCACGTTTATGGCTAAAATACTGGCGCTACATGGCCCCAATTTAAATCTTCTTGGCACTCGCGAGCCTGAGATTTACGGCCACACGACCTTGGCTGATATTAATCAGCGTCTTGCCGAACTTAGCGCAACTCATAACTGCGAATTCGACCACCTTCAAAGCAATGCGGAGCACGAGCTGATCAACCGCATTCATCAAGCACGTGAAGAAAAAGTCGACATAATTATTATTAACCCCGCTGCTTTTACACACACTAGCGTGGCCTTACGCGATGCCCTTGCCGCTGTCTCGATACCTTTTATCGAAGTACACCTTAGCAACGTGCACGCACGCGAAGCATTTCGCAAACATTCATATTTATCTGATATCGCCGTTGGTGTTATCTGCGGCTTGGGCGCCTATGGCTATGAACTCGCCTTTAATGCCGCATTACAGCAACTAACTAACAAATGACATTCGTCGTCTGGTACTGAGAGGAATCCATGGACATTCGTAAAATCAAAAAACTAATCGAGCTACTCGAAGAATCCAATATCGAAGAGCTTGAGATTCAAGAAGGCGAAGAAAGCGTTCGCATCAGCCGTGGTCAAAAAGGTTCTCAAGCCGTTATTTCTGCTCCAGTTGCAGCCGCGCCTGTTGCAGCTGCTCCGGTTGCCGCACCTGCCCCTGCTGCCGCACCAGCCGCCGCGCCTGCTGTTGAAACCCCTGCCGCACCGGCTGGCCACAGCGTAAACAGCCCTATGGTTGGTACCTTCTATCGCTCGCCTAGCCCTGGCGCTGCCGCGTTTGCTGAAGTTGGTCAAAGCGTTAAAGCTGGCGACGTCATTTGCATTGTTGAAGCAATGAAAATGATGAACCAAATCGAAGCCGACAAGAGCGGTGTTATCGAAGCAATCTTGGTTAAAGACGGCGAGCCCGTTGAGTTTGATCAAGCCCTGGTTGTCATCTCCTAAGTCGAGGATAGAACATGTTTGATAAGGTTCTAATCGCCAACCGTGGCGAGATTGCCCTACGTATTTTACGTGCCTGTAAAGAGCTGGGCATCAAAACCGTAGCCGCTTACTCAAAAGCAGACCGCGACTTAAAACACGTTTTATTAGCAGATGAAAGTGTTTGTATCGGCCCCAATAGCAGTCTTGAGAGCTACTTAAATATTCCTGCCATTATTGCAGCAATGGAAATCACTGATTCTGTAGCCGTTCACCCGGGTTACGGCTTCCTTGCTGAAAATGCTGATTTTGCTGAACAAGTGCAAAAAAGTGGCTTTACATTTATTGGCCCCGATGCCGATGTTATTCGCTTAATGGGCGACAAAGTATCCGCTATTGAAGCCATGAAAAAAGCGGGCGTACCCACTGTCCCTGGCTCTGACGGTGAATTACCTGATGATGAAGCTAAGTGTCGCGAAATTGCTGAGCGTATTGGCCTGCCGATCATCATTAAAGCCGCAGCGGGCGGTGGCGGTCGAGGTATGCGGGTTGTACACGACATAGAAAGCCTGTGGAGCAGCATCCAAGTAACCAAATCGGAAGCCGGTGCAGCCTTTGGTGACGACACGGTTTATATGGAGAAATTCCTACAGAATCCTCGTCACGTAGAAGTTCAAGTACTGAGCGACGGCCAAGGCAACGCCATCCACCTTTATGATAGAGACTGCTCTTTACAGCGTCGCCATCAAAAGGTTCTCGAAGAAGCGCCTGCCCCAGGCATCGACATGGCCATTCGTGAAGAGGTTTATAATGCCTGCACCAAGGCCTGTATCGAAATTGGCTATCGTGGCGCTGGCACCTTTGAATTTTTATACGAGAACGGCGGCTTCTACTTCATTGAAATGAATACCCGCATTCAAGTAGAGCACCCAGTAACCGAGATGGTAACTGGCGTCGACTTAATTCGTGAACAGATTCGTGTATGCGCAGGAGAAAAACTCTCCATCAAGCAAGAAGATGTGAAACTTCAGGGCCACGCTTTTGAATGTCGCATTAATGCTGAAGACTCTAAAACCTTTATGCCATCACCGGGCTTGGTTGATAAGTTTCATGCCCCGGGCGGCCTTGGTGTTCGCGTTGATTCGCACCTCTACGGAGGCTATAAAGTTCCGCCTTATTACGACTCAATGATCGCGAAGCTCATCACCCATGGTGAAGATCGAGCAACAGCGCTAAAGCGCATGGAAATTGCTTTAGATGAGCTTGTTGTGTCTGGCATTAAAACCAATACCGACCTACAAAAAGACTTAGTTCGCGATGAAGCCTTCCAAGAAGGTTGCGTGAATATCCATTACCTTGAGAAAAAGCTCGGCCTTTCTTAAGCCTTGTTTACGCACCCGCAAGCATGCGGGTGCATTTCTCCCAAGGGTGTTTATTAATGGCAAGATGCGGCTTAATAGCCACTAACTTGCCATTAATAAACACCTTTTGGCTTTCTGCCTTCCAAAGGAAAAGCTCCACTTATGTCTTGGCTCCAGCTTCGTATAATTACTGACCCCGATCACGCAAGCGTCGCGGAAAAAGCCCTCAATCACGCAGGCTCCATGTCGATCACATTCGAAGACAATGCCGACCAACCCATTTTTGAGCCAGAACTTGGCGAAACCCCTCTTTGGGCCGCTACACGAGTCACCGGGCTATTTCCAGCTGAGGTCGACTCGAATGCCATAGCACAGGACATCGCAACACGCTTAAAGATCAGCCAAGAGCAACTACATTGGCACGTACTAGAAGATAAAGATTGGGTGCGTGAGTGGATGAGCCAATACCACCCCATTCAATGTGGTGAACACTTTTGGATTTGCCCTAGCTGGTGTGATGAACCCGACCCTTCAGCCGTTAACTTAAAACTCGACCCCGGCTTGGCTTTTGGTACAGGTACTCATCCAACTACTTTTTTATGCCTACAATGGCTTGCAAAACAAAAGGTAAAAAACCTGCACGCGGTCGACTTTGGCTGTGGCTCCGGCATACTCGGTATCGCAGCATTATTATTAGGCGCCACACAAGTACACGGTGTCGACATCGACCCTCAAGCCTTGCTGGCCACGCAGGACAACATTCAGCGCAATAGCCTCGCCAACGAGCAAATGCCCGTTTATTTTCCAGATAAAGCACCACAAGAGCCTGTCGATTTAGTACTCGCCAATATTCTTGCCGGCCCTTTGGTTGAACTCGCGCCACAACTGATCGCCCTACTGAAACCCGGAGCCTTTATTTGTTTAAGTGGCATTCTAGCGACACAGAAAGACAGCATCGTTGCTGCATATGAACACGCTGTTGATTTTTCCTACAGTAAAGAACAAGAACAGTGGTTGTGCCTTGTCGGCCAGCGACGAAAAAACTAGACCAGGGCCCCAGACTTGCATGGAGATGTTTTACCTACGCCCATGCAAGGTATAGACTTCTGAAAGCCCCTATTGACGGACAACACAGTAATCCGAACGGATATGAGTGACTTAATCACCCGCTGCCCTAAATGCAGCACCGCATTTAAAGTACAACCTAGCCACCTCAACAGCGCCAAGGGGGCTGTTCGCTGTGGCTCATGTTTACATGTGTTTAATGCCAAAGAGCACCTTATAAGCTCACCTGCAAGCTCAACCAAGAAAAAAGCAGGCAAAAAACCTGCATCCAACAGATTAAGCGCTCAGCAAAAAGCGAAAGAAACAGCTCCGCAAAACCCCATCATTAGCCAGAATGATGATGACATTTTAATTAGTGACGATACGCCTTTCGACGAAGAGAAGTGGTCAGAACCTCAGCCAGAAGAGAAACAAAGCGAGCCCAAGCAGGCAAGCTTTATCGAGTCAGAGGAAGATAATTCATTCAACAGTGGCTTAATTAGTGATATCGATGAAGGCAGTGTTGACTTTGGCTTTGACGAAAATGTTTTTTTTGGGCACGAAGCCTCGAGTAAAGACATCAATCTCTTCGAAAAGAAAATCAAAGAAGTTGAAGTCAATGACGAAGATGACGCCGGTGAAGACGATGAAAGCTGGGCTCTATCTTTACTGGAAGATGAAGAGCGCGCAGAGCAAAAAAGCGCGGCTAAAACACCAAACAAGCTAGCACTCGAAGAACCGGAGCCTGAAGCAGAACCAGAACTAGAAGAAGCCGAAGAAGCTGAAACCAGCTCTATGTATCACACTAGCAGCTTTCGCATTATCGACGAACAAGACAGCACTACATCAAAGACCGATGATGAGCTCGACGGCATGGGGCAACTCGCCCAACAAGAGCTGAGCCAACGCACTAACAACAGCACAGAACCAACTGTCGATAATGACCAAGGCGACCCGTTTGACATTGACCACAATGTGATCAATGAGGAATTGGAGCCCAAGCTCGATGCCAAGAAAAAACAAGATAACGACGAAGAGTACGGCTTTGAACCCTTTGAGGGTGACATGCTCAGTGACAGTACTGCAGATGATGAGGGCAGTCGACTTGATGAGCTAGAAGCAGAACCACTTGAGTTTTTAGTCGAAGACAGTACGCCATGGTGGCGCTCGGGTAAACTCTGGCTCGGCCTGAATGTCATGCTCTTGCTATCGGCTTGTTTCCAACTTGCCTATTTTAAATTTGATGACTGGAGCCTTAAACCTCAGTGGCGCCCCTATTATGCTCAAGCCTGTCAATTACTTGGCTGCCAACTGCCCGCCCTGAAAGATTTAGGCGCGATAAAAATTGAAAGCATGCTAGTGCTCGATCACCCAGAAAAAGAAAGCATGCTCTTGGTTGACGCCACCTTATTGAATCGTGCAGGCTTTGCTCAAGACTTCCCCGAGCTAAAAATAAGCTTTTCAGACATCAATAACCGTGTTCTTAGCGATGTCCGTTTTAGCCCCTCACAATATGTCGGTGGAGAGCTTGCGGGTCGTAAGTCAATGCCACCTCGTCACCCAATTCACATTACTCTTGACGTTGAAGACCCAGGAAAAGATGCCGTTAACTACCAAATCAGCGTTGTGAAGCCCTAATCAATAGTTAGTCAAGACCCAAACTGCACTTTTATTGATCAAATTGTATAAAAGCTGCATTCCCAACGGCCTTCGGCTTAGGTATGATAGCCCCCCTTTTTTGGCGGGGCGTCTTTTTAACCAATAGTTAATTCAGACGCCAGCAGCAAGATATGATCGCGGGGGATCTAGGTGTTAAAAATTGGTCCATACGAGCTCGACAGTCCGGTACTGCTCGCGCCCATGGCTGGTGTCACCGATCTTCCTTTTCGTAAAATCTGCCGTCAGTTTGGGGCGGGCCTAACAACCTCAGAAATGCTAACGAGCGATACCTCCTTGTGGCACAGCCGCAAAAGCTCTAAGCGCTTAGTTATTGATGAGCAAGACTGGCCTATCAGCATTCAAATAGCCGGAAGCGACCCGCTAATGCTGGCCGATGCAGCGCAAGCTTGTGTAGAACTTGGTGCGCAAATTGTCGATATCAACATGGGTTGCCCAGCCAAAAAAGTCTGTAAAAAAGCAGCGGGCTCAGCACTGTTGGCCGACGAGCCTCAAATCGAGGCTATATTGCGAGCGGTGATTGATGCCGTCGAGGTGCCTGTGACCTTGAAAACTCGCACAGGTACGGAGCCAAGTAACCGCAATAGCCCTCGCGTTGCGAAAATGGCAGAAGCATTAGGTGTTAGTGCAATAGCCATACATGGCCGCACTCGAGCCTGTCGCTTTAATGGCGATGCTGAGTACAACACAATTACAGAAATCAGCTCAGAACTAAGCATTCCAGTTCTAGCAAATGGGGATATAAACTGCGCTGACAAAGCTCAAGCAGTGATAAAGAAAACCGGTGCCGCCGCACTTTTAATCGGGCGCGGAGCACTTGGCCAACCTTGGCTTTTTAGGGATATAAAACACATGCTGAATCACGGTGAACTACCAACACCGCTCAGCATGAGAGAAAAACAGCACGTTGTAGAACAACATCTAAGTGCGCTGCATGCATTTTACGGCCCCGTTCAGGGAGTTCGCATTGCACGTAAGCACTTTGCTTGGTACTGCGCTCATCTTCCCGATGGAGAACAGTGGCGACGGAAGTTCAACCAACTGCAAGAGCCTGAGCAACAGCTCTGGCTCAATAACAACTATTTTCAATGGCTCATTAGTTACGAGGAACAAGCAGAATGAATACAGCGGACACGCTCCTGACCGACCGAAATACCGACTTTGCAAGTCAGGTCCCAGCGCCAAAAGACTATGTAGCACCTCAAGATCAGTCTTTGCGTGACAGCGTAGAACGCGCCGTGAGCAATTATTTCGAGCACCTTGAAGGCCACGATGTTACCGATGTATATGAAATGGTACTCGCAGAGGTTGAAGCACCTCTGTTAGAAGTCGTGATGAAGTACACTCGCCATAATCAAACCCGTGCAGCCAATGTGCTGGGTCTAAACCGCGGCACCCTACGCAAGAAATTAAAGCAATACGGCCTACTTTAAGTAGCTCGTCGTAAGTAAAGAATGGAAAGGGACACTTGTGTCCCTTTCTTGGTTAAGCAGCCCGCCCACTCCGGCACACACTACAGGCTCACTCCATGACTGAAAAAGCATTGGTAAAAATCAATCGCGCACTGATTAGCGTCAGTGACAAAAGCGGCATTGTCGAATTTGCTCAAGCTCTTAGCGCACAAGGCGTTGAGATCCTATCTACAGGCGGAACCTACCGTCTACTTAAAGACAACAGCATCGCTGTTACCGAAGTCAGTGATTACACCGGCTTCCCTGAAATGATGGACGGACGTGTAAAAACTTTACACCCTAAAGTTCACGGTGGCATCCTCGGCCGTCGCGGCCAAGACGACGCCATCATGGCCGAGCACGGCATCAACGCCATCGACATGGTTGTAGTGAACCTATATCCATTTGCACAGACAGTAGCCAAAGCCGATTGCACTCTGCCAGATGCCATTGAAAACATTGATATCGGCGGCCCAACCATGGTTCGCTCTGCGGCAAAGAACTTTAATGACGTAGCAATTGTTGTAAACGCCAGCAGCTACGATGCTGTATTAGCTGAAATGAAAGCCAATGACGGTCAAATCGCGCGCAATACTCGTTTCGATTTGAGCGTACAGGCTTTTGAACATACCGCAGCCTACGACGGTATGATCGCCAACTACCTAGGTAACAAAGTACAAAGTGACGAAGCTGAGTTCCCTCGCACCTTTAACAGCCAGTTCCAACTAACTCAAACCATGCGCTACGGTGAAAACCCTCACCAAAACGCAGCGTTTTACGTCGACAAAAACTTTGAAGGTGCCAGCATTAGCACTGCCAAGCAACTGCAAGGCAAAGAGCTTAGCTTTAACAATGTTGCTGACACCGACGCGGCCCTTGAAACAGTGAAACAATTTGACGAGCCAGCTTGTGTGATTGTTAAGCACGCCAACCCTTGTGGTGTTGCAGTCGCTGCAAACATTGAAGAAGCCTACCAACAGGCTTTTGCCACCGACCCTGAGTCTGCTTTTGGCGGCATTATTGCGTTTAACCGAGAGCTTGATGAAGCCACAGCTGCCGCCATTGTCGAAAAGCAATTTGTTGAAGTCATTATCGCGCCAACAATCAGCGCCAAAGCTGTAGCAGTTGTTGCGGCCAAGAAAAACGTTCGTCTACTTGAGTGCGGCCAGTGGGCTGACGCCGTAACCGAAGGTTTTGACTACAAAAAGATCACAGGCGGCTTGCTTGTACAAGGCCGTGACAACGGCATCATCACCGCAGCAGATCTCAAGGTGGTAACTAAACGCCAGCCAACCGAAGACGAGATTCGCGACCTTCTATTTGCCTGGAAGGTTGGCAAGATGGTTAAGTCCAACGCCATTGTCTACGCCCTTAACAATCAGACTGTTGGCATAGGTGCAGGCCAAATGAGCCGTGTTAATTCCGCTCGTATTGCTGGCATTAAAGCCGAACACGCCGGTTTTGAAGTGCCGGGTTCTGTTATGGCATCCGACGCCTTTTTCCCTTTCCGCGACGGTATTGATAACGCCGCCAAGGCAGGCATCAAAGCCGTTATCCAGCCAGGTGGCTCTATGCGTGATGAAGAAGTTATCGCTGCCGCAGATGAAGCAGGTATGGCAATGGTCTTCACCGGCATGCGCCATTTCCGCCACTAATTCAGGAGCCTAGAGCAGATATGAAAGTACTCGTTATTGGCGGCGGAGGCCGCGAACATGCTTTGGCTTGGAAAGCGGCTCAAAGCCCCGAAGTTGAAGCCGTTTTTCTTGCACCCGGTAACGCCGGCAGTGCACGTGATGCCAAGCTTAAAAACATCGATTTTGACGCAACAGACTTCGCAAGCCTTGCAGGTTTCGCCAAACTCGAAGGTATTGAGCTAACTATTGTTGGCCCTGAAGTGCCTTTAGTAGAAGGCATTGTTGATTACTTTGCGGAAAAAGGCCTAGCTTGTTTTGGCCCAAGCAAAGGTGCAGCTCAACTAGAAGGCTCTAAGGCTTTCACCAAAGACTTCCTAGCTCGCCACAATATCCCAACTGCGGCCTATGAAAGCTTTACCGAAGTTGAACCAGCCTTGGCCTATCTTCGCAAACACGGCGCTCCAATTGTTGTCAAAGCAGACGGCCTAGCCGCAGGTAAAGGCGTAATAGTTGCTGAAGATTTAGCAACTGCCGAAGAAGCCGTGAAAGATATGCTTAGCGGCAACGCCTTTGGCGACGCAGGCTACCGTGTTGTTATCGAAGAGTTCCTTTCCGGTGAAGAAGCCTCCTTTATTGTCATTGCAGATGGCGTCAATGTTCTGCCAATGGCAACCAGCCAAGATCATAAACGTGCAGGTGATGGCGACAGTGGCCTAAACACCGGCGGCATGGGCGCCTATAGCCCTGCGCCTGTGGTAACCCCCGAAGTCTATGAGCGCATTATGGATGAGGTGATCATGCCCACTATTCGCGGTATGGCCGCCGAGGGCAATGACTACACAGGTTTCTTATACGCCGGCTTGATGATTGACAGCGATGGCACACCTAAAGTGATTGAATATAACTGTCGCTTTGGTGATCCTGAAACTCAGCCTATCATGATGCGCTTACAGAGCGATCTTCCAGCTCTTTGTTTAGCAGCCTTAGATGGCAAGCTAGACCAATGTAAAACAGAGTGGGATGAGCGCCCTGCCGTTGGTGTTGTGCTTGCAGCAGGTGGCTACCCCGGTTCATACAATAAAGGCGATGTCATCAGCGGCCTTGACGGTATCGACACGGATTCGGCAAAAGTTTTCCATGCTGGCACAGCTGATAAAGATGGGCACGTGGTAACCAATGGCGGTCGTGTACTTTGCGCTACCGCGCTGGGTAACTCAGTGACCGAAGCCCAACAAGCAGCTTACAAGCTTGCCAATAATATCGATTGGAAAGATGTCTATAAGCGTAATGACATTGCCTATCGTGCTATTGCTCGTGAGCAAGGCAAGTAAGCACTCGCCTAATAGCTGCATACACAACTGTATGCAGCTATTTTTAGGCCAAGCACCTATCTATTCACTCAAGCTAAACCGATACATATTAAACCCCAAACGCGACTCTGCTTATGCCCGTCCTCAGGCCCAAGGCTCAGCCAAGCTCAGTACTTACACGCCGTAACAGCTTTATCCAACTATATGCCCAAAGCCAAAATTGAAACAAAACTTGTTAGTTATGGAATCTACACAAAGTGGGATGCCAACTGTAAAAAACTGCCCAAGCTGCAGCGCTTTACCACCGAGGTGCCAGCCGAGATCGATATTGAGTTTGGTATGATCATCAACATCAAAAAAGCCAAAGGCAAGCAGATACATTGCTGTATAGACCACCCCGGCGTACTTGATGAGCACGGCCAAAAGCGCCCTCCGTTTAAAGACACACTTTATATAAGAGATAACAACTGGGATTTCTTTCTAGGCGATACCGTTTGGGCTCCTGTGGCCGATAAGCTCGGAAAGTGGGCCTTAAGCATAGAGCTTGAAGGCCAGGTCATTGCACAAAAAACCTTTCATATTGCCCCTTACCAAGAAACCCAAGTCAAACAAGAAGAGTCCTTAAAAGACTTATTATTTGGGGAATAACCTAAGCGGGTACAGAACGCTCTTTAGCCCAAGCCCTCAAGGCGTGAAGCTTCTCTGCCTGCAATACCGACAAGGGCCGAGTTTGAGTTAACGCGCGCTGCAAATACAGCTGCTCTAGCTGGCATTCATCAGCCCTTGCTTGATAGCAAGCCGCTACCACTGCTTGCTCTATTTCGGCACCCGTAAAGCCCTCGCTCATTGCCGCCAAGCTGTTTAAATCAAAGCCTTCACAATGAATGTCACGCTTTTGCATATGGATCGTAAATATATGCTTACGTGTTTCTTGCTCTGGTAAATCAACAAAAAAAACCTCGTCAAAACGCCCTTTTCGCATCAGCTCTGGAGGCAAGACACTGATGTCATTACTCGTGGCGACCAAAATAACCCGGCTCTTTCGCTCTGCCATCCAAGTTAACAAAGTACCGAGTATGCGCTGAGCAACACCACTATCACCATCTTCAGCAAGGCCCTTCTCAATTTCGTCTATCCATAACACACAAGGTTGCATGGTATCGGCAAGGGCTAAAGCCGCTCGTAAATTACGTTCGGTTTCACCGATGTATTTGTTATACAAGGCGGCCATATCCAAGCGCAATAAAGGCAGCTTCCACATACCGGCAATGGCTTTAGCAGCCAAACTTTTACCACCACCTTGCACACCAAAGAGCAACACGCCTTTAGGCGGCTCCAGGTCAACATCCATCAAGGCTGGCTCACGCTGCTTTAACCACCTTTTTAAACCTTCAAAGCCCGCTACACTGGCCAGAGCCTCAGTGTGGTACTCATAGTGCAATACCCCTTGCATATCCATCAATGCGAACTTTGCCTTATTAAGTTTGGGTACATCAGATTCGGTAATAGCGCCATCATCGGCTATCGCCCCCCAAGCCAAACGCCTAACATCTTCATGTGGCAAGCCACGCAAATTGGCAATTAAAGCGTCAAGACTGGCCTTATCAGTCTTAACACGAAGGCCTCGATTTTGCTCTTGCCAGCGCTTGGCCTCCAGGCGCAGCAAGCTTCTGATCTCATCATCGTCTGGCAGAGCTATCGCACTTTTTACACTTAGACGAACAAGCTCTTCTGGCAAACTCAAACGGTGGCTAAGTAACACAAGCTTTTGCCTCTGGGCATCAAAGCGTAAGGCCATATCTTTTAATAAACGAATGACTTTGGCATCGTCCAAAAAGGGGTGTAGATCACAAAGCACAATAAGTAAGGGGCCAGACAAGCCCTTCAAATGACGCAGGGCCGCTTCAGGCTCACAGTATTGCGATGCATCACTTAACTCGAGGCCAAAGCCCAAAGGGCCAATGCCGTCTGTTAAGGTCCACTTCCAAGCCGCCATGCCCAGATCACGAGCATGCGAGCTAACGAGTTCTACGGCTCGCTGTTCATCGTAACTCTCTAAAGCTATCAAAGGCACTCGCCCCTTTAATAAGAGGGCCAGATCATTGTTATCCATATACATCCTTTTTACAGCAGGCTTGATCTCACTAATCTAAACGCAAGAGTTTAGGCTGGACTATTTACTACGCAAAGGTAAAGTGTAAGCCAAAGCCTCAATACAACCCAGCTCGAGAATCGATTAACACCATGCGCCATCTAAGTCTTATTGACCGCTTTATTAGCGAAGCTGACCGCGCCCTGCGCTCCATTAGCCCTCATACTAAACCAGCATTACGCAGCTCTCCTGCTGAAAGCCTTAGCGAGAACGAACTGAGCGATAGCCAGCGACGCCACTCAGCAGGCTTAATGCGCGTCAACCACAGCGGTGAGGTATGTGCACAGGCCCTGTATCAAGGCCAAGCATTAACGGCAAAGCTAAGCGCGGTGAAAAAAGACATGCAACATGCAGCAGATGAGGAGATCGATCACCTCGCTTGGTGTGAAGATAGGTTAAAAGCGCTCGACAGCCACACTAGCCTATTGAATCCAGCATGGTACGGGCTTTCTTTTGGTATAGGCGCTATTGCGGGCTTAATTAGCGATAAGGTCAGTTTAGGCTTTGTAGCCGCCACCGAAGAACGTGTGTGCGCCCACCTTGAAGAACACTTACAAAGCCTTCCCTTAGAAGATAAACGCTCCAGAGCCGTGGTTGAGCAAATGCTCGAAGATGAAGCCAAGCATCAGCATATGGCCTTAGAGGCGGGGGGCTACGACTTTCCCGCCCCGGTAAAGACAGCCATGACGCTAGTCAGTAAAACCATGACTCAAAGTAGTTATCGTATTTAAGAACAAGGAGGGCGGCTTTAACGCTCTCCCAGTTTTTGAAGTGTTCAGTAATTATTCAGCGGCTTCAAGCTCTTCAATTTCATAGCTATGTGTCACCTCAACGCCGGCGGCCTCAAGCATGATGGAAGCCGAACAATATTTCTCCGCAGACAAAGATACCGCTCGCTTTACCAGCGTCTCTTTAAGTTTTGTACCTGTTACTTTGAAGTTCAAGTGAATCTTAGTAAACACCGAAGGCACCGCATCAGCGCGCTCGGCATCTATTTCAACATCGACATTGACGATTTGCTGGCGACTTTTCTCTAAAATAGACACCACATCAAAGGTCGAACAGCCACCCAAACCAAGCAATAGCATCTCCATAGGGCGCGGGCCTTGATTCTCTCCACCATGATCTGGAGGACCATCCATCGTTACGCTGTGGCCGCTACCTGAGTTGCCAATAAATTTGGCCTTACCGGCCCAGTTGACTGTTGCTTTCATGTTTTTATCCAGTGCTGTCAAAAATACTGCAGATTAAGACGCAATATATGTGGTTTAGGTGCCATTTTTTCAAGTGCATGCTGGTATTATGCACTAATTGTATGCAAAGATTCGCCCTGCCCAGTGTGCTGAAATATTTAGTACACGGTGTCAGGATGACAAACCGGCACTATCATAAAAGAACTGGATGTAAAAAGAACCTGAGGGCTCAGCTTTGATTACTGCTCCAATAACACCTCATATCGACAATGTGGATACTTTTTTATCCCACTGTCATCGACGTCGCTTCCCAGCCAAAAGCACATTAATTTATGCAGGCGATACCAGCGACTCTCTGTACTACATCGTCAAAGGTTCCGTTACGGTACTTATTGAAGATGACGAAGGCCGTGAAATGATTGTCGCCTATCTCAATGATGGTGACTTTTTTGGCGAAATGGGTATCTTTGATCAAGAAGATGCACGTAGCGCATGGGTTCGAGCCAAAAGTGAATGTGAAATAGCCGAGATTTCTTACGCTAAATTTCAAGAACTTTCTGAAACGCACCCAGAATTTTTATTTGCCGTCGGTAAGCAAATGGCTAAACGCCTGCGTAATACCACACGTAAAGTCGGCGATCTTGCCTTCTTAGATGTTACCGGACGTGTTGCCCGTACCTTGCTCGATTTAACCAAAGAACCCGACGCAATGACCCACCCAGATGGTATGCAGATTAAAATTACCCGCCAAGAAATAGGCCGTATCGTTGGCTGTTCTCGCGAGATGGTTGGCCGCGTACTTAAAACCTTAGAGGAACAAGGTCTGGTGTCGGTGAAAGGTAAAACCATGGTGGTATTTAATACACGCTAGTACCAACAAGCTTACATACTAAGCATAATTGCACATTAAAAAAGGCGCTGATAAGAGCGCCTTTTTTAATTTTAAAATACAAATCTAAAATTAACGAAATAATTCTGCCAATTTATCGCCTGGCTCAGGCACTCGCATCATACTCTCGCCAACTAAAAAACTGTTAACACCGTGGCGGCGCATAAGTGCAACGTCTTCAGGGGCTAAAATACCACTTTCTGTGACCACAACACGCTCACTGGGTATTTGCTCTAGTAAATCCAGAGTGGTTTGTAAGCCAACTTCAAAAGTATGTAAATTGCGATTGTTAATGCCAATGAGCTTATTAGGCAAGGCCAAGGCCTGCTCTAGCTCTTCATCATTGTGAACTTCGACAAGTACATCTAAACCCAGCTCTAAGGCAAGTTCATTGAGCTCTTTGAGCTTTTCAAATTCCAGCGCAGCAACAATCAACAGAACACAATCTGCGCCCATCGCCTTCGCCTCATATACCTGATAAGGCTCAACCAAAAAATCTTTGCGTATAACCGGTAAGTCACAAGCGGCACGAGCTTGCTTTAAATATTCATCCGCGCCTTGGAAAAAATCGACATCGGTCAGAACCGATAAGCACGCAGCACCCGCTTTAGCATAGCTTTTAGCGCAATCTGCAGGAACAAAATGCTCACGAATAACCCCCTTGCTAGGCGAAGCTTTTTTTATTTCGGCAATGACTGCACTCTCGCCTTTAGCCAGCTTATTAAGCATGCTGTCAACAAAACCACGAAAAGGGGTGTGGCGCTCATTTGCCAGCACTTTTATATCGGCAAAGCTAAGTGTTGCGCTGCGCTCGTTTATTTCTTCATATTTACGCTGAATAATTTTTTTCAGCACGGTAGGAGTGTCTTGCACGTTGTTACCTGTTATTGATATCGTTATTGAGCTTGAGTAAATTGCGCAAGCGCAGTTAATTTCTCTGTGGCAGCACCACTCTGAATTGCGTCCTCTGCCATAGCTACGCCCTCAGCCAAACTACTTGCAATACCCGCAACATAAATAGCCGCACCGGCATTCAAACTAATAATGGCGTGAGCCTTAAGGGCGGCATTATTTTGCTCACCAGTAAAAACAGATTTGATTAGAGCTAAGCTTTCATCTGCACTACTGACTTCCAAGCCGTTCAAATTATCAAACTCAGCCAGGCCTAAATCGGCAGCGCTGATGCGATACTCCAGAATTTCGCCGTTTTTTAGCTCGGCGACATTGGAGTGCCCCACAATCGATAGTTCATCCAAACCGTCATCAGCATGTACCACCATGACATGCTCTGACCCTAGGCGCTGTAGCACTTCAGCCATCGGCCGACACAAAGCGGCACTAAAGACTCCTAGGACTTGCCGCTTAACACCTGCGGGGTTGGTCATAGGCCCTAGCATATTAAAGACCGTACGCAAGCCAAGCTCTTTACGCGGGCCAATAGCATGTTTCATGGCGCCGTGGTGGGCCGGCGCAAACATAAAACCAACACCAATGCTTTCGACGGCCCTAGCAACCAACTCTGGCGACACGTCTAAGCGTACTCCGGCGGCTTCTAAGACATCGGCGCTACCGCTTGAACTGGATACAGAGCGATTGCCATGCTTAGCTACATGACCTCCGGCAGCAGCAACCACAAATGCAGCCGCCGTACTGACATTAAAAATATTGGCGCCATCACCACCGGTACCACAAGTATCAACAAGGTTTTCAGCATTAATAGCAACTGGGGTCGCCAGTTCTCGCATCACCTGAGCGGCCCCCGAAATTTCATCGACGGTCTCGCCCTTCATACGCAAAGCAACCAATAAACCTGCAATTTGCACAGGGCTAGCTTGCCCTGTCATCACTTGCTGCATAACTTCTGCCATTTGTACTTGGCTTAGGCTTTGTTGCTCTACCAATGCGGTGAGCGCTTCATTGATGTTCATATACATCCTTATTTTTATTGAGCAGACTTAGCAGCTTAGATCTAAGAAGTTCTGTAATAACTTATGCCCATGCTCACTTAAGATAGATTCGGGGTGAAACTGCACACCTTCAATCGCATAGTCTCGATGACGAATACCCATGATTTCATCAATTTCACCACTGTCTGTTTGTGTCCACGCAGTGACTTCCAGCCCTTCTGGCAAGCTCTGTTTATCGATGACCAATGAGTGGTAACGTGTAGCATCAAAGGGGCTCGGCAAGCCTTTAAACACGCCTTGACTACTGTGATACATGGGTGACAGTTTGCCGTGCATGACTTTAGCCGCGCGGATAATATCAGCACCAAAAGCTTGGCCTATACTCTGATGTCCCAAGCAAATACCCAAGATGGGAACGTTACCCTTAAAACGCTTAATCACATCAACCGAAACACCTGCCTCGTTAGGCGTACAAGGGCCCGGGCTAACGACAATACGCTCGGGTTGTAAAGCTTCAATTTGCTCCACACTAAGTTCATCATTGCGCACCACCTTTACTTCGGCTTTTAATTCCGCGAGGTATTGCACAACGTTATAGGTAAAAGAATCGTAGTTATCGATCATTAACAACATGATCTAAGGTCCCTAAAGTAAGCGAGGCCCACATTATAGGTTGCCGAGCGTATGAAACAAGCACACAAATCCACTACTGCAGGCTAGGTAGCGAAGCGTGTACAATAAAATGCAACATAACAATACACCGCGCTGCTGGCAGGCAGATAGGAAGCATTCAAGCCCAAAGGTTTGAAATGGAGCTAAGGCCCTTTCTAGAGAACGGTACACGCTTTAATGGAAGGCTTTGCAAGAACGATGATCTCAAATGCAAATAAGGAGCTGCTTCAGCAAATCGCTGAGATTAGCCATGACCATATACAGACCTTATTGGCCGAGCTTTTTAGTTCATCAGACCAACTGTTCTACGAACTCAGTGGCCGAGCGACCACAAACAATGAAGAGAACCTCTACTTTGAGGCCAAGCGAGCCATTCGCTCTGCACGCAACAAGTTTATTAGTGACTTTGGCCAAAAATTAGAAACGTATTTTAAATCGCTTGTCGAAGAACAAAGCCAAGCGTACTTAAACCCCGCAGCTACACCAGAGGCCGACAATGCGCTTTCTATTGTAGATAGCGAAGTACTTGAGCTAGAACTGGCCCAGAAAAACATGGCCGACCGTAGTCGCGATACATACCGCATTGAGCTTCACGAATTAGAAGCTCGCTTAGCTAAACTGCTAGAGCCTCTATTACTTAAGCAACAACACAACCCACTCGCTCCACTTACATTAAGCCAGCTGTTTAGCCAAATCTGTAAGGAGCAGCTAAGCCTCAATATTAAAACCCAACTGATCATGTTTAAGCTTTTTGAAACCCATGTGCTTAAACAGCTAGGGCATGTCTTTGCTGACTGTAATCGGGTGCTTATTAATGCTGGCATACTGCCCAAAGTAGCGCCCCCAAAAAGTAAAACCGTATGCGAAGAAGCAGAGTCAAGATCAGGATTTGAGATAGAGCAGAAAGAAGCACTCGGAGCAGAAACCGCAGCTTCCGAAACTCGGTCAACAGGAGCCTTTTGCTCTAGAGGGAAAATCAAAGCGGCTAATTTCGAACAATTTGAAACAGGCACACAAGCAGTACCGAGTAACAATACCTTCCAACCACTCTCAAGCCAGCTAAAGCATGGGCAAAATCTAACTCAAAACCTAGGTCACCACCAAGGTTTTAATATTGAAGCCTCGGTCTTAAGCGTTTTGATGGCCTCTATACGTACAGCTCGACAAACCCAATTACCGGATATAGACGATCTCGCTAATTACCATGTATTTAGTGAAAACCCCGGAACTTTAATGCCCGCAGCAGAGCTGAGCCAAAAACTAAGCCAGGCTCAAACTCAGCTAGACGCTCGTATCGACCAGGGCGAGCCCAAAAACTATGTGCCCCTTTTAGTTAAACAAATCCTCGCCAAACAAGACCCAAAGAAGCCACAAGCCACCAGTCAACCAGATGAAGACATCATCAACTTAATTGCGTTATTTTTTGACAAAATACTCGAAGATGAGCAGCTGCCAATCGCTGTGCAATCTTTAATCTGCCGCTTACAAATACCTGTATTAAAAGTGGCTTTATACGATAGCAACTTTCTGAATGATCAAAATCACCCCGCGCGCTTACTGATTAATACAATTACAGAAGCAGGCATGGGCATTGATGACAACAAGTCTCTAGAGAAAGACACGCTTTATCAACTGATGAGCCGCATCATCCAGCAGCTAAACCGGCAATTTAAGCTAGACCAAGATTTTTTTAGAACTGCCCGAGCAGAAATTCAAGCAGCCCTGCAAAGCGAACAAGACAAAGCCGCAATCGTCACCAGTAGAACAGAGCAAAGTGAAAGCGGTAAAGTTAAGCTCTCTTGTGCACGCGAAATGGCTCAAACAACGATTTATGAAAAAATTAAAGATCAACAGCTACCGGCTCAGCTAAATGAGTTTTTAGTTAGTACTTGGCTGCAAGTATTACTCATTAGCCACGCCCGTGGTGGCCGCCAATCAAGTGAGTGGATAGAGTACGAGCAAGTCGTGAGTGATCTTGTTTGGATTAGTCAGGGCCATAGCGATACAAAATCGATCGCGCGTCTACAGCGTTTATTACCCAATTTATTACAGCAACTTGCTACAGGCATAGCCTTAACGATCAATAACGATGAGGTCTGTAAAGAGAAGCTCGCTGAACTGGAGCACTTATTAATCAAAGCTGCTAATAATACAAGCCCACAGATACAGCGCCAAGGTATCAACTCCGAACAGCGTATCAAGCTCGGTAAAGATGAGCATGCCACTAAAGCCTGGGAAGATATGGATGCGCTAGAACGCCAACAAAGTCGTTACGAACAACTCAGCAACGAGTTTTATCAAAAAGCTAAAGATATGGCAGAGGGAACTTGGTTTAATTACCTGGGTGAAAAAAAAGCTTTACGCTGCAAACTTAGTGCAAAACTAAACGCGGAAAACTATATTTTTGTTAATCGCTTTGGCTTTAAAGCCTTAAACAAAAGCCGCAGGCAGTTTGCTTATGACATGCAATTT